>CAZBPO010000362.1:0-3081 GCA_964493795.1 uncultured Flavobacteriaceae bacterium
ACCGCCCCCGATCTGGCGGGCGCGATGAACGCCGTTCTGGTGCATGCCGGCCGCCCCCCGGTGCCGCCGGACGAGGTGCGTCACATGGTGGGGCGCGGGGCGCGGGCGCTGATCGAGCGCGGCTTCGACGTGACGGGGGGGCCGGTGAATCCCGCCGAAATCGACGCTCATTTCGACTATTTCATCGCCTATTACGGCGACCACATCGCCGACGCCTCGGTGACGTTTCCCGGCGCGCGCGAGACGCTGACGCGGCTGAAAGCGGCCGGGCACCATCTGGGCGTCTGCACCAACAAGCCCGAAGCGCTGGCCGTGTCGCTGCTGGACGCGCTGGATCTCAGCGGCTTTTTCAGCGCGGTTCTGGGCGCGGACACGCTGGATGTCCGCAAGCCAAATCCCCGCCACCTGCTGGAGACCGTAAAGCGGATCGGCGGCGACCCGGCGCGGGCGGTGATGATCGGAGACAGCGAAGTCGACGCCGAAACCGCCCGCAACGCCGCCGTCCCATCCGTCATCTTCACATTCGGCTACACCCAGTTCGACCCGGCCGGATTCGGGGCCGCAGCGCTGCTGGACGGGTATGACGGGCTGGAGCCGGCGCTGGCCAGGATCGCCGCCAAGCTTGACACTGGAGGCTAAGGGCGACTATTCCCGCGCCCTCCGCTTGGTCAGGACGATTAGCTCAGCGGGAGAGCACTCCCTTCACACGGGAGGGGTCGCTGGTTCAATCCCAGCATCGTCCACCATTCCCTGCCCGGACGAGACTGGACCGGCGCTCAGGAACCCCTGAGGCGAGCCACGCGTTCTTCCGCTGTTCCCAACGGAAAATCGCGCCATCATGTCCGCCGCTCTCAGTCTCGTCCGGAGCCAATCCGCCATGCGCATCAAGATCGGGTGTGAGATCGGGCTGTATGTGCCCGTCGCCACCCCGATGGTCGCGATGCTGAGCGTGCATCCCTCGCGCGCGGGCGATCTGGAGCGCCCGGATGAGCTGGTCGTGGAACCTGCGACGGCCGTGACCCGCTATCGCGACGGCTTCGGCAATGTGTGCAGCCGCCTGATGCTCGCCCCAGGCGAAACGCGGTTCGGGATGGCCAATGTCATCCATGACGGGGGCGTGCCGGACGACTGGGACCGCACCGCCGCACAGCACGACGCGGAGCGCCTGCCGCCCGAGGTGATCGAGTATCTGCTGCCCAGCCGCTTTTGCGAATCAGACCTGCTGATGCAGGAAGCCTGGCGCCTGTTCGCCGGGATCGAAGGCGGCTGGGCGCGCGTGCAGGCGATCTGCGACTATGCCAACCGGCATCTCACATTCGACTACGGCACGGCGCGCCCGACACGCACCGCCGCCGAAGCGCATGGCGAGCGGATCGGGGTGTGCCGCGACTTCACGCATCTGGCCATCGCGCTGAGCCGCGCCATGAATATCCCGGCCCAGTACTGCACCGGACTGATCAGCGATATCGGTCAGAAGCCGCCCTATGCGCCGATGGATTTCGCGGCCTGGATGCGCGTCTATCTGGGCGGGCGCTGGTGGGATTTCGACCCCCGCAACAACAGACCGATGACCGGCCGCATCCTGTTCGCGCTGGGGCGCGACGCAGCGGACGTGCCGCTGACGCACACGTTCGGGTGGCACAACCTCACCTATTTCAAGACCTGGTGCGAGGAGGTGGGGGGCGACCCCGCCATGGCGCAGGCCCCTGAAACGAGTTTTGGCCGGGCGACCGGCTAGGCGAGCCGCGCGTCGAGCCCCGCCTTCACGGCGGGCCAGTCGGCCGGGGTGACGCTGAACCAGACGCTGTCGCGAATGTGACCGTCGGGCAGGATCATATGGGCGCGGTGAACGCCCTCCTCGACCGCGCCAAGCTTTCTCATCGCCGCCCGCGAACGGGCGTTGCGCGCATCGAGCTTGAACTCGACGCGGTTCCACCCCAGCGCCTCGATCGCATGACCGATGAGCAGGCGCTTGGCGGCCGGGTTGACGTGCCCGCCCTGGAAGCGCTTGGCGTACCATGTCGAGCCGATTTCGAGCCGCCTGTGCGGCGGCACGATGGCCAGATAGCTGGACGACCCCGCGATTCGCCCCGTCGCCTTGTCGAAAACGGTGAAAGCACAGTCGCGGCCCGCGGCCGTTTCGCGGAGGCTGTGATCGAAATAGAGGTCGAAGCTGACGCCGTTCTGGTTGAGCGGATGGTAACGCCAGAGATCGGGGTCGTCGGCGGCCGCGCGCAGGCCCTCGCGATGCGCTTCGACAAAGGGTTCAAGGCGCAGGATGCGGTCTTCGAGGATGGGCGCGAATGTGAACATGGGCGCCTCATATGACAAAAGAGTCAGGCGCGCAGCCCTTGCCGCGCGCGACGATACAGCGCATTCCTAGGGCAATGAGCGCGCGGGCCATCAGCCGGAACGAGTATCTCGCCGACATGGCCGTGCACACGGCCGGGATCGCCTTCGCCATCGCCGCCGGCGCGGTGCTGATCGTGATCGCCGGGATCATGGGCCGCGCGACGCCCATCGTTACGGCCTCGATCTATTGTTTCGGCCTGCTGCTGATGTGGACGGCGTCGTTTCTCTACAACGCCATCCGGCCGGCCAAGCGGACATCGTGGCTGAGGCGGTTCGATCACGCCTCGATCTTCATCATGATCGCCGGGTCCTGCACCCCGTTCGCGTTCCAGGGCGCGCCCGGCTGGCGTATCGTGGCCGTGAGCGTGTTGTGGACGCTGGCTTTCGTCGCCGCCGGCATCAAGCTGTTCCTGCCCGGGCGCTATGAGCGGCTGATGATCTGGATGTATCTGGCGCTGGGATGGGGCGGCGCGGCGATCCTGGCCGGCGTGATCGCCGACCTGCCGCTGGCCTCGGCGATCCTGCTGGGCATGGGCGGGGTCCTCTACAGCGTCGGCGTGATCTTCCACGTCTGGGACGGGCTGCGCTATCAGAACGCGGTTTGGCACGTCTTTGTGCTGGCGGCGGCGGTGTGCCACTACGCCTCGATCCTGGGCGGCGTGGTGCTGAACGTCTAATCCGTCGTCGCGGCGACCTCCGCCGGCGGCTTGCCCCACACCTTGCCTTCGA
>CAZBPO010000363.1:0-3074 GCA_964493795.1 uncultured Flavobacteriaceae bacterium
GTTCGGTCGCCGACGGCGACCGCCCGCTGGACCAGCAGCCACGAGGCCACCTGCATCAGCCGCGTCGTCAGACGCATGCTCTCGCCCGCATAGGCCAGCGCGGCGCGGCGCGGCAGGCCGCGCGATTCCTCGCGGCCGGGGCCATCGAGATAGGTCGCGGTCTCCTCGACCATCGCCATGCCGCCCGTGAAGGCGCGGCGAAACAGTTCTGAGCGCACGAAACCCAGCGCCCGGGCCTGCATCGTGCTTTCGTTAAGAGAAGGGTCGCTCAGCTGCCCTTCGAACATCGCCCCCGACATATGTCCCGCCTTGATCCAACTGGTGTTTTCGAACCCGGCATCATGCAAAGGCCGCGCCGGGTCTTAACGTCCCTTAATGGGTCGCCCGATCTCGTCAGGCAGGGGCTTTCGGCGCAAGCCAAGACCCGGCGGATGCTTAATGGCCGCATGAAAAAGGGGCCGGTGAAGGGCCGGCCCCGGAAGTCAGTTGCAGGAAGACATCAGGAAGAGGACATGAAATTCGATGTCCGGGCGGTGGGCACCCAAGATTACGTTACGGCAGAAATAGTTAATGCGGCCCTAAATTCGCACGCACAGGTTGAAATCGCCTCCCGACGCTAGCGGCTGAAGATCGAATCGGCGGCGGCGCGCGACTTTTTCTTCGAATCGATCAGCGTCCGGATAAGGGCGATCTCGGCCTCCAGCTCGGCGATGCGCGCCGTCAGCGCCTCGACCGACATGACCTCAAGGTCCAGCCGGGGGGCCTTGGGCGGCGGCGCGAGATCGTCGGTGTCGAGCGGCATATCGTCCTCCCTGCCCTTGCGATCGGGCGCAAGGCGAACAAAGTGTCCCTCTCCGCCATCCCGCCCGCAAGAGGCTGTCACATGACCACCCTGCCCTCCGCCATGCGCGCCGTGCGCGCGATCGACGCCAAGCCCGTTCTCGTCGAGGCGCCGACGCCGCAGCCGGGTCCGGGCGAGGTGCTGGTGCGGGTGAAGGCGACGGCGCTGAACCGCGCCGATCTGGGACAGGTGATGGGCGTCTATCCGCCGCCCAAGGGCACGACCGACATTCTGGGTCTGGAATGCGCCGGCGAGATCGTAGCGCTTGGCGAGGGCGTGACGCGCTGGCGCGTCGGCGACGCCATCTGCGCGCTGGTGGCCGGCGGCGGCTATGCCGAATACTGCGTCGTGCCCGAGGGCTCGTGCCTGCCCAAGCCCGACATCCTGTCGTGGGAACAGGCCGGGGCGGCCCCCGAGACCTTCTTCACCGTATGGACCAACGTGTCGGACCGGGCGCGGCTGAAGGCCGGGGAAACGCTGCTGGTCCATGGCGGGGCCAGCGGCATCGGCACGACGGCGATCCAGCTTTATGCGGCGCGCGGGCACCGGGTCTTCACCACCGCCGGTGGGCCCGACAAGGTGGCGCTGGGCCGGAAACTCGGGGCCGCCCGGGCCATCGACTACAAGTCGGAGGATTTCGTGGCGATCGTGAAGGAGGAGACCGGCGGCAAGGGCGTCGACGTGATCCTCGACATGATCGGGGGCGACTATCTGCAGAAGAATATCGACAGCCTGGCGCTGGAGGGGCGTGTGGTGAACATCGCCTATCAGAACGGTTCGAATGTCAGCGTGAACATGCTGCCCGTGCTGCTGCGGCGGCTGAGCATCATGGCCTCGACATTGCGCGCCCGAACGGCGGAGCAGAAGGCCGACGTGGCGGCGGGCGTGATGCGCGACGCCTGGCCGCTGGTCGAATCGGGCCGGATCGCGCCGGTGATCGACCGCGTCTTCCCAATGGAGCAGGTCGCTGAGGCGCATGCCCGGATGGCCAGCGGGGCGCATGCCGGAAAGATCGTGCTGACGGTGGGTTAGCCTCAGGGTTGGACTCGGCCGCCCGGTGAGCTATATCGGGCGGGTATTCCCGACATGGACATTCTCATGCGGGCGGAACGCGGAAGCTCCCGCGTCCCGTGACGGAGGAAGACTATGACCGCGCCCATCATGCCCAAAGCCACCGCCAAGTGGCTGTTGCAGAACACGATTCTGACGTTCGACCAGATCTCGGACTTCACCCAGCTGCACCCGCTGGAAGTGCAGTCGATCGCCGACGACGAGACCGCCCAGCACATGAAGCCGGTCGACCCGGTGCTGATGGGCCAGTTGACGCGCGAAGAGATCGAAACGGGCGAGAAGGACCCGGCGCACAAGCTGAAGCTGCAGACCAACGCGCTGGTGACGGCGCTGCAGAAGCCGCGCAAGGGCGCGCGCTATACGCCCGTCTCGAAGCGGCTGGAGAAGCCCGATGCGATCTTCTGGCTGGTGCGCAACCATCCTGAACTGCCCGACGCGGTGATCGGCCGGCTGGTCGGCACCACCAAGGCGACCATCGACAAGGTGCGCAACCGCACCCACTGGAACAGCTCGAACCTGAAGGCTTCCGACCCGGTGACGCTGGGCCTGTGCAGCCAGATCGAGCTGGACCAGGCGATCGAGAAGGCCAACCGCGAGAAGTCGCGCGCCGCCAAGCGCACCCGGCCCAACACGCTGCGTCCGGCGAGCGATACGCTGGCCGAGGGCGAGGAGCTGCTGGACACGGCGGAGACCGACGCCGAGATCAACGAAGGCGGCCATGTCGAGCCCGACACGTCGCTCGACGACGGCGACGAGGCCTAAGCCGCCTCGTCGTCCGGCTTCGCCGCCTCGCGGATCAGCAGGCGGGTGAATGTGAAGGCGGCGAAGAGACCGAGGATCAGGGCGGCGTGCCAGAACAGGCCCGCCGGCCCCAGCCACGACATCGCGGCCGAGGCGGTCAGCGGGCCGACCACCGATCCGATGCCATAGACGAGGAAGCTGGCGCCCGCCGCTTCGGTCATGTCCTCGTTCCGCACGCGGTCGTTCATGTGCGCCGAGGACAGCATGTTCAACAGGAACGCCGTGCCGCCGAACGCCACGGCGAGCGTGTAGATCGGCCAGCCCGCCCCGTGCCCCGAGGCGAGCGCCACGCCGATCGCGGCGAGCGACGCCAGCGAGGCGACCGGCAGGATCACCAGGCGGCGGTCCATGCCGTCGGACA
>CAZBPO010000364.1:0-3073 GCA_964493795.1 uncultured Flavobacteriaceae bacterium
TCGGCGTCGCCGTCCAGCGCGATGCCGACCGCGTGGTGATCGTGGACGAGAAGGGCCATGTGGTCGATGGCGACCAGATCCTGGGCCTGGTGGGGCTGCGCTGGAAGGCCGAGGGCCGGCTGAAGGGCGGCGGGCTGGTGGCGACCATCATGTCCAATCTGGGCCTGGAGCGCGCGCTGGGCGCGGCGGGCATGGAGCTGGTGCGGGCCGGCGTCGGCGACCGCTATGTCATGGAGCAGATGAAGGCCCGGGGTATGAATCTGGGCGGCGAGCAGTCGGGCCATATCATCGTCGGCGACTTCTCGACCACCGGCGACGGGCTGATCGCCGCGTTACAGGTCTGCGCCGCGATCGTGGAGAGCGGCAAGCGGGCGAGCGAGGTCTGCCACGTCTTCGAGCCCCTGCCGCAGCTTTTGCAGAATGTGCGCTATCGCAACGGCTCTCCGCTGGAGATCGACGCGGTGAAATCGGAGATCGAGCGCATCGAGCGCGAACTGGGCGCGCAGGGCCGCGTCGTGATCCGCAAGTCGGGCACCGAGCCGGTCATCCGCGTGATGGCCGAGGGCGACGACGAGAAGCTGGTGAAGCGCGTGGTCGGCTCGATCGTTTCGGTGATCGAGAAGGCGGCATAAGCATGGCCCCGAAAAGTGGTGGCCGATTTTCGGACAAGGCCATGCTTAAAGGCAAAGCCTCGTGAAGCGATTGCTGATCGTCGCCGGGTCGGATTCCGGCGGCGGGGCGGGCATTCAGGCCGATATCAAGACGGCGACCATGCATGGCGTCTTCGCCATGACGGCGGTGACCGCGATCACCGTGCAGGATACGCGCGGCGTGCATGGCGTGCATGTCATTCCCGACGAGACCATCGCCGACCAGATGGCGGCGTGCCTGATCGATATCGGCGCGGATGCGGTGAAGACGGGCATGCTGCACAGCGCGGGCACGATCGAGACGGTGGCCGCCTCGCTGGCGAAACACGCGCCGGACGCGCCGCTTGTGGTCGACCCGGTGATGGTGGCCAAGGGCGGCGCGCGGCTGATCGACGAGAGCGCCGTGGAGGCGATGCGCCGGACGCTGTTTCCCCGCGCCGCGATCGTCACGCCCAACCTGCCCGAAGCGGCCGCCTTGCTGGACGTCGCGGAGATCGCGGACCCGGCGGCCATGGAAGAGGCCGGGCGCGCGCTGCTCGCCATGGGGCCGCGCGCGGTGCTGATGAAAGGCGGGCATCTGAGCGGCCATATGGTCGTGGACCTGCTGGTGACGGCTGGGGGCGTCGAGCGCTTCGAGGGCCCGCGCATCGAAAGCCGCCACACGCATGGGACGGGCTGCACGCTGGCCTCGGCCATCGCATCAGGGCTGGCCAAGGGCGCGACGGCGGTGGAGGCGGTGCGCGGCGCGCGCGCCTATGTGATGCGGGCCATCGAAACCGCGCCCGGTCTGGGGCATGGTCACGGACCGCTGAACCATATGCATGGATTGACGCCATGACCTTGAGGCAATGGGTGATCGACGCCTTCGCGGATGCGCCGTTCGAGGGCAATCCGGCGGCCATCGTGCCGCTGCGCGCCTGGCTGGACGATGCGCTGATGCAGAAAATCGCGGCGGAGAACAATCTTTCGGAGACGGCGTTCTTCGTGGAGACCGCGCCGGGGCGCTATGGCCTGCGCTGGTTCACGCCGGCGATGGAGGTGGACCTTTGCGGTCACGCCACGCTGGCCAGCGCGCATGTGGTGTTCAATCACGTCGCGCCGTCGCTGGATGCGGTGACTTTCGACACGCGCTCGGGGCCGTTGACCGTGACGCGCGGCGAGGGCGACCTGATGACGATGGACTTCCCGGCCATCGCCGCCGCAACGCCGGACGGCGCGGATGAGATCGGGGCGAGGGTAGCCGCGGCGATGGGCACGCCGGCGCCGGCGGAGGTGTTCACCGCGCCCGATCTGATGATCGTGTTCGACGACGCGGCGGTGGTGCGGGCGCTGACGCCGCAGGGCGCGCTGGGGCCGTTGCTGAGCGAGCTGGGGATGCGCGGGCTGATCGCCACCGCCCCGTCGGACGACGATCGCTATGATTTCGTCTCGCGCTTCTTCGCACCCAATCACGGCATTCCGGAAGACCCGGTGACGGGTTCGGCGCATTGCAAGCTGATGCCCTATTGGGCGAAGCGGCTGGGGCGCGACAGACTGACAGCGCGGCAGATAAGCCCGCGCGGCGGCACGGTGATCTGCGAACTGAAAGGCGACAGAGTGACGCTGACCGGGCGCTGCGAGGCGTTTCTGGAAGGCGTTCTGGCGGTAGGATAGGGCCATGACCATCGGCAATGACGAAGACCTGCAGAAGCTGCGCGTGATCGGACGCATCGTGGCGAACACGCTGCGCGCCATGCAGGAGGCGCTGCGGCCGGGCATCAGCACGGGCGAGCTGGACGCGCTGGGCGCGAAGCTGCTGGCGAGCGCGGGCGCGCGTTCGGCGCCGGAGTTGACCTATGGCTTTCCCGGCGCGACCTGCATCAGCGTGAACGAGGAGATCGCGCATGGCGTGCCCGGCGGCCGGGTGATCCGTGACGGGGATTTGGTGAATATCGATGTGTCGGCCGAGAAGGACGGCTATTTCGCCGATACCGGGGCGAGCTGCATCGTGGGCGTGGCTGCGCCGGAAATCGAGCGGCTGACGCGCGACGGTAAACGCGCGCTGTGGGCCGGCATCGGGCAGGTGAAGACGGGCGCGAAGCTGAACGCCATCGGCAAGGCGGTGGAGACCTTCGCGAGGAAGAACAGCTATTCGCTGGTGCGGAACCTCGCCAGCCACGGGGTGGGGCGCGCGCTGCACGAGGAGCCGGGCGAGATTCCCACCTGGTATGTGCCGGGCGACAAGCGCGTGATGCATGAAGGGCTGGTCTTCACCATCGAGCCGTTCCTGTCGCTGGGCGCGGAATGGGCGGAGGAGACCGGTGACGGCTGGACGCTGGTCGGCGCGCCGGCCCGGCCCACCGTGCAGTTCGAGCACACGATGGTGGTGACGAAGCGCGGCGCGATGGTGCTGCCGCAGCCGGGGTAGGGGCGGTTCGTTCCCC
>CAZBPO010000365.1:0-3072 GCA_964493795.1 uncultured Flavobacteriaceae bacterium
GCCAGATCCGCGCCGATTACGCCCCCTTCACCGCCGATTTCACCGAGACCGACCCCGCAGAGCAGGAGGCGCGCTTTGACCGGGGGCGGTATCTGTCGGCGTTGCGCCTGTATCTGAAGGCCATCGCGGTCCAGATCGACTGGTCGTGGGTGGAGAAAGCCCCGGTCGAAGTGCTGATCAACGCCTTCGCCATGCTGGCCCCTCTGGCCCCGGCCGAAAAGCAGGCGCTGCTGGAGGCGGAAAGCCTGACCGACCGGACGGACGTGGCCTTTACGCTGATGGAGGTCGCGGTCGCCGAGGCGGGGCTCGCAGGCGGGGTTCCCGGCGGCGGCACGATCAACTGAACTCTCAAGGACGCCCGCACATGGACGCCGATCCCAAACTTCTCGAAATCCTGGTCTGCCCGCAGACGCGCGGGCCGCTGAGCTACGACCGCGAAAAGCAGGAGCTGATCAGCCGGCAGGCGGGTCTCGCCTTTCCCGTTCGCGACGGCATTCCGGTGATGCTGATCGGCGAAGCGCGCGAGCTGAGCGATGCGGAGCGGCGCGCGCGATGAAGGCGGCGCCGGCCAGCGCGACGCCGTGGCCGGTGGAGCTGCGCTATCGGCGCGCGGAGCGCATTCTGGAGATCGACTTCGACGACGGCGCGGGCGTCTCGATCAGCGCCGAGGCGTTGCGCGTGAACTCGCCTTCGGCCGAGGTGCGCGGGCATGGCGGCGCGAAGCCCCCGCCGATCACCGGCAAGGCGAATGTCGCGATCGAACGCATCGAGCGCGTCGGCAATTACGCGGTGCGGATCGTGTTCGACGACGGCCACGCGACGGGGCTTTATAGCTGGCCCTATCTGCGCGAACTGGGCGGGCGCGGCTGATGTTCAGCGTCAATCCCGATCTGTTGTGGGCGGCCGCAGGGTGTTTCGTCCTGATCGTGCTGGCCGGGTCGCGCCATCGGATCAAGGCGTGGTTCGACCGCGTCGAAACGCGCAAGCTGGCCTGGCGCGCCGAGCAGGACCGGCAGGCCAAGGACCCGCTGGCGCATTTCTACATGACGGTCGCCGAGATCGACGCGCGCACGCCGCAGCCGGAAACCTTCGAGCGGTTCGGGCGGACGATCTGGCGCTTCGCGGGCAAGAACCATCTCAGCCAGGAGGCCGCCGACGAGGCCCGACGCCAGATCGTGCTGGCCGAGGCCCGCGCCTTCTATCAGGACGTCGACCGGCTGAGGCTGCGCTAGGGACGCGTCGGCTGAGCGCTAAAGCGCTTCGCCTTTCAGCAGGCGGGGGGCGTCGGCGGCGGCGCCGCCGGCGGCGCGGGCGAGTAGCCGGCGCAGCGGCGGGATCGCGTTGACGAGGCCAAGCCCGGTTTCGCGGATCGCGCGCAGCGGCGCGACATCGTTCGAGAACAGACGGTTGAGCGCGTCGGTCGTCGCGGCCATCAGCGTGGCGTCGATGCGGCGGCGGCGCTGATAGGCCTCGAGCGGGGCGGCCGAGCCGATGTCGAGACCGAGCCGGCCGGCGTCGGCGACGGCCTCGGCCAGAGCAGCGGCGTCGCGGAGGCCGAGATTGAGGCCCTGACCGGCCAGCGGATGCACCACATGGGCGGCGTCGCCGATCAGCGCGAACCGCCGCGCGATGTAGTCGCGCGCAAGCTGGGTCGACAGCGGATAACCGAAGCGCGCGCCGACGACCCGCGTCTGGCCCAGATAATCGGTGAAACGCCGCGCCACCTCGGCGTTGAAATCGGCCTCGTCGAGCGCCAGGAAGGCCGGGGCCAGGTCCTCGCGCTCGGTCCAGACCAGCGACGACCGGTGGCCGGTCATGGGCAGGATCGCGAACGAGCCCGACGGCAGGAAGTATTCCTGCGCCACGCCTTCATGCGCGCGCTCGTGTTCCACGGTGCACACGATGCCCCACTGGCGATAGCTCCAGCCCGATGTCGCGATGCCGAAGGCCTCGCGCAACGGACTGTCGCGGCCCTCGGCGGCGACCAGCAGCCGGGCGGCGATCGTTTCGCCGCTGGCGAGCGTGGCGGTCACGCCGCCGGTCGAGCTGGCCGCCGTCGCGATCCGTGTTCCGCTGATCAGGGTCAGTCCTGTGGCTGTCCGGGCGCGCGCCAGAAGCGCGGCGCGGAGAAAACGGTTCTCGACCATGTCGAAGGCCGGTGCGTCGCCGTCGGCCTCGCCGACATGTAGGAAAAAGGGCGACGCCCCGCCCTCGACCGTACCGCCCGAGACGACGATGTCGGTGACGGTCTGGAACTCGGCGACGCCGCCCCAGACGCCAAGCGTTTCGAGCATCCGTCGGACATCGGGCGCGATCGCCGAAACCCGGCCGTCGAAGGCGGGGGCGAGGGCCGCGTCCATGTCGCCGGCCTCGACGATGGTGGCGGCGTAACCCGCGCCCGCCAGCGCCAGGCCCAGGGCAAGGCCGGCGAAGCCGCCGCCGGAGATCAGGATTTCGGTTTCGCGCGGGGCGTTCATGAGGCGCTTCCTGTGCGCCACTGCGGCTCCGGCGTCCAGCCCGGACCGAAAGCACAAAATATAGGCATCAAAATATCAGTGATGAACATTTAATCACACACAAACCCCTTTGCCGGTCTTATCCACAGGTCGATTCTAAAAAATATATAAAAATCAATATCTTGCAGACTTTCCGGCGTCTGGCACGGCTCTTGATTCCTTCGAACGGCTTACGTCACCAAATCCGCGTCCTTGGGGCGGACGCAGCAAGCAAGGGGGGCTGAATGAAGCTCATCACCGCCGTCATCAAACCGTTCAAGCTGGACGAGGTCCGCGAGGCGCTTACCGCCCTCGGCGTCATGGGCCTCACCGTCACAGAGGTCAAAGGCTATGGCCGCCAGAAGGGCCATACCGAGATTTATCGTGGCGCCGAGTACGCGATCAGCTTCGTGCCCAAGCTGAAGCTGGAAGTCGCCGTGAAGACCGAAGCGGTCGACGCGGTGATCGAGGCGATCGTCTCCAAGGCCAAGACCGGCCAGATCGGCGACGGAAAGATCTTCGTCTACCCGCTCGACCACGTGGTGCGCATCCGCACCGGCGAGACCGACACCGAGGC
>CAZBPO010000366.1:0-2432 GCA_964493795.1 uncultured Flavobacteriaceae bacterium
CGGTGCCCGTCTGGGCGATGCCGAGCAGATCCTTGCCTTCCAGCACGTGGGGAATGGCCTGCGCCTGGATGGGCGTGGGGGCCGTGTAGCCCTCGGCCGACAGGGCGTCGAGCAGGGGGCGGTCGAGCCTGAGGCTCTCGAAAGTCGTCACGTCAAACACTCGCAAATTCACGCGCGGCCACGCGAAAACACGCGCGCCGTCACGGGGTTTCAATGAACTCCCCGCGTAAATCTGGGCGTCCGGTTGGTTGGGTTGCGGCCGTTTTTTTCGCCGGCGGGTCTTGAAAACCCCTTACGCTGCCGACGAAGGCCGCGCGTCACATAGGCGAAATGGCGGCGTTTCACAACGGCGACGTAAAACTTTCACGCGATCTGACGCGTCAAGTTAGTGGGATTTGCCCCTCCGACCGGCCAAACTGGGCCGACAGGCGGGGAAACGATGTCTCTTGTGATTTCACGGCGCGGTTTGATTGCAGGCGGCATGTCGGCCGCGGGAACCTTGGGTTTCGGCGGCATCGCCAACGCCAAGGGCTTGTCGCATGGCATGTTCACGCATGGCGTCGCGTCGGGCGATCCGCTGCAGAGCGCGGTCATCCTGTGGACGCGCCTCGTCACAGCCGACGCCGGCCGTGGCCGCGTGGGCTGGGAGGTGGCCGAGGACGAGACCTTCACCCTTATCGTGAAATCCGGCGTGGCCGAGGTTTCGCCCGCGCGGGACTTTTGCGTGAAGGTCGACGTCACCGGGCTCGCGCCGGGGCGTCCTTATGCTTATCGGTTCGTCGCGGCCGACGGGCCGGGGGTGACCGGGTTCACCCGCACGGCCCCCGACAAGGGCGCCGCGTCGTTCTCGTTCGCCCAGATGTCATGCTCGAACCTGCCGTTCGGCTATTTCCATGCCTATCGCGATGCGGCGGCGCGGCCCGAGATCGAGCTGTGCGTGCATCTGGGCGACTACATCTATGAATATCGGCGCGGCAGATACCCGACCGAGCAGCAGGCCGTGCCCGAACGGGTGATCGCGCCGGAGACCGAGCTGGTGACGTTGTCGGACTATCACCGCCGTTATGCCCGCTATCGGGACGATCCCGATCTTCAGGAACTGCATCGGCTGAAGCCGTGGGTGACGGTGTGGGACGACCACGAGCTCGCGAACGACACATGGCGCGACGGCGCGCAGAACCATGACGAAGAAACGCAAGGTTCGTGGGTCGAACGCCGCGCCCGCGCCGTCGCCGCCTATCTGGACTGGATGCCGGTGCGCCAGACCCAGAAAGATCGTCTGGCGATCTATCGCCGGTTCGACTGGGGCGGGCTGGCGACCATTCTGGCGCTGGATACCCGGCTGATCGGCCGCTCGCGTCAGCTCAGCTACAACAGCTTTGCGGAATTGCTCGGCAAGGACGAGGCCACGGTTTCCAACGCGATCGCGGCCTTCCGCGACGGTCCGTTGGCCGATCCGAGTCGGACCATGCTGGGCAAGACCCAGGAGGCCTGGCTGGATTCGGAGCTGAAACGTTCGAAGGGCGCCGGCATACCCTGGCAGATCGTGGCGCAGCAGGTGCTGGTCGGCATCGTCAACCCGCCGCCGGAAATGTCGCGCTTCCTGCCCGACGAGGCGACCGACGCGCAGAAGGCGATGATGGGCTTGCGCAGCCGCATGGTGATGGAGGGCCTGCCCTTCGCGCTGGATATGTGGGGCGGCTATCCGGTCGCGCGGGAACGCTTCCTCGCTTCGCTTCAGGCCAACGCCAATAATGCGCTGGTCCTGACCGGCGACAGTCATAACGCCTGGGCGAACCATCTGCCCGGTTCCGGAGGGCGGTTGGCCGGCGTCGAGATCGGCTGCACTGCCGTCGCCTCGCCGGGCGTCGAGGTGCTGCTGGGCAACGCCGCGCCGGGCGAGCGCGAGGCCGCGCTGACAGGGTTCAACGAGGGCCTCGCGTGGTGCGACGCGACCAACAAGGGCTACACGCTGGTGACGGTGACGCCCGACGCGGCTGCGGCGAATTTCGTCGCGACCGGGCCGATGCGCGAGCCGGGCGCGCCTGTTTTGAGCGAAACGCGGCTGGTCAGCGCGGCGTCGGCGGCGGGCGCGCAGCCCTGGGCGCTCTCAGGCTGACGCGGCCTTGCCGAGTTCGCCGGCGACGCGGGCGAATTCGGCCACGGTCTCGTCGATGATCTGTTTGACGCCCTTCACGCTGTCGATGCGGCCGGCGACCTGGCCGGAGAGCGCGATCGAGGCCTCCATGTCGCCGACGAAATAGAGGTCTTTCGCGTTGCCGAATTCGGCCATCACGGGCGGCCCCTTGTAGTCGGGCGTGAGGTCACGCTCGAGCCGCGTGGTCTTTTCGGTGCGCAGGGCCCTGAGCGCCGGGCTGCCGAAGCGGTTGAGGAAGACGGTGCCGGTCTCCTCGGCCGCGATGATGGCGTTC
>CAZBPO010000366.1:2442-3040 GCA_964493795.1 uncultured Flavobacteriaceae bacterium
TTCCAGTTTTCGTGCACCGGGGATTCCGCCGCCGAGACCATGCGCGTGCCCATCTGCACGCCTTCCGCGCCCAGCGCGAAGGCGGCGGCCATGGTGCGGCCGCAGGTGATGCCGCCTGCTGCGATCAGCGGCACGTCGGTGCGCTCGCGGATCAGCGGCAGCAACACCATGGTCGAGACGTCTTTCGGGTTCTTGAAGCCGCCGCCTTCGGCCCCCTCCACCACCAGCCCGTCGACCCCGGCCTCAACGGCCTTCAGCGCCGCCTTCAGCGTGGGGACGACATGGAACACGGTGAGGCCTGCGCCCTTCAGCGCCTCGGTATAGCGGGTGGGGTCGCCGGCCGAGGTGGTGACGAACTTCACGCCCTGATCGACCACGAACTTCACGATGTCGGGGTCGCGCACGAAGGCCTGGGCGATGTTCACGCCGAACGGCCGGGCGGTGAGATCGCGCATCTTCACGATCTCGGCCCGCACCTCGTTTAGTGCGCCGGACGATGTCTCGATGATGCCGAGCCCGCCGGCATTGGAGACGGCGGAGGCGAGCTGCGCCCGCGCGATCCATCCCATCGGCGCCTGAACGATGGGGTGCTCGACCC
>CAZBPO010000367.1:0-3035 GCA_964493795.1 uncultured Flavobacteriaceae bacterium
CGAGTTCGGTGCGGAGGCCGTCGATTTCCTCCGCGGGGCCGGAGAGGGAGACCGATTTCGGGCTGTTCCGGGCCGCGATGGCAAGCTCTTCGCTGCGGCCGGAGAGCAGGGCATCGGCCTCGTCGGGAGCGGGGTCGCCGCATTGGGGCAGCAGGATTTTGACCATGTGCAGCACCTGGTCCTTTTCGGCGTGGCCCGCCCCGACGACCGACTTCTTGACCTGATTGGGCGCGTATTCGGCGACCGGCAGGCCGGCCTGGGCCGGAACAAGCAGTGCGATGGCCCGCGCCTGCCCCAGCTTCAGCGTCGCGACCGGGTCTTTGTTGACGAAGGTGTGCTCCACGGCGGCTTCAGCGGGGCGCCAGGTCTCGAGAATGGTCGTCAGGCCCTCGTGCAGATCCCTGAGGCGCAGCGCCAGATCGTCGGTTCCGCGCGAGGTGACCGTGCCGTGGGCGATATGTTTCAGACGATTGCCGTCGGTCTCGACCACGCCCCAGCCGGTGCGGCGGAGGCCGGGATCGAGGCCGATGATCCGAATCGTGAACATGCGCCTTTGTAGCAGGGTCAGGCGAGGAAGACGCGCCGCTGGGCGATATCGGCCAGCGCCGCCCCGATCTGCTGCAGACCGATCTGCTGCCCGAGACGCGCCGACATCTCGGCGGCCAGCGCCGCACGGTCGCGCGTGCCGTCGCAGAGCTGGACGAAGGCGGCGGTCGCCGGCTCGTTCGGCGCGAGGCGGGCGTGACGCAAGGTGATCGCGTGCGGGCCGAGGGCCAGCATGGCCCGCGCCAGCGGCAGCGCCGTGGGCCGCTCGCCCGGCGTCAGCGTATAGGCGGGCGGCGTCGCCCGCGCGGCGACGAGCCCCAGGGCGCAGACATGACGCAAGGTCGCGTCTGCGAGCGCGTCATCACCGAGCAGCGCCACGATGTCGGCATAAGAGAGCTCGCCGGGGCGGGCCTCCCACAAGCCGTTCATCAGCGTCGTCTGCGCTTGCGTGGTAGGGATGAGGAAGGTGCTGATCTCGGCCGTGTAGCGGGTGCGCATCTCGCCGGTTTCTTCGTCGGCCACCTCGTCGCGGCCACCCTCGAAGCCGAAGAATAGATCGTCCAGCCGCGCCGAGGCCGGCGGCGGCGCGTCGGCGCGAACGAGATAGCTGCGGCGGAACATCTGGGCCCCGCGCAGGAAATCGAGGGTTTCGCCGCGCGCCGCCCAGTCATCCGTGCCGCCCAGAAGCGCCAGCGCCTCATCGTCGAATTCGCGGGTGAACAGATCAGCGAGGCCGGCGTCGCCCGCCACCTTGAGGCCGTTCGCCGCTGCGGCGGCCCCGAACGTGGCGAGCGAGGGCGGCGCGTAGTGGTCGGCGAGCCAGTCGTGGAAGAAATAGGCGGCGTCGAACGACGGCAGCATCTTCTCAAGAACCTCGAACTGGGTCTTGAGGCGCGATCCGGGCACCTGATGGCGTGACAGGGTCGCCAGGATTTCGGTCGCCGCCCTGACGCGCGCCTCGACGCTTTCGATGCGGGCGGTGCGGCGGGCGACGTAACGCTGGATCTCGACCTTGGGCGCGGCGGCCGGCAGCGCGTCGTAGGAGACATAGGCGACGCCGCCCGGCGCCAGCGACGCGCCGATGAGATCGAGCAGAGCGCGCTGCACCGGCTCGGGTACCCAGGCATAAACGCCGTGGCAAACGATGTAGTCGAACCGTTCGCCCCGGCCGGGCCAGGCCATGATGTCGCCGACCTCAAGCTCGACATTGGCGAGGCCGGCGGCGGCGATAAGCGCCTGGCCGCGCACGATCGCCTGTTCGGAAAGGTCGAAGCCGACATGGCGCGCGCCCGGCGCGGCCGCCGCCATGCCGATGATATTCAGCCCGTCGCCGCAGCCGATTTCGAGAACCGAGGCGGTGGCCGGATCGGGCGCGGCCCAGCCATAGAACCGGCCCGACGCCGCGATGCGGCCGGGCGTCATGTGCGAGACGATGGCCGTGGGATAGGCGACGGTATCGTAGGCCTCGCGCTCGGCGGCGCTGATATCCGTCATGCGTCGTCCCTCAGGCGGCCGCGAGCTTCTCCATCACGGCGTCGCTCATTTCGTAGTTCGCATAAACCTGCTGCACGTCGTCGTGATCGTCCAGCGCGTCGATGAGCTTCATCAAAGAGCGGGCGATCTCTTCATCGACGTTCCTGGTATCGAGCGGCTTGAAGACGATGCGCGCGGCCTCGGACGTGCCGAGCGTCTTTTCAAGCGCGTCGCGCACCTCGCCGAAGCTTTCGACCGAGCAGAGGAATTCGTGCCCCTCGTCGGTGGAGACGACCTCGTCGGCCCCTGCCTCGATCGCCTGGTCCAGCATCTCGTCGGCGCTGCCCTTGGCGGCGGGATAGACGATGGCCCCGACACGGTTGAACAGGAAGGCGACCGACCCGTCGGCCCCCATATTGCCGCCATACTTGGAGAACAGCGAACGCACGTCGGAGGCGCTGCGGTTACGATTGTCGGTGAGGCATTCGACGATCAGGGCCACGCCGCCGGGGCCATAGCCCTCGTAACGCAGTTCTTCGTAGTTGTCGGCGTCGCCGCCCAGCGCCTTCTTGATCGCCCGGTCGACATTGTCCTTGGGCATGTTCTCTTTGCGGGCGGCGGCGATGGCGGCGCGCAGCTTGGGGTTATGCGCAGGGTCCGGCAGGCCGGACTTCGCCGCCACGGTGATCTCGCGGGCGAGCTTTGAGAAGAGCTTGGAGCGCTTCTTGTCCTGTCCGCCCTTGCGGAACATGATGTTCTTGAACTGGCTATGGCCGGCCATCGATCCGTCCTGGGGTCAAGCTTAGGCGGTGGTCTTATGACGCCGCGCCAGGGGCAGGCAAGAGCGCGCAAAACCCTTTGCCGCCCTGCGGCGCGCATTTAGTTTGGGACCTGATGCCCGACGACCTGCCCAACCTCCTGGCCCTCGAGATCGTGAAGCGGATCGACGAGGCGGAAACCATTCCCGCCGCCGCCGTGGCGCTGATCGAGGGCCTGCGGCCCATGGGTGCGCTATC
>CAZBPO010000368.1:0-3027 GCA_964493795.1 uncultured Flavobacteriaceae bacterium
CTCCTTGATGCCGCCGATGAAACCGGTGTGGTGATAGTAATTCTTCTGTTCGCGCTTGCGGCCGGTGAAAACGACCTTCTCCGCATTGATGACGATGACGTTGTCGCCAGTGTCCATATGCGGGGTGAAGGTGGCCAGATGCTTGCCGCGAAGGCGCATCGCGATGTGCGAAGCAAGGCGGCCGACGACGAGCCCTTCGGCGTCGATCAGCACCCACTTCTTCTTGATGTCGGCGGGACGCGCCGAGAACGTGCTCATGGGATGGTTTCTCATTATCTTTGGTGCGGGCTGCCCAAAGAGCCGCCCGGGAGGCGCGGCATGTACGTTCAGCCCGCGCCCATGTCAACGAAAACCGCCTGAAACAGCGGAAAAATCGACAGAGGTATTATATTACCTCACCCCAATCCACACTGTCATGCCCGCGAAAGCGGGCATCCACGACCGGGCGCCCTCGCGGGCCAACCATGCGACGTACGCTGGATGCCCGCCTGCGCGGGCATGACAAACAAGTCCCAATTCTCCGCGAAACTTGCCCTCTACCCCATCACCCCGGCCACCAGCACCCAGCCGATCAGCCCCGGCACCACGATCCTCAGCAGCCAGCGCAGGATCGTGAGGCCCGTGCCGTTGCCGCCGATCTGGTCGTCCAACGCCTTGCCGGCCGCCGTCCAGCCCAAGAACAGCGCAACGCCGATCCCGCCGATCGGCAGCATCAGGTTCGAGGTGATCCAGTCGATCCCGTCGAACCAGCTCTTGTCGGTCAGGATGCCCAGCCCCGCAAACGGCTTCACCTCGGCCCAGACATTGAACGACCACACCGTCGCGAGGCCCAGAGCAAAGCACAGCCCGGCGACGGCGATCGTCGAAATCCAGCGTGGCGCGCGGAAGCGCTCCGACACCCAGGCCACCACCAGTTCCATGATCGAGATGGCCGACGCCAGCGCCGAGACCAGCAGCAGCGCGAAGAACCCGAAGGCCACCAGATGCCCCTCGCCGATCTGGCCAAAGCCGACCGGCAGCGTCACGAACATCAGTCCGGGCCCGCCGGCCGGGTCCAGCCCGTGCGCGAAGACAATGGGGAAGATCGCCAGCCCCGCCAGCAGCGAGGCCACCGTGTCGGCGATGATCGTCGCCACCGCCATTTTGCCAAGGCCGATCTCCTGCCCCGCATACGAGGCATAAGTGATCATCACGCCGATGCCGACGCCGATCGAGAAGAACCCCAGCCCCACCGCCTCCAGCGCCGTGCCCCACGTCACCTTCGAGAAATCGGGGTTGAACAGGAAGTCCATCGCCTCGGCCATGCCGTCGCTCATCGCGGCATAGACCACCAGGCCAATCAGGATCACGAACATCACCGGCATCAGGACCGTCAGCGCGCGCTCCAGCCCGCCGCTGACCCCGCCGATCACGATCAGCGCCGTCGCCCCCATGAAGATCGCATGCAGCCAGGTCAGGTGGCCGGCATCTGACAGGAACGCGCCGAACGCCGCGCCTGCCGCCGCGCCGTCTGCGGCGACGGCTCCGCCCTGGATCGCGTCCACCGCATAGCCCACGGTCCAGCCGCCGAAGACGGAATAGAAGCTGAGGATCAACACCCCGGCCGCCACGCCCCACGCGCCGATCAGGCCCCACAGCCGGCTCGCCCCGGTCTTGCGCGCGACATTCACGAACGAGCCGACGGCGCTGCCTTGCCCCGCGCGCCCGATCACGAACTCGCCGATCATCAGCGGCAGCACGGCGAGGGCCAGGCCCACCATATAGAGCAGCAGGAACGCGCCCCCGCCGTTCTCGCCGACCATATAGGGGAACTTCCAGATGCTCCCCAGCCCCACGGCCGATCCGACCGTGGCGAGGAAAAAGGCCATCCGGCCCGACCAGCTCTGCTTCGCGCTCATCACGCGAAGCTAGCCGATTTCCCGCGCCCGCCAAGCGTGCAGTCCCGCTTCACCGCACCGCAGAGAACAAAGCGTCCAGCATCTCCAGCGCCGCGGTCGGAACTTCCGGCGCGGCCGCCGCCTTGTCCGTCACGCGCAGCACCTGCGGCGCGGCGATGTCATAGGCCGGCCAGCGCGGCAGGCCCTCGCCGTTCGGATCGCCGGTCTTCGCAAAGTTCGTCCAGTATGCGGCCATCAGGTCCGCGATGCGCCGGTCCGCGTCCGACCACGCCCACCCGGCAGGCGGCGCGCCGAAAACATAAGCCAGCTCCGCGCCGTGTCCCGCGCCCCATTTCGCCATCGGGCTGTCGTCCGGCCAGGGCGGCCGGTGGGCGAAGCGATAGGCGTAAACCCGGTCCGGCCCAGCCTTCGCCGCCAGCCGCGCCCAGGTCCACATGTCATAGCCGAAGCGCAGATCGCGCTCGATGGCGGCCCGCGCGGCTTTCGCCTCCGCGTCGTCGCGCGCCGGATAGACCGCCAGCAGCGGCGGCGGCAACGCGCCCAGCGAGGCCTCCAGCCCGGCCGTGAAATTCGCCGCCGTCACCTCGTCGGCATCGAAGAACGAAAGCCCCTCATCCTCGTTGTAGCCGAGCAGCAGCTTCACCCCCGCATCGGTCCCGGCCGCATAGGCGGCATAGGGATCGGCGGGGATCACCGCGCCGTCCATGATGAAGTGAAAGCTCGCAGCGCCCGCCGCCTTTGAGATCGCCTCGCCCGGCAGCGCCCTTAGCGCCGCCAGATCCGGCGCATCCAACGCGGCGGCAAATCTCTCGCCCTTCGCCTCCGCACCCGGCAAACCAAAGGCCGCCCCGGCCGGCGAGATGGCGGCTGGAATGAAGACCCCGCCGCTGTGCCCGATCGCCCCCGCGAACAGCCCGCGCGCGCCCGGCGCGGCCGTCAGCAGCGCCACCGACATCGCGCCCGCCGACTGGCCAAAGATCGTCACCCGCGCCGGATCGCCGCCGAACGCCGCGATATTGCCCTGCACCCATTCCAGCGCGGCGATCTGGTCCATCAGGCCGTAATTCCCCGACGCGCCGCCGCCTTCTCCGCTCAGCTCCGGATGCGCCAGGAAGCCCAGCGGCCCCAG
>CAZBPO010000369.1:0-1324 GCA_964493795.1 uncultured Flavobacteriaceae bacterium
CTGGCCCCAGCCCGAGCGCGGCGGCGGCGCGGCGGCGGTTTTCCAGCGCGTTGGCGCGGTCGTCGTCAGAGCCGAGACCGCAGTTCAGGCTGTCGTAGAGGCCGGTCGAGACGCCGCCTTCGCGCGTGAAGAAGCCATGGGCGAGGCGCGGATCGTCGAGTTCGGGCGTGTGAATGACTCTCATGGAGGAAATCCTGCGGGAGCGGGGCCGCCGGGTCCAGAGAGGCCGAGAACCTTGAAGAGCGTTCCCATCTGGGCGGGCTCGACGAGGCGCTGCGCGCCTTCATGCAGCGTCTCGGCCCGGTCCGGGCGGGCGCGGACGAGGGCTTCGAAGCGCGCCTGAAGGCCGAGCGCCGCCAGGAACGCGCCCTGGGTGACGGGGCCGTGGCTGCGGGTCGCGGCGGCGCGGGCGAGGGCGGCGAAATCGACATGAGCGGTGAGGTCGGCCTCGCCGGGCGATTCCAGCGGGGCGGTGAAAGCGTGGGCCTTCATCGCCTGAAAGGTGTCGCCGCGACCTGCGGCGTAGCCGTAGTCGATGACGATGGCGAGGCCGCCCCGGGCGCGCAGGCGCTGACCGATCTCGGCGGCGACGGCGGCGGTGGGCTCGTTCAGTTCGAGGATGGCGGGAGCGGCTTCCCCGTCCGTCCCCTGCGGGGGGGCCTCCCCCGTGAATGACGGGGGAGGAAAGGGTGTGGGGATGTCGGAAAAGACGAAAGCGCCGTCTGCGGCGAGGCCGACATGGCGTTCGGTCCAGCCTGTTCCTGCGCGGCGGAACTGGCGGATGGGGAGGGCGTCGAAGAATTCGTTGGCGACGAGATAGAGCGGGGCGTCGGCGGGGACGTCGCCCAGCGTGTCGGCCCATTCGGCGTCGCGGCCGGCCAGGGTTCGGGCCTGCGCGGCGCGCAAGGCGGGGCTGGTTTCGACCAGCGAGATGCGGGCGGCGTCGAGAAAGGCCGGGCGGATCGCGGCGGCGCGCAACAGGTCGGCCATCAACGTGCCGCGCCCCGGCCCCAGCTCGACCAGCCGGATGGCGGCGGGCGAGCCGGCGCGCTGCCAGTGATCGACCAGCGCGAGGCCGATCATCTCGCCGAAGATCTGAGATATTTCCGGCGCGGTCGTGAAGTCGCCGGCCGCGCCGAGCGGATCGCGCGTGGCGTAGTAATGCGCGTTGGCGAAGGCCATGAAGCGGTCGAGCCGCATCGGGCCTTCGTGGCGGATCAGGCCCGCGAGATGGCGGGCGAAATCGTTCATGCGGGCTTAGGGCCTGCGGGGTCTTCGCCTGGTGGGCCGCCACCCACAAGGCGCGGCCCGACGTCGAAGACCC
>CAZBPO010000369.1:1334-1983 GCA_964493795.1 uncultured Flavobacteriaceae bacterium
GTGGGTGGCGGCCCACCAGGCGAAGAAAGCCGCCCCGACGAACATCGCGGCGCTGAGCGCCTGGCCCATCGAGAACGAGCCGTCGGCGATGAGCTGATCGCTGTCGCGGTAGATCTCGCCGACGATGCGGAAGAGGCCGTAGAAGAACAGGAAGGCGGCGATGATCAGGCCGGGGCGGTTGAAAGCGCCCAGACGCGCCATGACGCGCAGGATCACGAACAGCACGATGCCCTCCAGCGCTGCCTCATAGAGCTGGCTGGGGTGTCGGGGCAGCGGCCCGCCATTGGGAAACACCATCGCCCAGGGCGCATCGGACGGCTTTCCGTAAAGCTCGCCATTGATGAAGTTGGCGATACGGCCGGTGAAAAGGCCGACCGGCACGACGCTGGCGACGATGTCGCCGACCCGCACCATGTCGAGCCGCTTGACGATCGAGAACAGGATCACCGCGAGGATCACGCCGAGCAGGCCGCCATGGAAGGACATGCCGCCTTCCCAGATCATCAGCCACTGCATCGGATCGGCGTAGAGCTCGGGCTGATAGACGAAGCCGTAGAACAGGATGTAGCCGATGCGGCCGCCGAGGATGATGCCGAGCGTCGCCCAGAGAATGAAATCGTCGACCTGGCCGGTCGTCATCGGCGGCTTG
>CAZBPO010000369.1:1993-3025 GCA_964493795.1 uncultured Flavobacteriaceae bacterium
GCCCAGAAGCGGGTCGTGCGGATCAACCGGTTCGCATACCACCAGCCAAGCAGGATGCCCGCGATATAGGCGACGGCATACCAGCGGATCGCCACCGGGCCGATCTGGACCAGCACCGGGTCGATTTCGGGATAGGGCAGCACGAGGGCGGGCAGGAGATGGAGCATGGACGATCCTTGGCCGATGACGCGGCGTGCGGCAGGCGTGGAAACAAGTCAAGCGGGGCGCTAAACTGAGACATGGCCGACCTCGTCACCCTCTACATGCCGCTTCTGGACGAAGGCGTCGAGGTTTGGCGGCCGGTTCAAGCCGAAGCGCTTCCGAACGGTCTCTACCTCGTCCATGGACCGATGTCGGACGACGAGCTATGGCAATTCCAGCCGGGTTCGATTGTCGGTGCGACGCTCCGTCAACTTTCGGAGGGCGTCAGGTTGGTCGCCATTGCTCGTCCGCCCGAATAGCGAGCGGCGGTTTTGTCAAAGCGCCGAGCACGGTATAGTGAGGCCATGCAGACACCGAACCGTTTCATCGACGAACTCGCCAAGATGGCGACCAACGCCGCCGGCGCGGCGCGCGGCCTTCAGCAGGAGGTCGAGGCGATCATGCGGGGGCAGGCCGAGAGGCTGCTCGGCAATATGGATCTGGTGCAGCGCGACGCCTTCGAGGCGGTCAAGGCGATGGCCGCCAAGGCCCGCGAGGAGAACGCGGCGCTGGCGGCTCGAATCGAGGCGCTGGAAGCCGAAATCGCGGCGCTGAAGGCGAAGTAAGGCTTCCTGATATCCGCTCAAGGGGCCTCCGGTGACGGTGGTCACGCGTTTAAGACGCCAAAGCCGCTGTGGCTGGCGTGCGGCGGCGCTATGAGGGGCATGCACGATATCAAGGGGATGTCCTTTGCGCGCCTTCTCGGTTTTCCCGCTTCTGATGGCGGGCTTCCTAGCTGCGTGTTCGACCGGCGCGCCGGCGACGATCCAGACGCCTGGTACGGTCGAGGCGGTGCACCCGGTGCGGGTCACCGTCACCCGCGACGGCGCT
>CAZBPO010000370.1:0-324 GCA_964493795.1 uncultured Flavobacteriaceae bacterium
GAACGTCGTCCCGTTGCGCATTCCGCCGCTGCGCGAGCGCATCGAGGACGACGTTCAGGCGGTAATATAGGTCCTCGCGGAACAGGCCCTGCTGCACGAGCTGGCGCAGGTCCTTGTTGGTGGCCGCGACGATCCGGACATTCGCCTTGATGACATGGCGTCCGCCGACGACCGTATATTCGCCCTGTTGCAGCACGCGCAGAAGACGGGTCTGGGCCTCCAGCGGCATGTCGCCGATTTCGTCGAGGAACAGCGTGCCGCTCTCGGCCTGTTCGAAGCGGCCGATGGAGCGCGCGCTTGCACCGGTGAACGCGCCCTTCTCGT
>CAZBPO010000370.1:334-851 GCA_964493795.1 uncultured Flavobacteriaceae bacterium
CGTTTGCCGTAGTCGTGCAGCGCGCGCGCCACCAGCTCTTTGCCGGTGCCGCTTTCGCCGGTGATCAGAACGGTGAGGTCCGTCGCCATCAGGCGCGCCATGACCCGATAGACATCCTGCATGGCCGGCGAGCGGCCGATCAGCGGCAGGCGTTGTTCGTCTTCGACCGCAGCCTGCGGCGCGGCCCCGCGTGGCGCGGACAGCGCGCGGTTGACGATGGCGACCAGCTCGTTGAGGTCGAACGGCTTGGGGAGATACTCGTACGCGCCGCGTTCGGTCGCGGTGATGGCGGTGAGCAGCGTGTTCTGCGCGCTCATCACCACGACTGGCAGGTCCGGCCTGATCTTCTGGATACGGGGCAGCAGATCGAACCCGCTTTCGTCGGGCATCACCACATCGGTCAGCACCAGATCGCCGTCGCCGCGCGCCACCCATTGCCACAGCGTCGCGGCATTGCCGCAGGTGCGCACATCGAAGCCGGCGCGGCCCAGCGCCTGGCTGAGCACGGTGCGGATGG
>CAZBPO010000370.1:861-2999 GCA_964493795.1 uncultured Flavobacteriaceae bacterium
CGTCTGCGATGAGAATGGTGCCGGTCGTCATACTGTTCCGCCGTTTCTAGGCCGCATGGTCGCTCTGCCAGGGCAGACGCACGCTGAACACCGTGCGGCGCGGCTCGCTGATGCACTCGATGACGCCCCCGTGGTCGCCCACGATCTTGGCGACCAGCGCAAGGCCCAGCCCCGTCCCGTTGCGCTTCGTCGTGACGAAGGGGTCGAACAGATACGGCTCCAGGTCGCGCGAGACGCCGACGCCGTTGTCCTGCACGCGAACCTCAAGCGGCAGGCCGATGCGCTCGCCGCTGCCCGGTACCGACAGGCGCACGCCGGGGCGATAGGCGGTCGAGAAGACGATCTCGCCGTCACGGGCGTTCGGCCCCTCTTCGATCGCGTCGGCCGCGTTCTTGGCGAGGTTCAGGAATACCTGGATGAGCTGGTCTCGGTTGCCGGGGATCGGCGGCAGAGAGGGGTCGTAGGTTTCGACGATCCGCATGTTCTTGGCGAAGCTCGCCTCGGCGATGCGCCGGACATGATCGAGGACCTGATGGATGTTCACCGGGCTGCGTTCCAGCTGGCGTGAATCGCCGAAGACCTCCATGCGGTCGACCAGCTTGCGGATGCGTTCCGTTTCTTCGCAGATCAGCTGCGTCAGGGCGCGGTCGCCCGGGGCGGCGTTCTGTTCGATCAGCTGCGCCGCGCCGCGAATGCCCGCCAGGGGATTCTTGATTTCGTGCGCGAGGATCGCCGACATCGCCGAGACCGACCGCGCCGCGCCGCGATGGACGAGCTGGCGGTCCATTTTCTGCGCCATCGAGCGTTCCTGCAGATGCACAAGGCAGCGTGCATCCCCCTCTCCTATCGGCGCGATCTGCACGTCCGCGACGTGGGCGCCGGTTCTGGGCGTGCCCAGATCGACCTCGTACTCACTGACCGGCGCGCCGAGGTGACGCGCCTGATCGAGAAGCGCCAGGATCGGGCTGCTGCCCGGCACGAGGTCGTTGAGCGTATGCCGGCCGAGGCTGGCGGCGCTGGACCCGAAAAAGCTCTCGGCCGACAGGTTCGCGAACAGAACCCGGTTGTCATCACCCACCACCAGAACGGCATGCGGGATCGCGTTCAGAACCTGATCGGCGAAACTGTCGACCATGCCGTTCATGCCGCCTGCGCGGCGTTCGCCGCCATCGACCATGCGGTCGCCATCGCACGGCGCAGCTCATCGGCATCGTTGATGCGGCAAAGCGCGGAGACGATGCCGCGCTCTACGCCGTGATGCTCGAGATAGGCCGACAGATGTTTGCGGAACACCAGCAGGCCTTTGCGCTGTCTATAGATCGTCAGGCTGTCCGCGAGTTGGGACAACGCGGCGTCGAGGCGTTCGTCGGCCCGGGGCGCTGCATACGATGCGCCGTTCAACGCAGCCGCGACCTCGCCGAGCAGCCATGGCCGTCCGATACAGGCGCGGCCGATGAGAACGCCGTCCGCGCCTGACGCGGCAAGCGCGTCGCGCGCCTCGGCGATCGACCCTATGTCGCCATTCGCGAAAACCGGAATGCCGACGGCCGCCTTGACCGGGCCGATGGCGCGCCAGTCCGCTGCGCCCTCATAGAACTGGCAGCGTGTCCTGCCATGGACCGATACCAGCGCGACGCCGGCGTCGGCCGCACGGCGCGCAAGCTGCGGCGCGTTGAGGCTGCGGTCGTCCCAGCCGAGGCGCATCTTCACGGAAACCGGAAGGCGCACTGCGGCGACCGTCGCCTCGATCAGGCTTACGGCCGTATCGAGTTCGCGCATGAGGGCCGAGCCCGCATAGCCGCCGACCACCCGTTTCGCGGGGCACCCCATATTGATGTCGATCAGATGCGCGCCCCGGTCTTCCGCGATACGGGCGGCCTCGGCCATCCAGCGCGGATCGCGGCCGGCGAGCTGAACCGCGTAGGTCGCGCCTTCCGCATCGGGCGTCAGGCGCTCGCGAGCGTCGTCCTCACCGGCGGCGAGGCGGTCGCTGGCGACCATTTCGGTGACGGTAAGGGTCGCGCCGAAGCGCCGGGCCTGCTTTCGGAACGGCATATCCGTCACGCCGGACATCGGCGCGAGGATCACCGGTATGCCGGTTGCCAAGATTTGAGGCAGGGTGGAAGCCATGTCCGCCG
>CAZBPO010000371.1:0-2963 GCA_964493795.1 uncultured Flavobacteriaceae bacterium
TCGGAGTCGTCGCTGCGCCCCTGCTCCGCGGCCCGCTTCACCAGCCGCGCGACGCTCGACCGGGCGGCGCTCGCCATCGATGTCGCCTATATCGACGGCCCCTTCAAAAGGCTCGTGAACGCATGGCGCTTCACGCCGCTTGAAGACGGCGGCTCACGCGTGCAGTTCGACATCGACTTCGAGTTCCGCAGCCGCGTGCTTCAGCTGATCGCCAGAACGATGATGGAGAAGGCGCTGCTGAAGCTGTCCGAGGCGTTCGCCCAACGGGCCGACGCGCTCTACGGCGCCTCTACTTACAGCGCGACGGCGTCTTCGCGTCTGCTTCCGTAACCTCGGTCCATTTAAGGCGCTTGCTCTCGCCGGTCGCGCCGGCCGGGCTTGCAGGGGCGGTCGCATCAGCCGGAGCGGCCGGCTCGGCTGCATCCGCTTTGTCCGCCGCGCCGGCTGCGGCCGCATCGGCGGACGCACAGACCAGCCGGATATTGTCCGACACGCAGATCTGCGCGTCCTCGCTGTAGAGCTTGCTGTCGTGGACGCAGAACGAATTCGAGATCTGCGAGGTGTCCTGCATGTCCACCAGGATCTGCAGACCTGCCGACTCATCCGCCAGCGCGACGGGCGCCAGGATCAGGGTCGAGAATACAGCTGCAAACCGGGCACTGCGCATCGCAAGGGACCTCGAATAAGTGGATAAACGCGTCTAACACGCTGGAATCACGAGGGCAAATTAACCTCGCGCCACAGTTAACAGCATCTCCATCGCGGTCTCGACGGCCTTCAGCCGGATCGCGCCGCGCCCCAGATCGCCGAACCGCTGGACCTGATGGATCGTGCCGCGGCCCTTCCTCGCCGCCGCGAAATGGACAAGGCCCACGGGCTTCATCGCGCTGCCGCCGCCCGGTCCCGCCACGCCCGTCACCGATGCCGCCAGATCGACGCCGGCCACGTTGAGGCAACCTTCGGCCATCGCCCGCGCCACAGGTTCGCTGACCGCGCCGTAATCGGCCAGCATGTCGCGCGGTACGCCCAAAAGGTCGTGCTTGGCGTCGTTGGAATAGGTCACGAACCCCCGGTCGAACGCGTCCGACGAGCCCGCCAGCTCGGTCAGCAGCCCGGCCAGCAGGCCGCCGGTGCAGCTCTCGGCCACGGCGATTTTCAGCCCCGCCGATCGGCATATTGCGTGCAGCGCCTCGGCGTCAGCCAGCAGAGCGGGAGAAAACGTCACGTCAGCCATCCCATGTAAGCGGCCCCGAACACCACCAGCATGCCATACACGCCCGCCAGCATGTCGTCGGCCATCGCGCCGAAGCCGCCGCCGACCTCGCGATCCAGGTGCGACGCCGGCCAGGGCTTGGTGAGGTCGAACAGGCGGAAGACAAGAAACGCCGCGAGATAGCCCTGCCAGGTGAGGGGCGCCAGAACCAGGGTCGCCAGCTGCCCGGCCATTTCGTCGATCACGATCACCGACGGATCATCGGTCTCGATCTGCCGGATCACATACTCCGATACCGCAACCCCGATCAGAAAGACGATCAGCGAGGCCGCGACGAGGCCCCACGGCCCGGCATAGGTCGCGATGAGCCATCCGATCGGCAGCGTCGCCGCCGAGGCCCAGGTGCCCGGCGCAGCGGGCAGCAGCCCGATCCCGCCCATGCTGGCGATCCAGCCCGACGGATGGCGCATCACCTCGCGCTGCCGGTCGCTCTTCTTGATGCGCCTCATGACGGCAACCTGACTGTCGCCGTGGCATAGGCGGCGATGCCCTCGCGACGCCCTGTGAAGCCGAGTTTTTCGGTCGTCGTCGCCTTCACCGAAACCCGGTCCTGCGACAGGCCAAGGATCTCCGCGATCCGCGCGGTCATCGCAGCACGATGCGGTCCGACCTTCGGCGCTTCACAGACAAGCGTCACGTCGACATGCGCGACCACACCGTCACGCGCAGTGACCAGCGATGCGGCCTGGCGCAGGAACGCGTCCGACGCCGCGCCTTTCCAGCGTGCATCGCCGGGCGGGAAGTGCGCGCCGATGTCCTCTGCGCCGATCGCCCCCAGAACCGCGTCGGTCAGAGCGTGCAGGCCCACATCGGCGTCTGAATGCCCGGCCAATCCAGCCGTGTGCGGCACCCGCACGCCGCACAAGGTCACCGCATCACCCGGGCCAAAGGCGTGAACGTCATAGCCGTGCCCCACGCGGATATCGCCGCGTTCCGCCAGCAGCAGGCCCGTGAGGCGGTCGAAGTCGGCCGCCTCGGTCACCTTCATCGAGCGCTCATCGCCTTCGACCAGCGTGATCTTGAGCCCGGCATGTTCGGCCACCTGAAGGTCATCGGTCAGGCCGCCTTGTCCCGCCGCAGCGCGATGCGCCGCGAGGATCGGTGCGAAACGGAAGGCCTGCGGCGTCTGGACCCGCCAGAGGTCGGCGCGCGAGGCCGGCGTGAACGCATCGCCCTCGCGCCGGCGCAGGCTATCGACGACAGGCAGCGCAGGGGCAGCCCCGTCAAACCCGCCTTGCGCGATGGCGGCCAGCAACGCGGGAGCCGTCCGCTCGATGCCCAGGGGGCGCGCGGCGTCATGGATCAGCACGATCTCCGGCGACCACGCATCGAACGCCTCAAGCCCCGCCAGAACGCTCAGCTGGCGAGTCGCGCCGCCGATGACCCATTGCGGCGGATTCTCGCCCATCGCGGCCGCATATGTCGCGCTGTCGTCCGCGCCGATGACGCAGATCACGCGGGCGTCGGGCAGGGCACGGCGCACGCGGGCGACGCTCAGGGCGAGCAATGGCATGCCCAGAACCGGGCGATACTGCTTGGGAAGGCCGCCGCCGGCTCGCTCGCCTTTACCGGCGGCGACGACCAGAACGGCGATGCTGGCGGACATCATGGGCTCTCTTCGCATCGGGCTTGGGTCCGGACAAGGCCGCTGATATGAGGTGCCTTAAATTTAGGCATTCACTTCCGGCGG
>CAZBPO010000372.1:0-427 GCA_964493795.1 uncultured Flavobacteriaceae bacterium
CCACACCTGGCTGCCCGACGCGCACGTCGAAGCGCCTACCGCCGGTTCGGTCATCCTGGCCGGAATCCTGCTCAAGATGGGCGGCTACGGCTTCCTGCGCTTCTCGCTGCCGATGTTCCCCGAGGCGTCCGAGCTGTTCGCGCCGCTGGTCTTCGTGCTGTCGGTGGTGGCGATCATCTACACCTCGCTGGTCGCGCTGGCGCAGGAGGACATCAAAAAGCTGATCGCCTATTCGTCCGTCGCCCATATGGGCTTCGTCACGATGGGCATCTTCACGCTCAACCGTCAGGGCGTCGATGGCGCGATCTTCCAGATGATCAGCCACGGCTTCGTGTCGGGCGCGCTCTTCCTGTGCGTCGGCGTCATCTACGACCGCATGCACACGCGCGAGATCGCGGCCTATGGCGGCCTCGTGAACCGCATGCCG
>CAZBPO010000372.1:437-2957 GCA_964493795.1 uncultured Flavobacteriaceae bacterium
CCTTCCGGGCACGTCGGGCTTCGTGGGCGAGTTCCTGACGCTGGCCGGCGCGTTCCAGGCGAACACCTGGGTCGCCATCGGCGCGGCCACGGGCGTCGTCCTGTCGGCGGCCTATGCGCTCTATCTTTACCGCCGCGTGGTTTTCGGCGCGCTGGTCAAGCCCGAGCTCAAGGACATCCAGGACCTCAACCTGCGCGAGATCGTCACCATTGTGCCGCTCATCGTCGCCACGGTGTTCTTCGGCGTCTATCCAAAGCCGGTGCTCGATGTCACCGGCCCGGCCGTTCAGCAGATGCTGGATCGGATGGACCCGTCCTTCACCGTCGCGCCGGTGCCGGTCTCCGAGAAAACAGCCGCGCCGGAGGGCGCGCACGCGCCGGCGGCCGATCCGCATGCTCCGGCGGAGGGTAGCCACTGATGGATAATCTCCACGCCGACCTGCTGCTGACGCTGCCGGAGCTCGCTCTGGCCGTCGGCGGCATGGTCCTCCTGATGATCGGCGCGTTCTTCAAGTCGCTGCGCGCCTCCACCGTGAACGTGCTGGCGCTGGCGCTCTTCATCGCCGTCGCCTTCCTCGTCTGGCGTCAGCCGGCGGGCATCGACGCCAGTGCCTTCAACTCGGCCTATGTCGCGAACGACTTCACCCGCTTCGTCAAGCTGGTGATCCTGCTGGGCGCGGGGCTCTCGCTGGTGCTGGCCACCCGCTTCTTCGATCGCGAGCGCATCGCGCGGTTCGAGTTCGCGGCGCTCATGGCCTTCGCCACGCTCGGCATGATGATGATGGTGTCGGCCGGCGGCCTCATCTCGCTTTATGTCGGGCTCGAGCTTCAGTCGCTCTCGCTCTACGTGCTCGCCGCCTTCAACCGCGACAACGTCAAGGCGACGGAAGCGGGCCTGAAATACTTCGTTCTCGGCGCGCTTTCATCCTGCATGCTGCTCTATGGCGCCAGCCTGGTTTACGGCTTCGCCGGCACGGTCGAGTTCTCCGGCATCGCCGCGGCGATCGACGCTGAGCGCAATCTCGGCCCGCTGATCGGCATCGTCTTCGTGCTGGCGGGCCTGTCGTTCAAGATATCGGCCGTGCCGTTCCACATGTGGACGCCCGACGTCTATGAAGGCGCGCCCACGCCCGTCACCGCGTTCTTCGCCGGCGCGCCGAAAATGGCGGCCATGGCGCTCACCCTGCGGGTGCTGTTCGACGCCTTCCCGAATGCGGTGGCCGATTGGCGTCAGATCGTCACCTTCGTCTCCATCGCCTCGATGGCGCTGGGCGCGTTCGCCGCCATCGGCCAGACCAACATCAAGCGCCTGATGGCCTATTCGTCCATCGGCAATGTCGGCTACGCGCTGGTCGGCGTCGCGGCGGGCACCGAACAGGGCATCGCCTCGGTCCTCATCTTCATGGCGATCTATGTCGTCATGACGGTCGGCGTCTTCGTCTGCATCCTGGCCATGCGACGGGCCGGCGGGCAGGCGGAAAAGATCGAGGATCTGTCGGGCCTCATGGCCACGCGGCCGCTTCTGGCGCTCGCCTTCATCCTGCTGCTCTTCTCCTATGTCGGCCTGCCGCCGTTGCCGGGCTTCTTCGGCAAGTTCTATGTCTTCGGCGCGGCGGTGGATCAGGGTCTCTGGCCGCTCGCCGTCATCGGCGTGCTGACCAGCGTGGTCGCGGCGTTCTATTACGTCCGCCTCGTGATGCTGATGATCAACGGCAAGCCGGGCGAGCCGTTCGAAAAGGCGATGGGCGGCGAGCTCAAAATCGTCCTCGTTGGCACCATGGCCTTCTCGCTCGCCATGCTTCTGGTTCCCGGCCTTCTGGTCGAATGGGCCGGCACCGCCGCGGCGGCGCTGGTGAGATGAAGCATCTCTTTCCTCCCCACGTCCTTCACGGGGGAGGCGGAGGAGGGGGCGATGCGTCGCCAATGCTGTAGATGACGCCCGAGCCCTGGCCCACCCATTTCGATCTCGATACCTATGACGAGATCGACTCCACGCACAGCGAGGCGCGCCGCCGCGCCATGGCCGGCCATCCCGGCAATGTGTGGATCGTCGCCCGCCGCCAGACCGCAGGGCACGGCCGGCGGGGCAGGGCGTGGACATCGCCGGTCGGCAATCTCATGGCGAACGTGCTGATCCGGCCGGACATTCCGATCGCCAGCGCGCCGCAGGTGTCGTTCGTCGCGGCGCTCGCGGTGGCCGATCTGCTCGACCGCTGCGCGCCGGGGCAGTGCACCCTGAAATGGCCGAACGATCCGCTGCTCGACGGCCGCAAGGCCGCCGGCATCCTGCCGGATTCGGCCGGCAGGGCCGATGGGCGGCTCGACTGGCTGACGGTCGGCTTCGGCGTCAACCTCGCGACCAGCCCGGACGACACGCCCTATCCCACGGCCTCTGTCGCCGCCGTCACCGGAACCGCGCCCGATCCCGATGTTGCGCTTACCGTGCTGGCCAACGCTTGGGAACGGGGCTTCGCGGCCTGGCGCGAAGGTGGCTTCGCGGCCATCCGCGCCGCCTGGCTCG
>CAZBPO010000373.1:0-227 GCA_964493795.1 uncultured Flavobacteriaceae bacterium
TGAACCCTCCAAGCGCGGCGGCGGCTTCAAGTCGTTCCGCGTCGCGGCGCTGAAGGCGCTGGAGCAGGCTGAATATGCGCGCAAGACGCGCGGCGGCCTGCCGGGCGTCCCCACCGGCCTCACCAAGCTCGACGAAAAGCTGGGCGGCTTCCAGCGGTCGGACCTGCTGATCCTCGCGGGCCGTCCCGGTATGGGCAAGACGGCGCTGGCCACCAACATCGCCGTCA
>CAZBPO010000373.1:237-1261 GCA_964493795.1 uncultured Flavobacteriaceae bacterium
GCCCGCCGGCGCATGAACTGATGGACCGGCTGCGCCAGATGACGGCCGACCAGCTCCTCCTTCCGATGGCCCTTGCCGGCGGAGGCTCCTTCACCACGCTGAAACCCGGTTCCCATGTGGCCACCAACATCGCCGTCAACGCCGCCCGCGCCAAGCTCAACGACCCGACCGAAGGCGGTACGGTCGCCTTCTTCTCGCTGGAAATGTCGGCGGAGCAGCTGGCGACCCGTATCATATCTGAGGTCGCGGAAATCCCGCTGTGGGAGATCCGCAAAGGCCGCGTCGATCCGCGCGATTTCGGCAAGCTGATCGACGCGGTGACGCTGCTGGAAAACCTGCCGCTCTATATCGACGACTCGCCGGGCCTCTCCATCGCCCAGGTCGCCGCCCGCTGCCGGCGCATGAAGCGCGAAAAGACCGGCCTCGACCTCGTCGTGATCGACTATCTCCAGCTTCTGGAAGGCTCGGGCGCCAAGCGCCACGAAAACCGGGTCCAGGAAGTCACCGAGATCACCAAGGGGCTCAAGAACCTCGCTAAAGAGCTCGACATGCCCGTGCTCGCGCTGGCCCAGCTCAGCCGCGGCGTCGATGCCCGCGACGACAAGCGTCCGGTTCTGTCCGACCTTCGCGAATCCGGCTCGATCGAGCAGGACGCCGACGCAGTGATGTTCGTGTTCCGAGAGGAATATTATCACAAGAGCCGCGAACCCGATCAGAACGATCCCGAATACGGCAAATGGCTGGAAAAGATGAACCGCGTGGGCGGCAAGGCCGAGGTTCTGGTCGAAAAGCATCGTAACGGCCCGACCGGCTCCGTGCGCCTCGCGTTCGACGGCTCCTTCACCCGCTTCGACAACCTTGTCGAAGACGACGAGTTGCCCGAAAGACACTGAGTGACCGTTCCCGCAGCAGAACCGATTCCCGCGCCCGGCGGCGGCCGGCCCGTCCTGACGGTGTCCCTGCCCGCGCTGGCGCAGAACTGGCGCATCCTGCGCGACGCCGCGCCGACGGCCGAGATCAGCGC
>CAZBPO010000373.1:1271-2920 GCA_964493795.1 uncultured Flavobacteriaceae bacterium
GCGCCGTGGTGAAGGCCGATGCCTACGGGCTTGGGTTTCCTCCGGTCGCCGCCAAGCTCAAGGCGCTGGGCTGTGCGACCTATTTCGTCGCGACGGCCGATGAAGGCGTCAGCCTGCGCCATGCCGCCGGCGCCGGCCCCCGCATTTTCGTGCTCAACGGCCTGCCGGCAGGCGCGGCGGCGTTCTTCGCCGCGCACGCCCTGTCGCCTGTGCTGAACACGCTCGACGAGATCCGTGAATGGGCCGATGGCGGTCGCCGGCCGGCCGCCCTTCACGTCGATACCGGCATGAGCCGCGCGGGGTTGAGCTCCGACGCATTGTCCCAGCTCGCCGCCGATACCGCGCTGCTCGCGCGGCTCGATCTTGCGCTTGTGATGAGCCATCTGGCCTGCGGCGACGAAGCCGATCACCCCGGCAACCGGGACCAACTGGCGCGCTTCCGTGCGGCGCTGCAGCGCCTGCCCTCCGCGCCGGCCAGTCTTGCGGCCTCCGCCGGGGTTTTTCTTGGTCCCGAGTATCACTTCGATCTCGTCCGCCCGGGCATCGCGCTCTATGGCGGCAATCCGGTCAGCGGCGCGCCGAATCCGATGCGTGGCACGGTGACGCTGACGGCCGAGATTCTGGGCGTTCGTACGATCACCCCCGGCGAGACCGCCGGCTATGGCGCCACCTTCGCCGCGAAACGCGACACCCGGCTCGCGGTCTGCGGCATCGGCTACGCCGACGGCATCCTGCGCTCGCTCTCCAATCGCGGCATGGCCTATATCGGCGACACGCCCTGCCCCTATGCGGGGCGCGTGTCGATGGACCTTCTGACCATCGACGTCACCGCCGTCCCGCCGCACCTGGCCACCGCCGGGACGCAGGTCGAGATCATCGGACCGCACATGCCAGTCGAGGAGATGGCGGCGCGGGCCGGAACCGTGAACTACGAGATCCTCACGCGCCTCGGCGACCGCTTCACCCGCGTCGCGCTGGACAGCCACTGGACGCGGGTCGTCTGACGACATGGCGCGCGGCTCGACCTTCGTGTGCCAAAGCTGCGGCGCGACCTCGGCCAAATGGGCCGGTCGCTGCGAGGCGTGCGGCGCGTGGAACGCCATCGTCGAGGAAACGGGGACGGCCAGCGGCCCGCCATCGCGCTCCGCAGGCAAAGGCCGGCGCATCGAACTCGTCTCGCTTCAGACCGACGAAGCCGAGCCGCCACGCGTCTTCACCGGCGTCGCCGAATTCGACCGCGTGCTCGGCGGCGGCCTCGTGCCGGGCTCGGCCATCCTCGTGGGCGGCGATCCCGGCATCGGCAAGTCGACCATTCTGCTCCAGGCGCTCGCGGCGCTCGCGCGCGGGGGCAAGCGCGTCGTCTATGTCTCCGGCGAAGAGGCGGCGGCGCAGGTGCGTCTGCGCGCCCGCCGTCTCGGCCTCGCCGACGCCAGCGTCGATCTGGCGATGGAGACGAGCCTCAAGGACATTCTGGCCACCCTCGACGGCGCACGGCCCGAGGCGGTGGTGATCGACTCGATCCAGACCCTGTGGTCCGACGCGGTGGACAGCGCGCCCGGCACGGTCAGCCAGGTGCGCGCCGTGGCGCAGGAACTGGTGCGTTTCGCCAAACGGCGCGATTGCGCGATCATTCTGGTCGGGCACGTCAC
>CAZBPO010000374.1:0-2915 GCA_964493795.1 uncultured Flavobacteriaceae bacterium
CAGGCCGTCATAGAGCGGCTCGCCCATGCCGTGCAGGCGCTGGAACTCGAACGGTTTGCCCTGCCCCAGCACCAGCGCGGAGGCGACGGTATGCGCGTTATGGGTGGCGAATTGCGGGTAGAACGCCTCGCCCGCGTCCAGCATCTGGCGCATGCAGGCGAGATAGGAGACGTCGGTGGTCTGCTTGCGGGTGAAGACCGGATAGCCGGGAAGGCCCATCTCCTGCGCCCGTTTCACCTCGCTGTCCCAATAGGCACCCTTGACCAGACGCACCGGCAATTGCCGACCCGCCTCATGCGAAAGCGCCTGAAGCCAATCGAGCACCGCCGGAGCGCGCTTCTGATAGGCCTGGACCGCAAGACCGAGGCCGTCCCAGCCGCCGAGCGCGCTGTCGCGGGCCAGCGCCTCGAACAGATCGAGCGAGAGTTCCAGGCGGTCGGCCTCTTCCGCGTCGATGGTGAGGGCGACGCCATGGCCCTTCGCGCGTATCGCAAGATTTCCGACGACGGGCAGAAGCTCGTCCATCACCTGCGTCTTGCGGAAGATTTCGTAACGCGGATGCAGCGCCGAGAGCTTGACCGAGAGGCTGGGCCGTTCGGCCAGCGTGCCGGGCTTGGCCCCCGCAGCCACGGCGTCGAGCGCCTTTTCGTAAGCGACAAGATAGCGCGCGGCGTCGGCGCGCGTGAAGGCGGCCTCGCCCAGCATGTCGAAGGAATAGCGATAGTTCGCGCCCTTGCCCTCGGCGGCCTTCCCAAGCGCTTCCTTGATCGTCCGTCCCAGGACGAACTGACCGCCCATGATACGCATAGCGTAGGTCATGGCCTGACGGATGACCGGCTCGCCCGAGCGCGTGACCGCCCTGCGCAGTGCGCCCGTCCAGCGCGCGGCGGCGCTGTCTTCCAGCTTGAGCACCTTGCCGGTCAGCATCAGCGCCCAGGTGGAGGCGTTGACGAAGGTGGAGTCGGACTGGCCGCGATGGCGTTCCCAATCGGCCGCGCCGATCTTGTCTTTGATCAATTTGTCCGCGGTCGCGGCGTCGGGCACGCGCAAGAGCGCCTCGGCGAGACACATCAGCGCGACGCCTTCCTCGCTGCTGAGCGAGTATTCCTGAAGGAAGGCGTCGATGCCGCCATCGCGCCGGCCGGCGCGGATGCGGGTGACGAGACTGCGCGCCGTGCGGTCGATCTGCGCGGCTTCATCGGGCGAGAAACGAGCGGATTCAATCAGCCGGCCGGCGAGGCTGGCCTCATCAGCGAGGTAGAACTCCGAAAGACGGGCGCGTTTCGCGGCGAGAGACATGGCGCAGAATCCATGGTGAACGGCGGCGGCATTCTAGCTGGACATGCGGGGCTTCGCTAAGCCGGGCGAATGACAACATTGTGCCGGCTTCACAGAAGGCCCAGCGCCGCCAGTTCCGTGCCCAGTTCGCCGCTGATGTCACCGGGCAGGTCGGGCGGCGCGTTCTCCGGCTTAAGGTAGCGCCAACCCTGAAAGGCGCGTTGCAGCCGCCGGGCGACGGGGATCAGCGCAGGTTCATAGACGATGGCGCAGGCCGGATGTCCGTTCTTCACCGCCGGCTTCAGGTCTGCGATGGGCTGGCGGGCGGCGATCTGGCCCTTGATGACCCAGTAGAGCGAGCCGCCGTCGAGGATTTCGTCGCGCCGCTTGGGCGTCATGCGCGTGACATGGCTGAGCAGCTTGCGCGGCCCCTTCATGCGGTCGAGACGCCCCTGCTGCCAGGCGCGCAATTCGTCGAGCGTCTCGACCCCGACGCAGAGCTTGAGGATGTGCAGCGCCACGACCTCAGGCCTCGGCGGCGAACCGCACCAACAGCGCGCCTTCGCTGACCTGATCGCCGGGGCGAACCGGCACCTCGGCGACCTTTGCGTCGGCCGGGGCGGTGAGCGTGTGCTCCATCTTCATCGCTTCCAGAACCGCCAGCGGCGCGCCCTTGCGCACCGTCTTGCCCGGCTCGGCGAGCACCTGGATGACCTTGCCCGGCATCGGCGCGACGATATCGCCGCTTGCGCCGCCACCTGCATCCTCCACGTCGAAGGGATCGAACAGGGCGAGCGTGCGCGTTTCTCCGCCGCGGATCAGCGTGACCGCCCCACCCGCCTGCTCGAACCAGATATCGAAGGCCGAGCCGTCGAGCGCGCCATTCAGACGATTGCCCTCAAGCGTAGCGTCGAGCTTGAAGGTGACGTCGCCGACGCGGACCTGGCCGTTGCTCAAGACTGCCTCACCATCGGCGAAGCGCACCAGATCGTGCCCGTCGCCGCCGATGCGGAATCCGTCATTGACGCCCCAGGGACCGGGAATCGCGGGCTGCGCGGCCAGCAATACGCCCTTGGCCGCGAGCGCGATCTCTTCTGCAGAGGCCGCGCCGGGCTTGGGGGCCAGCGTCTTGATATTGCGGTCGATGAAGCCGGTATCGACATCGCCCGCCGCGAAGGCGGAATCACGCAGGCAGCGCGCGACGAAAGCCGCGTTGGTCTTCACGCCCGCGACCTCGACCTGCTCCATCGCGCGGGCGAGCTTGAGGCGGGCCTCGTCGCGGGTCGCGCCATGGGCGATCACTTTGGCGATCATCGGATCGTAGAACATCGTGACGGCGTCGCCTTCGCGGACGCCCGTGTCGATGCGCACGCCGGTATCCGGCAGGCCGAGACGGCGCAGCGTGCCGATGGAGGGCAGGAAGTTCTTCGCCGGGTCTTCGGCGTAGAGCCGCGCCTCGACGGCGTGGCCGTTCAGCGTGATGTCGCTTTGCGCCGGCAGACGCTCGCCCGCCGCCACGCGGAATTGCAACTCGACCAGATCGAGGCCGGTGATCTCTTCGGTGACCGGGTGTTCGACCTGAAGCCGGGTGTTCATCTCCATGAAGAAGAAGCCATCGGGGCGCAGGCCGCGCGAGC
>CAZBPO010000375.1:0-2902 GCA_964493795.1 uncultured Flavobacteriaceae bacterium
AAACGGGGGTGCGGGGTGTCGTTGCTGGCCGTTCTGGATGTGATCTGGGCGGTCTGCCTTGTCTATGTCCTTTGGATACACGTGCGCGCGGCCGCCGAGCGGGCCGCGCGGCGATCGACACGCGTGGTTCGCATCGCGGTGCGCGCCTGGCCGCCCTCGGAAACGCCGGCAGGCACCTGGGCCGGCGATGCGCACATCGTCTGGCGCTATGTCGCCGGCCTGTTCACCGACCGCCCGCGCGGCGTTCCCCTGATCGCCGCGATCGTCGCAGGCGGCGGGACGCTGTTCGTGTTCGGCGATCTTCTGATGGACGAGCCGCTTCTTTGGCCTGCGTCCATTGGCCCACAGCTGCCTGACGCGGTGCGCTTTGGCCTTCTCGCCCTGCTTGTCGTCGCTCCTATTGCGAACTGCGTGTGGATTTTCTTCGCCGCGCGGCTGACCCTCAGCTGGGACAAGCTCGTGCTTCGGCCTGACGGGGTGATCGCGTTGGATGGCCTTGCGGAGATGCCGCCGATCGACGCCAGCCGCACCACGCTGGTCGCCATGTCGATTCCTTCCGCCCATGGCACGCCCGCGCCCGGCGTGACGCTGGAACAGAACGGCCTGCGCTACGCGTTCGACTATTTCGGCCTGCCCGGTCACGACCAGTGGCTGCATGTCACGCCTGCTGTCCCGCATGACTGGTGGCATATCGAACTGTCGGGCGAGGCTTACCGGGTCGATGCCTTTCTTGAGGCCCATTACGGCCCCGGCTCAGCCCCTTTCGCCCGCTTCACGCCAGGGCCAGACGACGATAGCTGAGCGCCTCTGCGACATGAGAGCGGCCGGTCTGCGACGAACCGGCGAGGTCGGCGATGGTGCGCGCGACGCGCAACGCCCGCGTATAGCCGCGCGCCGAAAGGCGCATGCGCTCGGCCGCCTCCGCCAGCAAAGCGCGCGCGCCGTCCTCCAGCCGCGCGCCCTCGTTCAGCGCCTCGCCTTCCGCCTCCGCATTGGTCGCGATGCCCAGCCCCTCATAGCGCGCCGTCTGAAGCGCCCGCGCCGCAGCGACCCGCGCCGCTGCCTCGGCCGAACCTTCCCGTGGCGCGGGCAGCGTCAGGTCGGCGGCGCTTACCGCCGGCACGTCGACATGCAGGTCGATCCGGTCATAGAGCGGGCCTGAAATGCGCGATTGATAGTCCGCGCCGCAGCGCGGGGCCCGATTGCAGGCCTGCGCCGGATCGCCCAGATAGCCGCAGCGGCACGGGTTCATCGCGGCGACCAGCTGGAAGCGGCTGGGAAAGCGCACATGGGCATTGGCGCGCGCCACCAGCGTCGATCCGGTCTCTATGGGCTGGCGCAGGGAATCGAGCACCTGCCGCTGGAACTCGGGCAGCTCGTCCAGAAACAGCACGCCCTGATGAGCCAGCGAGACCTCGCCGGGGCGCACCCGCAATCCGCCGCCCACCAGCGCCGCCATCGACGCCGAGTGATGCGGCGCGCGGAACGGCCGCCGCCGGCCGATCGCCCCGTCCTTCAACTCGCCGGCCAGGCTCTGGATCATCGAGATTTCCAGCGCCTCGCGCGCGCTCAGCGGCGGCAGCAGGCCGGGCAGGCGGGCCGCCAGCATCGACTTGCCGCTGCCCGGTGGCCCCAGCATCAGCAGATTGTGCCCGCCCGCCGCGGTGATCTCCAGCGCCCGCTTGGCCGTTTCCTGGCCGCGAACGTCCTTCAGGTCGGGCAGCGCGCCGCTCTCTTCGGCCAGCTTCGCCGTCGGCGGCTGCAGGATCTGCACGCCCTTGTAGTGATTGATCGCCGCCATCAGGCTGGGCGCGGCGACGATCTCGACCCCGCCGATCCAGGCCGCCTCGGGCCCGCACGCCGCCGGACACACCAGCGTCTTGCCGGCCGCCCCTGCGGCCAGCGCGGCCGGCAGGACGCCCGCCACCGCCGTCACCTGTCCGTCCAGCGCCAGTTCGCCCAGCGCGATCGCGCCCGCCATCTCCTCGGCCGGCAGCACGCCCATCGCCGCCAGCAGGCCCATGGCGATCGGCAGGTCGTAATGCGAGCCCTCCTTGGGCAGATCGGCGGGGGCGAGGTTCACCACCACGCGCTTGGGCGGCAGCGCCAGCCCGATCGCGTGCAGCGCGCTTCTGACGCGCTCCTGGCTTTCGGCCACCGCCTTGTCCGGCAGACCGACGATCATCATCCTGTTGCCGCCGGAGGTGATCTGCACCTGCACGTCCACCTCGCGGGCCTCGATGCCTTCGAAGGCGACAGTGGTGACGCGGGTGACGGTCATGCGGCGTGCATCATCGCCGCGCTACGCGCGTGGGTTCAAGCCTCGCGCCGTGCGGCCTTGCGCCGCCGTCTCAGCCTCTGGCGCTCGAGCCGGGCGCGCTGCGCCTTGAAGCCCAGCGCCACGACGAGGACAGCCAGCGCCAGCCCGGCGGCGGTGAGCGAAAGCCAGTGCGCCTCGCCCAGCGCCTCGATTTCGGCCATGCCCTGCACGGCGATCCAGCCGGGGGCCATCAGGGCAGGGGCCCAGACCAGCGCCGAGGCGATATTTGCGGCGTGAAAGCGGGTCTGGTTCATGCCGGTAATGCCGGCGATGAGCGGCACCGTGCAGCGCAGCGGCCCGAAGAACCGGCAAAAGAACACGGCCGTCGCGGCGTAGCGCCGGAACAGCAGACGGCTTTTCGCCACCGCGCGGCGATAGTTCTTCAGCGGCCAGCGATGCACCACGCCCGGGCCCAGCCATCGCCCGGCCAGATAGGTCAGGTAAAAGCCGATCGCCGCGCCGCCAGCGGCCCACGCGATCATCGCGAAAGCATTCAGCGATCCCGCCCCGATCAGCCCGCCCACCGCGATCAGCACCGGTGGCGCGGTGATCAGGATGCCGACGATCCCAAGGCACAGGAAC
>CAZBPO010000376.1:0-2890 GCA_964493795.1 uncultured Flavobacteriaceae bacterium
CGGCGAGATCGGCGGCTCGGCCGAGGAGGACGCCGCCCAGTTCATCGCCGACGAGGCGAAGAGGGGCCGCAAGAAGCCGATGGTCGGCTTCATCGCCGGCCGCACCGCCCCCCCGGGCCGCCGCATGGGCCATGCCGGCGCGATCATCTCGGGCGGCAAGGGCGATGCGGAGTCCAAGATCGCGGCGATGGAGGCGGCGGGCATCCGCGTGTCGCCGAGCCCCGCCAGGCTTGGAAAAACCCTCGTCGAAGTGTTGAAGGGCTGAGGCTTCAAGGGTAGTTTCCGGCCGCCCGCGCATTATCTATCGACTCGCGCGGCCGGCCGGGACGCCCATCGGCGTCTGAAAGCTTCCGCAGGCCGGCCCAATCATGGAGCCCCGCGCGCCAAACGCGACGGGGCATGACGGTCTATGGCTTCCAATTCCGAGCTTCTGGACACCTCGTTTCTCTACGGCTCGAACGCCGCCTTCATCGAAGACCTCTACGACCGCTACGCCGCCGATCCCAATTCGGTGGATGAGAGCTGGCGCACCCTGTTCGAGAGCCTCGGTAAAGGCGCCGGCGGCGCGACCAAGCCTCACTGGGGCCTCAAGGGCGGCAACGGCATGGTCGGGGCGCTGGCCGAGGACTATCTGCCGCCTGCGCCGAAGCCCGGCAAGAAGCCGGCCGCCGCGCCGGCCGCACCCGCGAAGCCCGAGCCTGGCGCCAGCGTGGTCGCGGCCCTGGCCGAGAAGGCGCCTTCGCCTGACGCCATCAAGGCCGCCACGCTCGACAGCGTGCGCGCCACCCAGATGGTGCGGGCCTATCGCGCGCGCGGTCATCTGGCGGCCAATCTCGATCCGCTGAAGATCAAGCCGGAGGGGCATCACCCGGAGCTGGAGCCCTTCAACTACGGCTTCCTGCCGCAGGACATGGACCGGCCGATCTTCCTCGATAACGTGCTGGGCCTGCAGTACGCGACGATGAACGAGATCGTCGAGATCTGCCGCGAAACCTATTGCGGGAATATCGGCTTTGAGTTCGTCCATGTGACGAACCCCGACGAAAAGCGCTGGATTCAGGAGCGCATCGAGGGCCGCGAAAAGGGCGCGTCGTTCACGCCGGAAGGCAAGAAGGCGATCCTCAACAAGCTGATCGAGGCCGAAGGCTTCGAGACCTTCTGCACCCGCAAGTTCACCGGCACCAAGCGTTTCGGCCTGGATGGCGGCGAGGCGCTGATTCCGGCGCTGGAGCAGATCATCAAGCGCGGTGGCGCGCTGGGGGCGCGCGAGATCGCGTTCGGCATGGCCCATCGCGGGCGTCTGAACGTTCTCGCGAACGTGCTGTCCAAGCCCTACCACCAGATTTTCCACGAATTCCAGGGCGGCTCGACCAGCCCCAAGGATGTCGGCGGCTCGGGCGACGTGAAATATCACCTCGGCGCGTCGTCGGATCGCGCCTTCGACGGCAATCTGGTGCACCTCTCGCTCGCTCCGAACCCCTCGCATCTTGAGGCGGTGAACCCGGTCGTGCTGGGCAAGTCGCGCGCCAAGCAGGTTGCGCTGGGCAAGGGCAACGCCGAGGTCGCGCGCACCCAGGTGATCCCGGTGCTGCTGCACGGCGACGCCGCCTTCGCAGGCCAGGGCGTGGTCGCGGAATGCTTCGCCATGTCGGGCACGCGCGGCTATCGCATCGGCGGCACGATCCATATCGTCGTGAACAACCAGATCGGCTTCACCACCAGCCCGCATCACGCGCGGTCTTCGCCGTATCCGTCTGACGTCGCCAAGATGGTCGAAGCGCCGATCATGCATGTGAACGGCGACGACCCGGAAGCGGTCGTGCACGCGGCGCGCATCGCCACCGAATATCGCCAGCAGTTCCAGAAGGACGTCGTCGTCGACATCTTCTGCTATCGCCGCTTCGGCCATAACGAGACGCTGGAGCCGACCTTCACCCAGCCGCTGATGTACCGGGCGATCAAGGACCACCCCTCGACGCTGGGCATCTATGAAAAGAAGCTGGTCGACGAAGGCACGCTGACCGAAGACGAGACGCAGCAGATGCGCGCCGAGTTCGCGGCGCGCCTGGACAGCGAGCTTGAGGCGGCCAAGAGCTTCAAGGCCAACAAGGCCGACTGGCTTGACGGCGTGTGGTCCGGGCTCGATTCCGGCCAGGGCGTATACAAGCGCGGCGACACCGCCGTGCCGATGGAGACGCTGCAGGAGATCGGCCGGGCGCTCTCGACCGTGCCCGACAGCTTCCACGCGCACCGCACCGTGGCCCGCCAGCTGGCGGCCAAGGCGGCGATGTTCGAGACCGGCCAGGGCATCGACTGGGCGACCGCCGAGGCGCTGGCCTTCGGCACGTTGGCGCTGGAGGGCGTGAGGACGCGTCTTTCGGGGCAGGACAGCCGTGAGGGCACGTTCAGCCAGCGCCATGCCGCGCTGGTCGATCAGGCCGACGAGCATCGCTATGTGCTGCTGAACCATATCCGCCCCGGCGAGCAGGCCGAGGTCGAGGTCATCGACTCCCTGTTGTCGGAATTCGCGGTGCTGGGCTTCGAGTACGGCTATTCGCTGGCGGCGCCCAACACGCTGGTGCTGTGGGAGGCCCAGTTCGGCGACTTCGTGAACGGCGCGCAGGTCATCATCGACCAGTTCATCGCCTCGGGCGAGACCAAGTGGCTGCGTCTTTCCGGCCTCGTTCTGCTGCTGCCGCACGGCTATGAAGGCCAGGGACCGGAGCATTCCAGCGCCCGGCCCGAGCGCTTCCTGCAGATGTGCGCCGAAAAGAACATGCAGATCGCGAACATCACGACGCCGTCCAACTATTTCCATGCGTTGCGCCGGCAGATCCGCCGCAACCACCGCAAGCCGCTGGTGCTGATGACGCCCAAGTCGCTGCTGCGG
>CAZBPO010000377.1:0-2880 GCA_964493795.1 uncultured Flavobacteriaceae bacterium
GGCCGGCTTGAAGTTCACCAGCGAGATTTCGTCGGAGATGGCCTGAAAGGTGGCGCTCACCTTCATGCCGACGGAAACGGTCTCCGGCGCGCAATCGACGATGCGCGCGTTCATGCGCACGCCTTCCGGCAGATCGACGGCTGGCTGGACGCGGCGCTGGATCGCGGCGAGCGGCTGATGGGCTTCGGGCATCGCATCTATCGCACCCGCGACCCCCGCGCCGACGTGCTGAAGGCGGCGTTGGAGCGGCTGGCCCCGGAGACCGAGCGGCTGGCGCTGGCCTTGAAGGTCGAGGCGGCGGCGCGGGACAAGCTGGCGGCGCGGCATGAGGGCCGGGCGCTGGACACCAATGTCGAGTTCTACACGGCGCTGCTGCTGGACGCGCTTGGCGTGCCGCGCCAGCTTTTCACGCCGGTCTTCGCGATGGGCCGCGTCGCGGGCTGGACGGCGCATGCGATCGAACATCATGCGCGAAAGGGCCGGTTGATCCGGCCCGACGCGATCTATGACGGCGCGATGCCGTAGGGCGGTTTCAGCGCGGCTGAAGCGGGGTGCGTGGTTCGAGGCATCGCTGCGCCATGCGCCTCACCATGACGAACACAGGAAAACGCCAACCCGCGTCATGGTGAGGCGCGCGCCGAAGGCGAGCCTCGAACCACGCACGGCCTTTCAACCCGCTTCAGCGGCGGTCGACGACGTAGTCGATCATGATCTTGGGGCCGAGATAGTACTCGTTCGCCAGGATCTCATAGAGCGTCAGCATGCCGAGCGCCGCCCCGTCGGAGGACGCCCAGATCGAGACGCGGGCGACATAGTCGCCGATGCGCTCGGCGATGCGGCTCTGAAGCGGCGCGTAGCTGTGCGGCGGCGCGGCGACGAAGGCGGCGACGGCGTCGATCACCGCCTTCTCGTCGACGACCAGGGCATGGACCTGGATGCGGCACGAGCGCCGGCCGTCGGCAGGCGGCAGGACCTCGACCTTGCCGCGATCGGTCTCGCGCTGGAACAGCGCCTCGGACGGCGCGAAGCCGAAGATGGCGGCCGCCTCGGCGGCGGCGCGGCCTTCGGCGATGGACATGCAGGTCCGCACGCCGTCGGTGGCGACCTGATCGAGGCCGGGTTGCTCGTCAGCCAGAGCGGGCGTCGCGAAAGCGAGGGCGAAGGCGAGAAGGACGGTACGCATCACACGGTCTCCCTGGCCGCCGGGCGCGGCGCGAACTTGATCCATGCGATCACCCCCAGAAGCAGGAAGGTGACCGCATTGGCCAGAATGATGGGCAGGGCGTCCATCCACACGCCATAGACGAACCAGAGCGCGATCCCGGCCCCGAACAGCACGAGCCACAGGCTGGAGATGTCGTCGGCCGAACGGCGCTGGAGCGTGTGCAGGACCTGGGGCACGAACGACCCGGTCGTCAGCAGCGCCGCCAGCAGGCCTGCGATCTCGAAAGCACTCATATTCTTTCCTGCCCTTAACAAGCGGGCCCGCTGAGGCTAAGCCCTTGGGCGATCCATAGCGGAAAAAGGGGGCGAAGGCATGACGGTTTACAGCCTGGGCGAGGTGACGCCCCAAATGGCGCCCGACGACGATTGCTGGATCGCCCCGACCGCTGCGGTGATCGGCAACGTGAAGCTGCTGAAAGGCGCGAGCGTGTGGTTCGGGGCGACGATCCGCGGCGACAACGAGCTGATCACCATCGGCGAGGGCTCGAACGTGCAGGACAATTCGGTTCTGCACACAGACCCCGGCGCGCCGCTGACCATCGGGACCGACGTGACGGTCGGCCATCTGGTGATGCTGCATGGCTGCACCATCGGCGACAACACGCTGGTGGGGATCGGGTCGGTGATCCTCAACCGCGCGCGGATCGGGAAGAACTGCCTGATCGGCGCGAACAGTTTCATCGGGGAGGGCAAGGAAATCCCCGACAACTCGATGGTGCTGGGCGCGCCGGGCAAGGTGATCCGCCAGGTCGACGAGGGCATGGCGGCCATCCTGAAGGCCAGCGCCGGCCATTATGTCGACAACTGGCGGCGCTATAAGGCGGGGCTGAAGGCGCTTTGAGAGGGGCTATGCGAACGATGTGGAAAGCGTTGTTTTTGACTGCGGCGCTGGGCCTGACGCCGGCTGTGGCGCAGGAGAGCCCGGCGGCGGGGGCTGACGGCGCGGTCATCGAGGCGATCACGGGTGAGGACTTCACCGCGATCCTGAGGGAGATCGGCTGGTCCGCGTCGCTGACCGAGCGCGACGGCCAGCCGTTGGTGCTGGCCAGCTATACCGACTCCGAAAGCGGCATCGCCTACGATTTCCAGGTAGGGCTGTATCGCTGCGCCGAGGCGACCAAGGCCTGCTACGACGTGATGTTCATGCGTTCGACCCAGGCCTCGAAGCCGGTCACGCTGATGATGGTGAACAAGTACAACTCGACGCAGATGTTCGGCGTCGCCTATCTCAACGATGACGGCACGCTGGGCCAATCGATGACGCAGACCATCCAGGGCGGCGTCACGCGGCAGAACATCAAGGAAATGGCCGACTGGTGGCAGACCATCATCACCGGCTTCGACGCCAAGGTGACCAGCAGGTAGGCCGCGACGCCCGGGCGATCATATCGAACGCCCGGGCCGACGACGTTCCTAGAGGTTCAGCACCTGCTTGGAGATGACGTTCTTCTGGATCTCCTCAGAGCCGCCTTCGATCGTGTTGGCGCGCTGGCGCATATAGAGCGGCACGGCGTTCTTGGCGTAGTCGGGACCGATGGGCGGCTGGTTCCAGCCGGGATAGAGGGCCTTCTGCTCCCACACATTGCCGTAGTGCTGGACGGCCTCCATGAAGAGCTCGCTCAAGGCCTGGCTGATGAAGGTGCCCTTGGATTTGAG
>CAZBPO010000378.1:0-2872 GCA_964493795.1 uncultured Flavobacteriaceae bacterium
GATTTGTAGATCGCGCCGCCATAGGCGCGCTCGCCCTCGAACACGCAGCTGCCATAGTGCAGCCCGTGGGTCAGCACGTGCACCTTGGCGTCGCGCCACGGCACCATCGCGCCGTCCAGCCAGATGAAACCGTCGCGGTCGTCGAAGGGCAGGATGGTCGCGGACATAAGGGTACCTCGGGCTTACTCAGGGCGTGGCATTTGCTAAAGATCGCGCCTATATATGTCAACATGACTGACTTAAAATCCGACAGTCGACACGGCGTCTCGCTGCTCTATCTGCGCGAGGACGAACTGCGCCGCGGCATCGAGCTGCTGTTTTTCGGCTATCGCGATTTCATCTCCGAATCCGACGCCGAACTGGCGGCGCTGGGGCTTGGCCGCGCCCATCACCGGGCGCTCCATTTCATCGGCCGCAAGCCCGACCTGTCGGTGAACGAGCTTCTGGCGACCCTCAAGATCACCAAGCAGAGCCTCGGCCGCGTCATCAAGGATCTCGCCGCGCGCAGCCTGGTCGAACAGAAACAGGGACGGCGCGATCGTCGCCAGCGCCTGCTTCGGCTCACCGAAGCCGGCGAGGCGCTGCATGCGCGCCTGCTCACCGGCCAGCGCGCCCGCATCGCGCGCGCTTTCCGCGAGGCCGGGCCGGAAGCCGTCGCCGGCTTCCGCAAGGTGCTCGCCGGCCTGATCACCGAAACAGAACGCGACCGCGTCCTCGCCATGATCGGCCAGGGCCCGTAACGGAAGGCAGCATCATGGCCGAAACCGCCGCCCCCCCTGTCGAAGTCGAAGGCGATGGCCGCCACATCCTGGTGGTCGACGACGACACGCGCATCCGCACGCTGCTCCAGCGCTTCCTCACCCAGAACGGCTATCGGGTCACCATGGCGGCCGACGCCGCCGAGGCGCGCCTGCATCTCAGGAACTTCACCTTCGACCTCATCGTCCTCGACGTGATGATGCCCGGCGAGGACGGCATGGCGCTGACCGCGTCGTTGCGCAAGACGAACGACGTGCCGATCCTTCTGCTGACGGCGCGCGGCGAAGCGGCCGACCGCATCGCGGGGCTGGAAAGCGGGGCGGACGACTATCTCGCCAAGCCGTTCGAACCGCGCGAACTGCTGCTGCGGGTCGCCGCCATCGGCCGCCGCGCGCGGGCCGAGCGTTCGGCGCTCAAGGAAATCCGCATGGGCGCGTTCCGCTTCGACCCGGATCGCGGCGAAATGACCAGGGACGGCCGCCAGGTCAAGCTGACCGGGGCCGAAACCGCCCTGCTCCGCATCCTTTCGGCCAGCGCCGGAAAGCCGATCAGCCGGCTGGAACTGGCCCAGCGCACGGGGGCGGGGCTGGAACGCTCGATCGACGTCCAGGTCACGCGCCTCCGCCGCAAGATCGAGGCCGATCCCAAAATGCCCCTCTATCTCCAGACGGTCCGGTCCATCGGTTATGTCCTGGTGCCGGACGGCGTCGCCTGAGAATCTTAGGCCGCAGCTTAACGGAACATCAGGACCCGGCGCGGCAATGTGCCTCCCAGTCAAGGAGTTCTCCGGCCTTTGTCCGCCCGTAACCATCGTGATCTGGCCGCCCTGTCCGAGACGGCCTCGACCAGCCGCGTCCTCAATCTGGCGCTGCTGAACGAACGTCACGGCAAGGAAGAGGAACATCGGACCAAGCCGCTCTTCCGCAGCCGCCAGCTCAACACCTCGATCCTCATCAAGCACCGGCTGAGGCCGCACGAACGCGTCAACGCGGCGCTGACCCGGATGAACGCGACCAAGGTGGTCCTGCCGTTCGACACCGGAAACCTGCGGATCGGCGGCCACGTCTTCTTCTATGGAGAGCAGGGCCAGGAGGCCAAGCTCAGGAACACGGCCGGCATCAGCGAAGACAATCTGGCCCACGACCTCTCGGTGCTCGACCGGATCGACCAGCTTCCCTCGCTCGACCCCTTCCTGATGCGCGAGCAGCTGCGCCGGCACGGCTTCGACGCGGCCAGCACCTATTTCGACATCTCGCCCGGCGACCTCCAGCGCATGCAGGCCTTCGTCGCCAAGGAGATCGACCAGCTCGTGTCGATGGCGTTCGGCATGGAAGGCGGCAGCGACGCCGCCTATCGCCTCGCCCAGGCGCTGCTCTCCACCCAGATCGACGAACGCCTCGACGTCCTGCGCCAGACCCTGCGCCTCGAGGGCGAGGCCTTCCGCGAGGGCATCTTCTGCTGGAAGGGCTTCCTCTACTACAAGTGGCTGCGCGACGAGATGATCGGCGACGTGGTCCGCGTCGTCCGCGAGCTGGATCGCCTCAGGATAGACGGTCCGCGCGACAAGCAGATGATGACCTATATTTCGACGACGCGCGAAGCCGTCCGCCGCAACGTCCGCGCCGAAATGTCGGCCGCCAAGGCCACCATCGGCGACTACGACCGCATGTTCGACGAGCTGGTCAACAACTCCAAGGCCAACGCCTTCCGCGACTTTCTCCTCGCCGCCCCGGCCCAGTTCCTCCAGCTCGGAGAGCGGCTCAGCAACGCCTCGCACGTGGCGACCTTCTGGCGGCACCGCTTCCCCGACTCCAGCCATCTGGTGGTGACCGTCGACGAAGCGCTCGACATTCTGGGCGACTTCGAATCCAGCTTCGGCGGAACCCCGCCGGCCTGACGGGCTGTGCGCCGTCGCCGGACGCGCTAGAACCCTCGCCATGCAGCAAACCGCCAGCCCTGAGTCGGCGCTCCGTATCGCCGGGCTCACCAAGACCTACGCCTCCGGCCTGTCGGCCCTGCAGAGCGTCGATCTCGACATCCGCAAGGGCGAGATTTTCGCGCTCCTCGGCCCCAACGGCGCCGGCAAGACGACGCTGATCTCCATCGTCTGCGG
>CAZBPO010000379.1:0-2431 GCA_964493795.1 uncultured Flavobacteriaceae bacterium
CCGACGTCATTCAGTGGGCCCCCGGCCTGCCCAAGACGCGCTCGGGCAAGATCATGCGCCGCATCCTGCGGAAAATCGCCGAGAACGAGACCGAAAGCCTGGGTGACACCTCGACCCTGGCCGACCCGGGCGTGGTGCAGAACCTGATCGACAACCGGGCCGGACGCTAGAACGGCCCGGCGATCATCAGCGGGTCGAAGGCCAAGCCGTCGGCGACGACCATGCCGGGATAGGACGTGATCGTCACCGCGCCCTCGTTCACCGGCCAGGGATCGTGGATGCGGATCTGGGTGCCGAAGGGCGAGCCGTCGCCCCAGGCGCCGCTGATGACGACGACATGGCCGCCCTGGCCGCCGTCGTCCAGCGTGACGATGCCGGCGACCCAGATCGGCGTGACGTGCAGGATCGCGGCGAGGCTGCGCACATCGGCCGGCGGTCCTTCGACCGTCCAGCCGAACTGCTGCGCGAAGCGCGTGACGTTCTCGACCGAGGGCAGAAGACCGAATGAGACGCCAAGCTGCGCGTCGCCGGAGCTGACGCTCATATCGCGGTCGAGCACCATGGCCGCCGCCGCCGACCAGCACCCCATGTCGTAATGCTGCGCCCGCATGCCGACGCGCTTGTCGATATCGATGGTGAGGCCGAGCGCCCGCCAGGTGCGGGGGCCTATCACGCCGCGTTCGGTGGTGACATTGCTGATCGACTGGAAGCGGGCGACGGCCGCCGCCGTGCGCTGGCCGAAGGCTCCGTCCTCGCGCAGACGCACGAAGCCGGGCAGCCGGCGCAACTGGCGGTTGAGAAGGCGCTGGGCCAGCTGGACATAAATCGAGCTGGTGCCGAGACTTAACTGCTGCATCGTCGCTCCCGCCGCACGCTGCGGCCGCCCAAGCATAGCGCAGAGCGGCCCCTTCGCCAGCGCGGCGCATCGTCCTGCGGGGAGGGGTTGTTTCGGGAATTTTACTCCCCTTCCCCCTTCCCCGCACCGATGGCGGCGAAGGCGCACCAGTCGGCACGACGGCGCTGATAGACGCGCGCGAGCCCGGCCGCCAGCAGATCGGCGCCCAGATCGCCCGAAGCGTCGGCCGCGCGCGCGACGATCCGACCGCCGAATTTGTCGCGGCGTATGTCCGTCAACATCACGACCGCGCCGTCGATCCGCCCGGCCAGAAAATCACGCGCCGCGACGGCCCTGGCCGCAGCCTCGGGACAGGGCGCGTCCATCTCGGCCGCGTCGATCCCCGCGAGGCGAACGATCACCACCACGTCCTGCCCGAGCCAGATGCGCACCCGCGCCTGGAAACTGTCGCCGTCGAGCACCCGCAGCACATCGGCCGGATAAGGCCCAGCCAGCGTTTCGGCCCGGCTGGCGGGCGCAAAGAACAGCAGGAGGAAGACGACCGCGACACGGAACATGACCGCGATCTTACAAGGATGATATACCTAGGACAATAGGCTTATCTCCAAACCCAATTGCACGAGAACGCCGGCCGGGGCAGCCTGCCGCCGAACGCAAGGCCGAGGACGCCCAATGACGATCATCGTGCATCACCTGAACGACAGCCGCTCGCAACGCATCCTGTGGCTGCTGGAGGAGATCGGCGAACCCTACGAGATCAAGCACTACAAGCGCATGTCGCCGGTGCCGCTGGCCCCGCCCGAGCTGAAAGCCGTGCATCCGCTGGGCAAATCGCCCGTGGTGACGGTGGACGGGCGGACCATCGCCGAATCCGGAGCGATCGTTGAGCTTCTGATCGAAAAGTTCGCGCCCGGACGCCTGGCCCCGGCGCGCGGAACGCCGGCCTATGACGATTACATCCACTGGCTGCACTTCTCGGAGGGCAGCGCGATGCTGCCGCTTATGCTCAAGCTCTATAACTCGCTGCTGGGCGAGGCCGGCGCGCCGCTTTATCCGCGCATCGACAGCGAGATCGCCAACCATCTGCAGTATATGGAGAACGCCATAAAAGGCCGCGACTTCTTCGTCGGCGACCAGCTGACCGGCGCGGACATCCAGCTGTCTTTCACCAGCGAGGCGGCGCAGGGGCGCGGCGTGCTGACGCCCTATCCGGAACTCACCCGCCACATGAAGGCGATGCAGGCCCGGCCCGCCTATCGCCGCGCGCTGGAACGGGGCGGGCCCTATGCCTACGGGCCGCGGGACTAGAAATCGCTGATCAGGCCCTTGCGCTCCCAGTCGCCATAGCGCGTCGGCTCGGGGCCTGACGGGCCGCCCACCTCTTTCGGCGCAGACTTGGCCTCGGCTTCGGCCTTGGCGCGGCGTTCGGCGGCCTCGGCGAGCGCCCGTTTGGCGGCTTCGCTGAGAATTCTGGGCGTTTGCGGCGGCGTTTCGGGCCGTGACATGGATAAAACCCTTGTGATGGCCGGGAATTGCAGGGGCCTCGACGCCCCCTTACATAATTCCGGACCCGGC
>CAZBPO010000379.1:2441-2870 GCA_964493795.1 uncultured Flavobacteriaceae bacterium
GGCGATGAACCTGTTCGCCTATTGGAACTCCGACAAGATCGTCCTGAAAATGTACGGGGCCAAGCCGCTGGATGCGGCCACCGGCGGCGACTTCTATCGCATCGTCGAGGGCCTGGTGCAGCGCGCCGGCATGCCGATGCCCAAGGTCTATATCATCGAAAATCCCCAGCCGAACGCCTTCGCGACCGGCCGCAACCCCGAAAACGCCGCCGTCGCGGCCACCACCGGGCTGCTGCAGCGCCTGACCCGGGAGGAGGTCGCGGGCGTGATGGCGCACGAGCTGGCGCATGTGAAGAACCGCGACACGCTGACCATGACGATCACCGCCACGTTGGCCGGCGCGATTTCGATGCTGGCCAATTTCGGCCTGTTCTTCGGCAGCAGCGACAACCGGAACAATCCGCTGGGCGCGGTCGGCGTGATCCTGAT
>CAZBPO010000380.1:0-2032 GCA_964493795.1 uncultured Flavobacteriaceae bacterium
ATCGCCTGACCGACGTGGCGGGGCTGGCGGCGCGCAAGGGCCGGGGTCGCCGGGTGCGAGGGCTCGCGCCAGGCGAGCGTATCGAAGGCCCCGCACGAGCCGCAGACCGGGCCCCAGCCCGGGCTTTCGTGGCCGCACGCGGTACAGCGCCAGATCCCGTCGCGCGGCGCGGCCAGCGCCTGATCGGCCCACAGACGCGCTGCCATCGTATCGCCGCGCGCCGCAGCGGCGTCGGCCATCAAGCGCGCCGCCCGCGCCGAGGGGACATCGTCCAGCAGAGGCTCAAGGATCGTTTCGATTTCGCGATGATCGCCGCGCACGGCGGCGCGGGCCGCCGACAGCAACCGGCTTTCCGGGTGATCGGGCCTCAGCGCGATCAGTCTTTCAACAGGCGCAAGCCCGGCATAGGCGGCGGCCAGGGCCGGGTGGGGTTCGGCCTGCCAGGCCCGCTCCAGCACCTTGGCGGCCCGCTTGGGGCGGCCTTCGGCGCGCCAGGCCGCCGCCGCCGCGAGAGCCGCTTCCAGCAGGCCGGGCGAAACCTTCAGCGCCGCGCCGGCCAGTTTGAGCGCCTGTTCAGGCCGCCCGGCGGCGATCCGGTCGCGCGCCGCCGCCGCCGCCAGAACCGCTCTGCGCCGCGTAACGACGGCCGGTTCGAGCAGCTTGGCCCTGGCCTGGCCCGCGAGCGCCCGTTCGGCCGCCGCCCAGTCGCCGGCCGCCGCCTCAAGGTCGAAGGCCGCCGCAGCCACCCAGGGCGTCTGCGGCCGCAGCTGGAAGGCGCGTGCGACATAACGGCGTGCCGCCTCGCGGTCGCCGCGCCGGGTCGCCTGCATGAACAGGCCGCGCAGCCCCAGAAACTCGGTTTCCTCGGCGCCCAGCATGTCGGCATAGGCCCGCGCCGCAGCCAGTTCGTCGCCCTCGAGCTGCGCCGTCTGGGCGTTCAGAAGCTGCGCCAGGAGCGGTTCGTCCGCGCCGGCCTGCCCGCGGCTTTTCGACTTGGCCCGCGCCGCGTGGCGCTTGGCCTCGCGCGCATCGCCCGCCGCCACCGCCACCATGCCGCGCGCGAGGCTGAGATAGCGCGTCCTGCGGCGACGCTCGCGCCGGGCCCGGCTCATCGCGCCCGGCCAGTCGAACACCAGCCCGACAAGACGCCACAACCCCAGCAACACCGCGACCGCCGCGACGCACAGCGCCGCCGCCACCGCCGGCGCCATGCGATACTCGACCGAGCCAAGCCGCAGGGCCACCTCGTCCGTCTGTCCGGACAGAACCGCCGCGCCGGCGGCCAGCCCCGCCGCGATAAGAAACAGCCAGACCAGACGGATCATGGCGCGGGCCGCGCAAGGTCGGCGAGAATGGTCCGGGTCAGCTCGTCCAGCGCGGCGTCAAGCGTCAGGCGGGCATTGGCCTCCGCCAGCCAGGTCGCCGCCGCACCGCGCGCCGCGCCGGAAAGCCGGTCGATTTCGGCGTAGGCATAGGCGAGATCGCCGCGCCCGGCGTGATAGAGGGCCCGGGCCAGATGGTCTTCGGGCTCGGTTCCGTCGGCCAGCCCGTCGCGGCGGACCGTGACGAGACGCCCAAAGCCGCGCCAGGCGCGGTCGAGCCAGTCGCCGCCGCGATCGAAATCGGCCCCGTCCCGAATGGGCCGGTCCAGCGCCCGCAGCCGGTCGGCCAGCGTCGCGACCGTCGGCAAGCCACGCGCGGCATAGGCCGTAAAGGGCGTCGTATCGAGGGCCGGCGCCGCCGCCTTGAGCGCCGCCAGTTCGGCCGTGAAGGGGCGGCCCGCCGCCACGGCGTCGCCGATCCGCGCCACGATCAGGGCCAGCGCCGCCTGCCGCGATGCGCGGCCGGGATCGGCGGATTCGATGGCCGAGACGCGGCCGTCCAGCGACGCGATCACTTCGCCTGCCGGGGCGATATCCTCCAGCGTGCCGAAGCGCCGCTCCAGCTCGTCGAGATCGCGCCGCAACGACGCGATCGCGTCGGCCGTTTCGGGCGAAGGTTCAGAAGAGCGTTCCGGCGGCGGCGTAGCCGT
>CAZBPO010000380.1:2042-2870 GCA_964493795.1 uncultured Flavobacteriaceae bacterium
GCCGTTTGCTCGGCCAGCTGGCCCAAACGGCTCTCAAGCGCGACCACCCGGTCGGCAAGCTGGCCAAGCGCGGTTTCGACGGCCTTCAAGGCCACAAGGTCAGCCTCGCCCTCGGGCCGCGCCGATGCCTGCTCCAGCGCCCGCAGCCGCACCTCCAGCCCGTCCAGGTGAGCCCTGAGATCGGCGAAAGATTGCGTCGCCGCCGTGCCCGACTGTCCGGTCGCGATTTGCCCGACACGGGTTTCCAGCAGGCCGATACGCCGCCCCGTTTCTGCATCGCCAGCCGGCGCAAGCCCCAGATATCCCGGCAAAAAGCCCGCCGCTCCGCCGCCGAGCAACGCGGCGGCCAGCATCAGGGCCGCCGTTCCGCCCCAGCCAGGCCCACGCGCCGGAACGTGCGCCGGAACAGGCGGCAGGGTCACGGCGGCGGGCGCGGCCGGCGGCGCGGCATCTGGCGCCGACATCTGCGCGCGCAAATCCGACAGCGCCGCCTCGATTTCGCCGGGCGTCGGCGCCTCGGGCGTCTCCGGAATGGGCTCAGTCCTGTCGGGATCGGTCACGCTGCGACCCTACCCGCCGCCCTTGACGGCCTCAAGACGCTCAAGCGCATCCAGCACCTGCGCCTCGCCCATCTGCTCGTCGAACACGACGAGATCGGCGAACCCTTGCGGCGGCGGTTCGGGCAGGCCGCGCCCGACGCGTATCGCCACGGTTCTTGCCAGCGAACGGCCCGCAGCCTGCGCCAGATCGGCGAACACCCGCAGACTGCGGGCCGAATGAAACAGCGCGATGCAACCCGTTTCGAGAGCGGAAAGACCCTCATTGCTC
>CAZBPO010000381.1:0-2044 GCA_964493795.1 uncultured Flavobacteriaceae bacterium
CGGACCAGCACGGTCATCACGTCGGCGCGGGCGGCGTGGGTGATCCAGGTCTTGTTGCCGGTGATCTTCCAGACATCGCCGTCGCGCACCGCCCGGGTGCGCAGGCTGCCGAGGTCGGAGCCGGTATTGGGCTCGGTGAAGACGGCGGTGGGCAGGATTTCGCCCGAGGCGATCCGGGGGAGCCAGTAATCCTTCTGCTCAAGCGTGCCGCCGCCGAGGATGAGCTCGGCCGCGATCTCGCTGCGCGTGCCAAGCGAGCCGACGCCGATATAGCCGCGCGACAATTCCTCGGACACGACGCACATCGCGGTCTTGCCGAGGCCGGCGCCGCCGAAGCCTTCCGGGATGGTGAGGCCGAAGACGCCGAGCTGGCCCATCTCCTGAACCACGCTCATCGGGATGAACTCGTCGCGCATGTGCCAGCCATTGGCGAAGGGCACGACCTTTTCGTCCGCGAATTTGCGGAACTGGTCGCGGATCATCTCCATCGTCTCGTCGAGGCCGGTGACGCCGTGGCTGGCGGCGGTGGGGTTGGCGGCGATGAGCTCGGCGAGGCGGGTCTTGCGGGCCTGATCCTGCGCGGCGCGGGCCGGGCCGGCGGCGACCTGCCAGAAGGCGGCGATGTCGTCGTCGTCGAGGCCGACATCGTAGGGGCGGACGATTTCGCCCTGGCTCATCGGAATGCCGCCGACGATCTGGAGCGCGTATTCGCCGACGCCGATCTCGAGAATCAGGGTCTCGATCTCGCCGAAGCCGCCCTCGGCCGAGACGCGGCCGTGCCAGTGATGAAGCTGGCGCAGCGCCTCGACATAGGTGGCGAGCCAGGAGAAGCCGTGGGCGGCGTGCTGCTCGCGCTCCATCAGCGCGGCCGACAGGCCCTTTTCGGTCGAGAGCTTGTCGCGGAGACGGGTGCGGGCTTTCTGGAGCAGCGTCTCGGCCGCGCCGACAAGGGCGGGCAGGGCGGCGATGGTCTCGGTCATGCGGTCCTCAAGGGGAGGGGTGTCGAAGGAAGGTGTGGTATGGCGCGCGCCGGGCGCGTATTCCATAGGGACGATGCGGGATGCGGGCTGAGATGACGCAGGAGACGGCGAAGACGCGCGGCGTGCGCGCCACCGCGACCGACGCGGTCAACCGCTTTTTGCTGAACGACAACTGGGCGATCGCCAGCGATATCGCCCTGGCGATCCTGCTGTCGCTGTTTCCGTTCCTGATCATCGTGACGGCGGTCGCCTCGCTGCTGGGCAGCGAGGAACTGGCGCGCGAGGCGGCGGACCTGATCCTGGCGACCTGGCCCAAGCAGGTGGGCGAGCCGCTGGCCGACGAGGTGATGCGCGTGCTGACCGGACAGCGGCGCGACCTCCTGACGATCGGCTCGGTGCTGGCGCTGGTGTTCGCGTCGAACGCGGTGGAATCGATCCGGATCGGGCTGAACCGCGCCTATGGCGTGCCCGAGAAGCGCAAATGGTGGCAGACGCGGCTGGAATCGATCGGCTTCGTGATCGTGGGCACGGCGGTGCTGCTGACCCTCGCCTTCCTGATCGTGCTGGGGCCGGTGATCTGGCGCACCGTCACCACCTATCTGCCCGATCTTGGCGCGTTCTCCAGCCTGGTCACGACACTGCGGCTGGTGATCGCGACGCTGGTGATCGTGGGGGCGCTGACGATGGCGCATTTCTGGCTGCCGGCCGGCTGGCGGCGGCTGCGCGACATCTGGCCGGGCATTCTGGTGACACTGATCGGATGGATCGCAGCGGGGTTGGGGTTCGGCTGGTATCTCGACAGCTTCGCGGGCAGCTATGTATCGACCTATGCCGGCCTCGCGACCGGCATGATCGCGCTGGTGTTCCTTTACTTCACCGCGGTGATCTTCCTGTTCGGCGGCGAAGTGAACGCCGCGATCAGACGGGCGCGGACGGAAGGCTGAGAGGCGCACGGCCTGCGCGTCAGCCCCCCGTCGCCTCGATGACGTCTTCGAAGGTGCGCAGGCCCGTGCGGGGGGAATTGACCAGCACGGCCATGTTGCCGGGCAGGTGTTCGTTCTTCC
>CAZBPO010000381.1:2054-2860 GCA_964493795.1 uncultured Flavobacteriaceae bacterium
TCCACATCTTGGTGTGCGCCTTGGGGATGTCGGCCCACGAGAAGACTTCCGACATGCACGGGTCGATGCGGCGTTCCACCACCAGACGGTTGGCCTGGCTGGCCTGAAGGTAGTTCGCGAAATGCGAGCCCTGCACGCGCTTCTGGCGCATCCACACATAGCGGGCGTCGAAGGTGAGGTTGTAGCCGGTGGTGCCGGCGCAGAAGACGACCATGCCGCCGCGCTTCACCACCAGGCACGAGACCGGGAAGGTGCTTTCGCCGGGGTGTTCGAACACCATGTCGACGTCGTTGCCCTTGCCGGTGATGTCCCAGATGGCCTTGCCGAACTTGCGGGCCTCTTTGGTCCAGGCGTCGTATTCGGGCGTGCCGACCTGGGGCATCTGGCCCCAGCAGTTGAAATCCTTGCGGTTGATGACGCCCTTGGCCCCGAGGCTGAGCACGAAGTCGCGCTTGGTCTCGTCGGAGATGACGCCGATGGCGTTGGCGCCGCTGACCGCGCAGAGCTGGATGGCGAAGGAGCCCAGGCCCCCCGAGGCGCCCCAGACCAGCACGTTGTGGCCGGGACGCAGGATGTGCGGGCGGTGGCCGAAGAACATGCGGTAGGTGGTGGCGAGGGTGAGCGTGTAGCAGGCGCTCTCCTCCCAGGTCAGGTGGCGCGGGCGCTCCATGAGCTGACGGTCCTGCACGCGGCAGAACTGGGCGAACGAGCCGTCCGGCGTCTCGTAGCCCCAGATGCGCTGGGTGGGCGAGAACATCGGGTCGCCGCCGTTGCATTCCTCGTCGTCGCCGTCGTCCTGGTTGCAA
>CAZBPO010000382.1:0-2847 GCA_964493795.1 uncultured Flavobacteriaceae bacterium
GCGGTGGACTGGATGCGCAAGGATCTCGGCATCGCGCTGAACGAGGCCCGCAGCAACGGCGCGCAGCTTCCGCTGACCGCGCTGGTCGATCAGTTCTATGCCGAGGTCGAGGCCATGGGCGGCAAGCGCTGGGATACGTCGAGCCTGATCGCCCGGCTGAAAGGATGAGCAAGCTGGACGAGGGGCGCGCGCGGCTGCTGGCCGCCGCGCGCCGCGCCGCCACCGAGACCGCGGCGACCCGCGTGTCGCTGCGCGATATCGCCAAGGCGGCGGGCCTCTCGCCGGCCGCCTGCTACCGCTATTTCCCGTCGCGCGAGCGTCTGGCCGATGCATTGGCGGTCGAAGTCTGCGCCGAGATCGAAAGCGCGGTCCGTCAGGTCGTGGGGCGCGAGCCGGACCCGCGCGAGCGCCTGGCCGCCGCCGCGCACGCCTATCTGAAATACGCCGCAGCCAATCGCGGGGCGTTCGATCTCGCCTTCGAGCGGGGCGAGGGCGACTGGGTCGGCGTCGAGCGCAGCGAGGCGGCCCTGTCGCTGTCGCACCTGTTCGGCGAGATCGCCGGACGGCCCGGCATGGGGCCGGCGCTGTGGGGCGGCGTTCACGGGCTGGTGGATCTTCTGCTCAAGGGCCTGATCGACGTGGGACAGCGCGATCACGGCATGGCCGTCGTCCCGTCGCGCGGCGAAATGCTGCTGCGCGGGCTGGTCGAGAGCATAAAGAACTAGGGCCGGCGTTTCCGCCGGCCCTTCAAGTCTTACTTCTTCAGCGCGTCGCGAATTTCACGCAACAGCACGATGTCTTCCGGCGTGACCACCTCGGCCGGTGCCTCTTCTTTCTTCGGCAGCATCCGGTTGGCGGCCTTCACCAGCATGAACACCGCGAACGAGATGATGATGAACTTCACCAGCGCGTTGATGAACACGCCGTAGTTCAGCGTCGCGACGCCGGCGGCCTGCGCGTCCGCCAGCACGGCGAACAGCGTGTCGCGTCCGCTCAGCTGGAAGAACAGGTTGGAGAAGTCGACGCCGCCCAGCAGGAGGCCGATGGGCGGCATGATCATGTCGTTCACCAGCGAGTTCACGATGGCCGTGAACGCGGTGCCCATGATGATGCCGATCGCCAGGTCCAGCACGTTGCCGCGCAGGATGAACTCCCGGAACTCCTTGAACATTCTCAGCCTCCTGAATGGGACTCGCCCCATCCGACACTCGGTCCAACCGCTGGTTTTGACAAGCCGTCAGACGAGCAGCCGGGCGGCTTCCCGCGCGAAATAGGTCAGCACGCCGTCCGCGCCGGCGCGCTTGAAGGCCAGAAGGTTCTCCAGCACCGCCCGGTCGCCGTCCAGCCAGCCCCTGTCGATCGCGCCCTTCAGCATCGCGTACTCGCCCGACACCTGATAGGCGAAGGTCGGCGCGCCGAACCGGTCCTTCACGCGCGTAACGATATCCAGATAGGGCAGGCCCGGCTTCACCATCACCATGTCGGCCCCTTCCGCGAGATCGAGCTCGACCTCGCGCAGGGCCTCGTCGGCATTGGCCGTGTCCATCTGATAGGTCTTCTTGTCGCCGGACAGCGCCGTGCGCGTCCCGATGGCGTCGCGGAACGGGCCATAAAAGGCCGAGGCGTATTTCGCGGCGTAAGACATGATCAGCGTGTTCTTGCGCCCGGCGCTTTCCAGCGCCTGCCGGATCGCGCCGATGCGCCCGTCCATCATGTCGGACGGGGCGATGATGTCGCAGCCGGCCTGGACCTGCACCAGCGCCTGCTGCACCAGCACCTCGACGGTCTCGTCGTTCAGGATTTCGCCGTCCTGCAGCAAGCCGTCATGGCCGTGCGAGGTGTAAGGGTCGAGCGCCACGTCGCACAGCACGCCGACACCGGGGGCGCGCGCCTTGATCTCGGCTATGGCGCGACACACCAGATTATCGGGATTGAGCGCCTCGCGCCCGTCCGGCGAGCGGTCGTGCGGCGCGGTGTAAGGGAACAGCGCGATGCAGGGAATGCCCAAAGCCGCGGCTTCCTTGGCCGCGAGCCCGACCATGTCGATCGACAGCCGGTTCACGCCCGGCATCGAGGCGATCGGTTCCTCCAGGAACTTCCCTCCGGCCACGAAAATCGGCCAGATCAGGTCGTCGGGGCTCAGCCTGGTCTGGCGAACCATACGCCGCGACCAGTCGGACTGACGCAGGCGACGCATACGGGTAGCTGGGTAGGAGGCGGGCACGGTCGGCTCTTTACGTCGGCGGAACTGGCGAAACGATGCGCCGTCCAGTATCACGCCTGCAACAGGAGTTCGCGATGAATTTCGATCTGACTGAAGACCAGCGGGCCTTTCAGGACGCCGCGCGTTCGTTCGCCGAAAGCAACCTCAAGCCCTATGCGGCCGAGTGGGATGAGACGGCGCACTTTCCGGTCGACGTGCTGCGCGAGGCCGCGGCGCTCGGCTTCGCCGCGATCTATATCAAGGGCGATGTCGGTGGCGCCGAACTCAGCCGGCTCGACGCCGCGATCATCTTCGAGGAGCTCTCATGGGGCTGCACCTCGACGGCCGCCTATATCTCCATCCACAACATGGCGTCGTGGATGATCGACCGGTTCGGCTCTGACGAACTGCGCCGGCGCTTCCTGCCCAAGCTCACCACCATGGAGCATATCGCGTCCTATGCGCTCACCGAGCCGGGCTCGGGCTCGGACGCGGCGGCGATGCGGACCCGCGCGGTCCGCGACGGCGACCACTATGTCCTGAACGGGTCCAAGGCGTTCATCTCCGGCGCGGGCGTCTCGGACATCTACACATGCATGGTGCGGACGGGCGGCGAGGGGCCGAAGGGCATAACGTGCCTCGTT
>CAZBPO010000383.1:0-2318 GCA_964493795.1 uncultured Flavobacteriaceae bacterium
GACTGCTCGGTGAACTTGGGCGCTTCGGCGTGGATGGGGCGGCGCTTCTCGGACTTGACCGGGCCGGCCTCGTCGATCGGCTCGCCGATCACCGACATGATGCGGCCCAGCGTCGCGGGGCCGACGGGCACCGAGATGGCCGCGCCCGTGTCGGTCACTTCCTGGCCGCGCACGAGGCCTTCGGACGAGTCCATCGCGATGGTGCGGACGGTCGATTCGCCCAGATGCTGGGCGACTTCCAGAACCAGACGGTTGCCGCCATTGTTCGTTTCGAGGGCGTTCAGAATGGCCGGCAGGTGGCCGTCGAACTGCACGTCGACGACGGCGCCGATGACCTGGGAGATACGTCCGGTGACGTTGGTGCTCATGATTGGGGTCCTCGAATGATAGCCGACGGGCCGATAGCCATCGCGGCTTTTACCGACGCGCCACAAACAGGCAAGCCGGTCGCTTGGGAAAAATGCGGAATGCGGCGAACGCCGGTCATGGCGCCCCCGCCGGTTTGAACGTCCGTTTCACGCGGCGTGTCACGCGGCCGGCGAAATGTTTGACCTTCTGGGCGGGCGTAAGAAGCCCGACGCTGGAAAGCGCCTTTTTGACGGTGTAGCGCGCGCTGGAGCCGCCGGAGACCGGCTGGGCCGCCGCGGCCGCCGCCTGCCTGGGCTGGCGCGTATCGCGCATGATCGGCGTGCCGGGCGCAAGCTGGCCGCCCAGATTGCGGTTCTCGACCATGTGGCCGGTCGAGACGTCGATCATCGCCCGGTAAAACACGTTGCCGGTCGGCATGTCGGACAGCATCGGCGTCAGATAGACGCAGTCGTCGCCGTAGTAATGCGTGACCTGCGACCAGTGCGTCGCGTCCGGGTTGGTCTGGCGCGCGCCGCCATGCAGCAGATTGGCCGCCCAGATCAGCGCCTGACCCTTGCGGGGCGTGAAATAGGCCGGCTCGATGCCGCTCTGCTCGACGATGGCGCGCCAGTATTCCTCGTAGATCGCCTGGGTCGGGAGCTTGTCGTCGCCCTCGATGCGATAGCCGATCGTCTCGTTGTAAACGAGCGGAAGCTTGTGCGAACCGGGGTAATAGACCAGCGGCCCGGCGTCCTCCGTCACGTCCTCCAGCGCCGCCCAGACGCCGCACATGAAGCGCTCCGGCAGGGTGGAGAAGTGGACGCTGTCGGAGTGGAAATGCTGCTGCGTTCCCACCGGAAAATTCAGCGTCTGGAACGGCCACATGCGGCGGCCGTAGAGCCGCGACAATAGGCTCAGCAACGCCCCGTTGGTGGCCAGACGGCGCACGTCGGCATTGTGATACCAGGCGTCCTGCACGCGCATGCCGGCGCCGTCGTGATATCCATGGTTCCGCCAGGCGGCCCAGTTATACTGGTCCTTCAGTCCGGCCCGGATGCGGTCGGCGACATTCACGAACTCGTCGTCCGGGAAGTCGATGATCGCAAAGCCGTCGCGGTTCAGCGAAACGGCGATCTCGCGCACTGCGGAATCCGGAAAAGCCTCGCCCACGAACCGCTCGAAAAAGGGCGATTCGAACAGCGGCACGCCCGTCGCGAGTTCACGGAAATGTCTTTCCGAACCCGGGGCAGCCCGTACCGTTGGGGCTATGGCGGTCATCCGCGTCCGACCCCCTCAGAGCGCTTCCGCGCCCGAGATGATTTCGATCAGTTCCTTGGTGATCATCGCCTGACGGGTCCGGTTGTACTGGATCGTCAGCTTGTCGATCACCTCGCCCGCATTGCGGGTGGCGTTGTCCATGGCCGTCATCTGCGCGCCGAAGAACGAAGCGGCGTTCTCGAGCATCGCGCGGAAAATCTGCACCGCGACGTTGCGCGGCAGCAGATCGGCGAGAATTTCGGTCTCGTCGGGCTCGTAGGTGTAGATCGCGCCTTTCAGGTCCACCTGCGGCGCGCCTTCCGGCAGCGTCACTTCGGCGGGGATCAGGCGCTGCATGGTCGGGATCTGCGAGATCACCGACTGGAAGCGCGAATAGAAGATGGTCGCGACGTCGAACTCGCCCGCCTCGTACATGTCGAGCACGCGCTGCGCGATCTCGTGCGCGGTCGCGAAGCCGACGGCCTTCACGCCGCCCAGCTCGATCGTGTCGAGGATGTTCTTGCCATAGTCGCGGCGCAGCGAGTCACGGCCCTTGCGGCCGATCGCCAGGATCTTCACCTGCTTGCCGTCGGCGATCAGCCTGGCGATGTGCTGGCGCGCCAGCTTGGAGATATTGGCGTTGAAGCCGCCCGCGAGGCCGCGGTCGGAGGTCGCCACAATCACCAGATGCGTATCGTCGCGGCCGGTGCCGG
>CAZBPO010000383.1:2328-2843 GCA_964493795.1 uncultured Flavobacteriaceae bacterium
GTGCCGGCCAGCAGCTTGGGCGCGCCGGGATTGCCGGCCATCGAAGCGCCGAGATTGGCCAGCACGCGCTCCATGCGCTCGGCGAACGGCCGCGCGTTGACGGCCGCTTCCTGCGCCCGGCGCAGCTTGGAGGCCGCCACCAGGTTCAGCGCCTTGGTGATCTTTCGCGTCGACTTCACCGACGCGATGCGCACCCGGAAGGATTTCAAGCTCGGCATGGCCGATCAGCCCTTCTGCCGCTTACGAGAACGTCTTGACGAGATCGTCGAGGATCGAGCGGAGCTTCGCCTGGGTGTCGTCGCTGAGCGCGCCGCTGGTGCGGATCGTGTCGAGGACGTCCTTGTGCGAGGCGCGCATCAGGCCGAGCAGCTCGGACTCGAAACGACCGATATCCGAGACCTTCAGCCCGTCGAGATAGCCCTTGGTGCCGGCGAAGATCGAAACGACCTGCTCTTCGACGACCATCGGCGCGTATTGCGGCTGCTTCAGCAGCTCGGTCAGGCGCGCGCCGCGGG
>CAZBPO010000384.1:0-431 GCA_964493795.1 uncultured Flavobacteriaceae bacterium
GGGCAGCGCACGGCTGACGATCACGCTCATCGCATAGTCGAGATACGAGCGTTTCAGCTCGTCTTCGATCGCGATCGGGCGCACATCGCCGCCCGGCGGCGCGCCATCGGGCGTGTTGTCGGGCAGGCCGTCGTCAGTGTCGTCAGAGCTCACGCGAACAGGCGTCCTTCAGGCGGAAAAAGCGCGCCGCCGGACTAGCCCGGGGCGCGCCGGAATCGAGAAGGATTTATAGTCGCTGGCGGCCTCCGGCACAAATCCGGAAGGCCCCCTCAAGCGCTGGATTCAGAACGGAATTTCGTCGTCCAGATCGGCCGAGAAATCGCCCCGGCCGCCGCCGCCCGAACGCCCGCCGCCACTGCTGCGCTCGCCGCCGCCATAGCCGCCGCCCGAACCGCCTCCGCCGCCATCGCCGCGACCGCCCAGCATGGTCA
>CAZBPO010000384.1:441-2832 GCA_964493795.1 uncultured Flavobacteriaceae bacterium
TCTCCGCGCCGCTCTGGTCGGTCCATTTGCGGGTCTGAAGCTGGCCCTCGATGTAAACCTTCGAGCCCTTCTTCAGATACTGCTCGGCCACCTTGCCCAGCTGCTCATTGAAGATCACGACGCGGTGCCACTCGGTCTTCTCCTTGCGCTCGCCGGTCGCCTTGTCGCGCCAGGTCTCGGACGTCGCGATCGACAGATTGACGACCTTGTCGCCCGAGTTCATCGACCGGACTTCGGGATCCTTTCCCAGATTGCCGATCAGGATCACCTTGTTGACGCTGCCCGCCATTGCCTTGTCTTTCCTTGAATCTGCGCCTTGCGCTCGGCCCACTTAACCACAGCACCCCGGGCCGTCCATCGCTGAGCGCGCCTATCCACAACAATATAGTTCCTTTTTTGTTCGCATAATGCAATCCCCGGTAGATTGCCGACTCGCGTTTTGCGTGCATCTCTGCTTCGGACAGCCAGAGGGTGAGCAGATGGCGAAAATCCGGGTTCTCGTGATCGTCCCTGCCGAGCGCGAGCTTAAGCGTTCGGCGCTCGCGATGGCGGCTGGCGCGCCCGGCGAGGCCCCGCTCCGACACGCCCCCGCCCGCCTGCCGCGCGTCTTCGACATCGACCCCGATTTCGCCGCCGTGCCGATCGCCCGCATCGGCATCACGCCCTCCTTCGCGCTCTCGGCCGCCGAGACCGCGCCGTCTTTCGTCGTGCGCGGCGAAATGGACGACGCGCACCTCTCCGCCACACGCGACATCGAGGTGTACGCCGACCCCGCCATACATCCGATGATCACCTGCGGAGACACGCCCGCAATCGGCGCCGCAGCGACCGTGCGCAAACGCCTCGGCATCGCCGCCATGCAAAAGCGCGGACTGACCGGCAAGGGCATCGCGCTCGCCATCATGGATACCGGCATCAATCTCGCGGCGCTCAAGGCGCGCAGGCTTTCGCCCAGCCTCGACCGCAAACTCACCTACAGCCCGCCGGGCAGCAAGCCGACGCCCGGACGCTATCCCGTCAATCACGGCACCATGTGCGCCTTCGATGCGCTCATCACCGCGCCTGATGCGACCCTGCTCGACTTCCCCATCCTCAACCCGGCGACCGACGATACCGGCCTCGCCGGCTTCCTCAGCGACGCCACCGCCGCCTACTCCGTCCTCCTCACCGCGCTGCGCAAAGGCGGCGCGCTGCATGGCAAGCCGCTCGTCGTCAGCAACTCCTGGGGCATCTACAGCGCGAAAGACGATTTCCCCAAAGGCCATCCTGGCCGCTACATCGACAACCCGAAACACCCCTTCAACATCATCTGCGGCACGCTCTCGCGCGCCGGGGCCGACATCCTGTTCGCGGCGGGCAATTGCGGGCCGCAATGCCCCGACGAACGCTGCACCTCCACCAGGCACACCATCATGGGGGCCAACGCCTCCAGCGCCGTCACCACCGTCGCCGGCGTCGATACGCACGACAGGCGCGTCGGTTATTCCTCGATGGGGCCGGGCATCGCCGGCATGTCGCCGACCAAGCCGAACTTCGCCTGCTACACGCATTTCATCGGCTCGCGGCCGAACGTGCCCGACACCGGCACCTCCACCGCCACACCGGTCATGGCCGGCTGCGTCGCCGCTCTGCGCACACGCCTTGGGCCCGACCGGCTCTCGCCCGCCGATCTCGCGCGTGAACTCAGGGCCGACGCCATCCAGCCGGACGGCTCACAGGGTTGGAACCCAGCCATCGGCTACGGTATCATCCGCCCGGCGGCGACGGCGGCCCGGCTCGACCTTTAGCCTGTCCCGCCGGAGGTCCATGCCCGATCCGGACGCCTATGTGACTCTCACCGTGGAACTGCCCGGTCAGGTCACCCTCACCGCCGCCGCGCGCCGCCTCGGCATCGCGGCCCGGCATTTCGACCCGGGCTACGGCGTGGTCGCCATCGACCCCGACAACGCGCTCTACGCCGTGCGCGTCCGCGCCTCGGCCGCCGCCGGCGCAAGCGCTACGCCCTTCTCCGATCCGAAAATCAGGCCGTTCGGCTGATCCGGCTCGCATCACGGCGGCCCCTTCCCTAAATAGCGCCTGCCCGGCTGACAGCGGCGGCCGGAGTTCCTATTATGTTCCAGATCATCAGATTCGGGCTCGGCCTTGCACAAGCACCTGTCCGTTCGCGGCGCGCGCGAACACAATCTCAAGAACGTGGATGTCGACCTCCCGCGCGACAGCCTGGTGGTCATCACCGGCCTGTCGGGTTCGGGTAAATCCTCGCTCGCCTTCGACACGATCTATGCCGAAGGCCAGCGCCGCTATGTCGAAAGCCTTTCGGCCTATGCGCGCCAGTTCCTTGAGCTGATGCAGAAGCCGGACGTCGATCACATCGACGGCCTCTCGCCCGCC
>CAZBPO010000385.1:0-1818 GCA_964493795.1 uncultured Flavobacteriaceae bacterium
GCCAGAGGACTTCGCCTTCGACGGGCGAGGGAATCTCGACCGTCGCCTTGTCGGTCATCACCGCGCCGAGGACGCCGTCCTCGCGCACGATGTCGCCGACAAGGCGACGGTCGAGATTCCCTCGCCCGTCGAAGGCGAAGTCCTCTGGCTCGGCGCCGAAATCGGCGACACCGTCGCCGTCGGCTCGGCCATCGTCCGCCTGAAAGTCGAAGGCGAAGGCAACGCCGCCGCCGAAAAATCATCCGACCCCAAACCCGAACTTGCCTCCCCCGTCATTCACGGGGGAGGTGCCCCCGAAGGGGGCGGAGGGGGCAAAGACCGCGAAGCGGTGGAGGGGACGTCTGCATCCCCACCGAAACCCGCCCTCAAACCCGCCCCCGTCACCGCCTTCACCGGCGCGCCCCGCGGGGCCGGGGAAAAGCCGCTCGCCACGCCCGCCGTGCGCCTCCGCGCCCGCGAGGCCGGCGTCGATCTGCGTCAGGTCACCGGCACAGGCCCGGCGAACCGCATCACCCATGAAGACCTCGACGCCTTCATCGCGCGCGGGCCCCAGGCGGCCGGACGCGCCGCCCCAGCCGGGCTTCAGCCCGACGACAGCGTCACCGACATCAAGGTCGTGGGCCTGCGCCGCAAGATCGCCGAGAAGATGGCGAAGGCGAAACAGCGCATCCCCCACATCACCTATGTGGAAGAGATCGACGTCACCGCGCTGGAAGACCTTCGCGCCAGCCTCAACAAGGCGAAACGCGCCGATCAGCCCAAGCTCACCGTGCTGCCCTTCCTGATGCGGGCGCTGGTCAAGGCGGTGAAGGACTACCCTGCCATGAACGCCGTCTTCGATGACGATGCCGGCGTCATTCACCAGTATGGCGGCGTCCATATCGGCATGGCGGCCCAGACGCGGAACGGCCTCGTCGTCGCCGTGGTGCGCCACGCCGAGGCGCGCGATCTGTGGGATTGCGGCGCCGAGGTGAACCGTCTCGCCGACGCCGCCAAGTCCGGCGCCGCGACGCGGGAAGAGCTCTCGGGCTCCACCATCACGATCACCTCGCTCGGCGCGATCGGCGGCGTCGTCACCACGCCGGTCATCAACTACCCGGAAGTCGCCATCGTCGGCGTCAACAAGATCGCTATGCGCCCGGTCTGGGACGGCACGCAGTTCATGCCGCGCAAGATGATGAACCTCTCCTGCGGCTTCGATCACCGCGTTATCGACGGCTGGGACGCCGCCGTCTTCGTCCAGCGCCTGAAAACGCTCCTCGAAACCCCCGCCATGATCTTCGTCGAATGAGCAAGCGCGATCTGATCTCCCCCTGCGAAGCGGGGGGAGTACCCGCGCAGCGGGGGAGGGGGGCAACCCTCGCGCTCGCTGCCTTCGCCGCCGCCCTGGCTCTCGCCTCGCCCGCGCTCGCCTGCTCGTGCGTTCAGATGACGGCCGAGGAAAAGATCGAACAGAGCGCCGCCATCTTCGTCGGCACGGCCCTGCGCACCGTCAACTCCGACGAGGAAGGCGCCGACGGCGGCTACACCGCTTTTCAGGTCACCGAGACGCTGAAGGGAACGCCCGGCGATGGCGAGACCTACGTCTCCCATCCCTTCGACCTTGGCGCCAATTGCGGCGTCGATTTTGAGGACGGGAAGGAATTCTTCGTCCTCGCCGCGCTCGCCAACGAGGCGGGCGAGCTCCAGACCAATTCCTGCCTGATGACAGGCGTCGAGCCCGACGAGATCAGGGCCGTGCTGACGCGCGAACCCAAGAGCGCCCCATGAAAAAAGACATGACCTGCAAACTGCTGGTGATCGGCGCGGGGCCGGGCG
>CAZBPO010000385.1:1828-2810 GCA_964493795.1 uncultured Flavobacteriaceae bacterium
GACACGGTGATCGTCGAGGCGAAAAAGGCCGGCGGCACCTGCCTCACCGTCGGCTGCATCCCGTCCAAGGCGCTCATCCACGCCGCCGAGGAATATGAAAAGGTCGCGCATTATGCCGCCGGCAAAGGGCCGCTCGGCATCACTGTCGGCTCGGCCTCATTCGATATGGCCAAGACGATCGGCTGGAAGGACGACATCGTCCGCCGCCTGAACAACGGCGTCGCGGGCCTTCTGAAAAAGGCCGGTGTGCCGGTCGTCCATGGCTGGGCGCGCTTCAAGGACGGCAAGACCGTCGAGGTCGAAACCGAAACCGGGCCTCAGCTTATCCGCGCCGAACACATCGTCATCGCCACCGGCTCCGCGCCGGTCGAGCTGCCCTTCCTGCCCTTCGGCGGGAATGTGCTGTCGTCCACCGACGCGCTGGCTCTCAAGGCGCTGCCGCAATCCATGGTCGTGGTCGGCGGCGGCTATATCGGGCTTGAGCTCGGCATCGCCTTCGCCAAACTCGGCACCAAGATCACCGTGGTCGAGGCCGAAACCCGCATCCTCGCGCAATACGACGCCGAGCTGACCCGCCCGGTCGTCAAGCGCCTCGCCGAACTCGGCGTCACCGTGCTGACCGGCGTGAAGGCCAAGGGGCTCACCTCAAAGGGCGATGCGCTCCGCATCGAAACCGCCGCGGGCGAGGAACAGAAGATCGAGGCCGAGAAAATCCTCGTCACGGTCGGCCGCCGCCCGCTGGTCGAAAACTGGGGCCTGGAAGAGCTCGACCTCGACCGCGCGGCCAAGTTCATCAAGATCGACGATCAGTGCCGCACCTCGATGCGCGGCGTCTACGCCATCGGCGACGTCACCGGCGAGCCGATGCTGGCGCACCGCGCCATGGCGCAGGGCGAGATGGTGGCCGAGATCGTGGCCGGGCGCCCGCGCGCCTGGGACAGGCAGGCGATACCGGCCGTCTGCTTCACCGACCCGGAGATCG
>CAZBPO010000386.1:0-2078 GCA_964493795.1 uncultured Flavobacteriaceae bacterium
GTGAAAGGCTGCCGTCCTAACCGATAGACGAAGGGCGCGCGGGAGGCGGGTGGATAACCGCACCCGCGCCGCAATGCAAGCCGTCAGACGCAACTTGGCGGCGCGCGCCGGCTACTTCTTGGGCTTGAGCTTCTTTTCCACCCGCGCATCGGCCTTTTCTGCGGCTTTCCGGCGGTTGAACACGCTTCGCATATAACGGAGGTCCGACGCGCTCAACGTGCGGTCAGCCGCCACGAATTGCTCCTGCTCCTCTTCCTTGATGTGGTGAAGGTATTCCTCTTTCACCTTGGCGAAGCGGCGCAGCCACCCGCCCGACGCCATGTCGCGCGCCGCAAGGTTAGCCAGCAGATCGTCGATCTCCTTGTGCTCGGCCACCGCGTGACGCGCGAAATCCGTCGTCTCGGGGTTCCGCATCACGCTCGACCACAGCGCCTGCTCCTCGGCGGCGGCGTGCGACTTCAGCTCGCGCACCAGTTCGCGGAACAGCTTCTTGCGCTGGGGCGAGCCGCCCTCGGTCTCCTCGATCATGGCGATCAAAGCGCGGTGCCTGTCGTGGTCCTCCACCAGCCGCCCGAACACGCCCGGATCACCGCGATAGCGCGTCGCAGGCGTGCTGCCGATCCGCGCCTCCAGATCGGGCGCCAGCGCACGTGCTCGCCCCATCGCCTCAGCCTTCGCCCGACGCGCCCTTTGCGTGATTTCCGCGGACTTTCCCATCGCTGTGCCTTCGCCTCCTCAGGCGAGACAATGCACCAGCGATCGGGCGGTTCCGCCGCTCAAGCGAAGGCCGCGTCCTCGATGGAAAGCTCGATCGTCCGCCGGCCCTGCCAGTCATTGGCCAGCAACCTGCCCGCCAAATGGATCGGCCGGCCCTTCTTCAGCAGCGCCTCGCCCAGCGGCCGGTCGGCGGCGCGGAACGCGATGGCTTTCAGACGGTCGTTTCCGCACATGACGACGACCGAAACATGGTTCTCGCCCACCACCCGCACGTCCACCACGCGCGCGTCGGGCACCACGATCACCGGCTCGGGATTACCCGCGCCGAAGGGACCTGCCCGCTCCACCAGGTCGTGAAACTCCGGCGTCATGCCGGCCGGCCCCATCACCGCATCCACGGCGTAGAGCCCGCGATCCGGCCGCGCCGCCACCTGATCGGCCAGATACGAATCAAGAAAGGCGACCAGCGCGTCCAGCTTGCCGCGTTCCGCGCTCAGCGCCGCCGCCATCTTGTGCCCGCCGCCGGATGTCAGCAGGCCCGCGGCCTTGGCGGCCGTCACCGCGCCGCCGATATCGACGCCCGATACCGAGCGCAGCGAGGCGCGCGCGGTCGTCTCGTCCAGCGCGAACACCGCGCTCGGCAGGTCGAAACGATCCTTCAGCCGGCCGGCGACGATGCCGACCACGCCCGGATGCCAGCCCTCGCCCGCCGCCGCCGCAAGCCCCGCGCCGGCACCGCGCCGCTCCACCTGCTCGATCGCCTCGGCCAGCACATGCGCCTCGATCGTCTGACGCTCGCGGTTATAGCGGTCCAGCTCGGCTGCCGCGTCGGCGGCGAAGGCGGCGTCATCGCTCGCCAGCATCAGCGCGCCCAGATCGGCCCGCCCCACCCGGCCGCCGGCATTCACGCGCGGGCCCAGCGCAAACCCGAAATGGCTGGCCCGCATCGGCCCCTTCACGGCGGCGAGGTCGACCAGCGCCTTCAGCCCGGCATTGGCGGTGTGGCCGATCACCTTCAGGCCCTGACGCACGAAAGCGCGGTTCAACCCGGTCAACGGCACCACGTCGCAAACGGTCGCAAGCGCCACCAGATCGAGGAACAGCCTCAGATCGGGCTCGGCCACGCCGTTCGCCGCGAACCATCCGCGACGGCGCAGCTCGCGGTTCACCGCGGCCAGCAGCATGAAGGTCACGCCCGCCGCGCAGAGATGGCCCAGACCGGAATTGTCGCCGGGGCGATTGGCGTTGACGATGGCGAAGGCGTGGGGCGTGCGCGCGCCCATCATGTGATGGTCCGCGACCACCACGGTCAGCCCGGCCTCGCGCGCAGGCCTTCGATGCGTTCGAGGCGGCGCGCGAGG
>CAZBPO010000386.1:2088-2804 GCA_964493795.1 uncultured Flavobacteriaceae bacterium
CCTCGCCCGCCAGCGCGCGCATCGCGGCGGCGTTGGGGCCATAGCCTTCGGTCATGCGGTCGGGGATATAGATGCGAAGATCGCGCCCCAGCGCGCGGAAATAGCGCGCCACCAGCGCCGACGACGCGCCGCCGTCCACGTCATAGTCGCCGAACACGGCCGTCTTCTCGCCCGAAGCGAGCGCGTCGGCGATACGTTCGGCCGCCTTGTCCATGTCGGCGAAAGCCGACGGGTCCGGCATCCAGGCTTTCAGCGAGGCATCGAAATGGCGGTCGGCGTCAGCCTCGTGAAAGCCGCGCGCGGCGAGAATGCGGGCCAGCGCGTCAGGCAGGCCCAATTTGCGGGCGATGGGCGCGGCGCGCGCCTCGTCATCCAGCCGGAAGCGCCAGGTCTTGCCGGCGAGCGATTGCGTGACGCCCAGGCAGACCGGCCCGGCGGTCATGCGCCCTTGGAATGGCGCGTCTTGATCCAGCGCACCGTGCCGGTGGCCGAGCGCATCACCACGGTCTCGGTGGTCAGGTAGTGGGCGGTGTCGAGCACGCCGGTCAGCATCGAGCCCGTCGTCACGCCGGTCGAGGCGAAGATCACGTCGCCCGAGGCGAGTTCGATGGTCTTGTATTTGCGGTCGAGGTCCTTCAGGCCGATCCGCTCGGCGCGCAGGCGCTCGTCGTCGGTCTTGAACACCAGCCGGCCCTGCATCTGCCCGCCGATGCAGC
>CAZBPO010000387.1:0-2773 GCA_964493795.1 uncultured Flavobacteriaceae bacterium
AGACCATCGTTGCCACCGCCTTGCCGACCATCGCGTTTTCGGGGTCCAGACCGCTCTGGACGATCTGCGATCTGGGGATCTTGTCGCCCCAGCTGCCCCACTGCATCCCGGCGATCGCCCCCGTCACGTCTTCGCTGAGGCCCAGCGCCTTTCCGGCGTCGCGTATGGCGCTGCGCGGGCGATAGGAGATGACCGTCGCGGCGATGCCCGCGCGATGGCGGCCATATTTCCGGTAGATGTACTGGATCACCTCTTCGCGCCGCTCGTGCTCGAAATCCACGTCGATATCCGGCGGCTCGCCGCGATCGGCCGAGATGAAGCGCGCGAACAGCACGTCGTGCTGTTCCGGGTCGATCGAGGTGATCCCCAGCACATAGCAGACCGCCGAATTGGCGGCCGATCCGCGTCCCTGGCACAGAATGCCCTGGCTTTCGGCATAACGGACGAGATCGTGGATGGTCAGGAAATACTGCGCGTATTTCAGCTGGCGGATCAGCGCGAGCTCGCTATGCAGCAGGCCGTCCACCTTCGCGGGGATGCCGCCGGGATACCGAGTTTGCGCGCTGTCCCAGGTCAGCTTCTCCAGCCAGTCCTGCGCCTCCCAGCCCGGCGGCACGGGCTCGTCGGGATACTCATAGGTCAGCTGATCCAGTGTGAACTCGATCCGCGCCAGCATCTCCGCGCTGGCCGCGACCGCATCCGGATAGGCTGCGAACAGCCGCGCGACCTCATCAAGCTCCAGCAGATGACGCTCGGCATTGGCCTCCAGACGCCGGCCGGCCGAGGCGACCGTCACGCCCTCGCGGATGCAGGTCAGGACATCCTGCAACGCCCGGCGCTCCGGGTCGGCATAGAGCGCGTCATTGCTGGCGATCAGCGCGATGCGGTGGCGCTCGGCCGCCCGCGTCAGGGCGTCCAGGCGGCGGCGGTCCTTGCCTGCGCGCGGCATGGTCGCGCCCAGCCACACGGCTCCCGGCGCGGCCTCCGCCAGCGCCGCCAGATGGCGATCTTCGGGCGGCGCCCGGCCGGGCATGACGATCAGCAGAAGCCCCCGCGTATCGGCGACGAGATCGGCGAGGGTCAAAAAGCAGTCGCCTTTCTTGGCCCGCCGGTTGCCGGCGGTGAGGAGACGGCACAGCCGCCCCCAGCCCTCGCGCGTCTCTGGATAGGCGACGACATCCGGCGCGCCGTCGCAAAAGACCAGCCGGGCGCCGGTCGCCAGCCGGAAGCGCGCCGCGCGCGCCCGGACGTCTTCGGGCGTCAGGCCGGTCTCCTCGCCGCGCGCCACCCACTCGAACTCGCCCGGCGACCCTCCGGTCTTGCGCTTCGCGCCGGATGGGATGCCGCGCTCGCGCAAATGTTTCAGCTCGGCCCAGGCGCGCACCACGCCGGCCACCGTATTGCGGTCGGCGATGCCGATCCCGGCATGTCCCTTCACCAGCGCCGTCAGCGCCATGTCCTGCGGGCTGGAAGCGCCGCGCAGGAACGAATAATTCGTCGCCGCCGCCATCTCCGCGAAGCGCATCATGCGAACAGCCCGTGCAGATACCATTCGGGCCGACCGGTCTCGCGATAAAGGCCGCGCCGATAGATCCAGAACCGGCGTCCGGCGGCGTCCTCCACGCGGTAATAGTCGCGGGTCTGGGTTTCGCCCCCGCGCCACCAGGCTGGGGCGATGCGTTCCGGCCCTTCGCTGGCGACGACGTCATGCATGCGCCTGCGCCAGCGGAAACGCAGCGGCGGGCCTTCCGGAACGCCGGCCGCCGGCACGTCGATCGGGTGCGGCGGGTGGAACATCAGCAAAGGACGCTGCGGCGGTTCGCTGGGCTCGGGTTCAGGCCACGCCGCTGCGCGCACGCCATCGGCGGCGGGTATGGCGCGCGCCGCGCGCTCGGGCTCATGCGTGTCGCGCGGGACGAACCGCTGCACCCGGTCGCGGCCGAAACGCACGCTCAGGCGGTCGATCAGCGCCGCCAGCGCCATCTCGTCGGCGTCGTTCCGGTCGAAAGCCGCCTGCTGTGCCGCCATCGGCTCCGTCCTGGCGACGCCCAGCCGCGCGCCGTCGAAGCCGAAGCCGGGGTCGATCGGATCGGCCAGCCCCGCCAGCCGTTCCTCGAACAGCTTCATGATCGCGTCCACGTCGCGTGACGGCCGCCCGGTTTCCACCGCGATCCGCCGCACTTCGCCGTCCGTGCGAAAGAAACTGGCCTCGAACGCCCGTCCGCCTTCGCCGCGCCGTTCCAGTTCGCCAAGCGCCTCGGCCAGCAGATCGCGGATCACCGCGCCCAGCGCGCCGGCATCCGTCATGGGTTCGGCGAAACGGCGCTCGGCGCGGCATGACGGCGGCGGCCGCAGCGGCGTGAACCGGGCGTTCTCCGTCTCGCATATGCGCGCCAGACGCGTCGTCATCGCCCTGCCGAAACGGGCGGCGAGATTGGCGGCGGGGCGTCTTGCGACATCGCCGATGGTCTTGAGCCCCGCGCGCCGCAGGGCGCGCGCGATGTCCTCATCCATATCCAGCGCGGCGACGGGCAGATGCGCCACCGCCGCCGCGTCGTCGTCCTCCGGCGCGATCGCCGTTCCGCTGAAACGCGCCAGCGTCATCGCCGCCTCGGGGGTTCCGGCGATGCTGCCGCATGCGCTGAAGCCGCGCCGCGCCAGCCCGGCCAGCGCCGCGTCACGCAAGCTTGCCTCGCCGCCGAACAGATGCGCCGCGCCCGTGATGTCGAGCACCAGCCCCGCCCGGCCCTCCAGGCCGACAAGAGGCGTGAAA
>CAZBPO010000388.1:0-2760 GCA_964493795.1 uncultured Flavobacteriaceae bacterium
GGGCGAGCGTGGTGTTGGAGACCGCCAGCGCATCTATGCCATGCGCGACGCAGGCCTCGACGATCGCGCCGATCGCCTCTGCGTCGAGGTCGGGCGCTATCTTGAGCCAGATGGGACGGTGAACGCCGCTTTCGGCCCGCGCCGCCGCGACGCGCGACAGCAGATCGGCCAATTCTTCGGCGTTCTGCAGGCCGCGCAGGCCGGGCGTGTTGGGCGAGGAGATATTGATCGTCACATAGGCCGCGTGCGCGGCGAGCGCGCGATAGCCCGTGACATAGTCGGCGGCGCGGTCGGCGGCGTCCTTGTTCGCCCCCAGATTGATGCCGACGATGCCCGGCCGCGCGGCGCGCGCCTGAAGCCGCCGGGCGGCCGGCGCGTGGCCGTCATTGTTGAAGCCGAGCCGGTTGATGACTGCGCGGTCCTCGACCAGACGAAAGATGCGCGGACGCGGATTGCCGGCCTGCGCCAGAGGCGTGACGGTGCCGCATTCGACGAAGCCGAAGCCGAGCTTCAGCGCCCCGTCGGGCGCTTCGACGTTCTTGTCGAAACCGGCGGCGAGCCCCAGCGGGTTGGGAAAATCGAGGCCGAACAGGGTCTGGCTGAGGCGCGGCGTGGCGATCTCGCCCGGCCCGCCGGCGAGACCGCGCCGCAGCGCCTTGAGGGTCAGCCCGTGAACGCGTTCAGGGTCGAACGCGAAAAAGAGCGGGCGGATCAGCCGATAGGGAAGGATCACGTCATGTCGTCCGGAAAAAGATGCGCGCCCCCGGGGCCGAGCGGCAAAGGCCGCGTCCAGAGGGCGAGCGCGGGATCGAGCGGCGCATAGAGATGAGGGAACAGCGCGCCGCCGCGCGAGGGTTCCCACTTCAGCGCAGGACCCAGCGCGGCCGGATCGAAGGCGGCCAGCGCCAGCCCTTCGACGCCGGCGAAATGCTTCGCTGCGGTCTCGCGCGCCTGCGACACCGTCGAGAAATGGATGTAGCCGTCCTGCAGGTCGACCGGCGCGCCTTCGAAGCGGCCCGCCGAGACGGCGGCGCGCCAGACCGCCGCATCGACGATCTTGTAGATGAGCGCGGTCACCGGATATCGCCCCGCTGCGAAATTAGGGGTTGATCGCAGACCGATCTAGGCCTATTTTCCCACAAACTTTCCTCCAACCGACATCCCCCGTGAACATGCTGACGCACAAGCAGATCTGGGCCGCCATCGACGCGCTCGCCGCCCGCTATGGCATGTCGCCTTCCGGCCTCGCCCGCAAGTCCGGTCTCGACGCCACCACCTTCAATCCATCGAAGCGCACCGCCGATGACGGCAAGAAACGCTGGCCCTCGACCGAGAGCGTCTCGAAGGTTTTGACGGCGACCGGGGCCAGCCTTGAGGAATTCGTTTCGCTGATCATTCCCAAGGGCAAGCAGAACGCGGCGCGAAGCGTGCCGGTGATCGGTCTGGCCCAGGCGGGCGGGCGCGGCTTTTTCGACGATGCAGGCTTTCCGGCCGGATCGGGCTGGAGCCACGTGAAGCTGCCGCTGGCCGACGACGAGGGCGATTTCGCGCTTGAGGTGACCGGCGATTCGATGCTGCCGCTCTATCGGGCCGGCGACATTCTGGTGCTTTCGCCCTCGTCGCAGGTGCGCAAGGGCGACCGCGTCGTGGCGAAGACCAAAGGCGGCGAGGTGATGGCCAAGGTGCTGGCGAAGAAATCGGGCAAGAAGATCGAGCTGGCCTCGCTCAACCCCGCGTTCCCGCCGCGCAGCTTCGACGCCAGCGAGATCGAGTGGATCGCCCGCATCGTCTGGGTGAAACAATGAGCCCTCATGGCCGCCCTTGAGGCGGCCATCCAAACAGTCGCGCGTCTGCCGACATGGATGGCCGGGTCGGGCCCGGCCATGAGGCTTCAGGAAGCGTCCTTCAGGAACGCGCCGGACAGCGCCTCGCGGATGAGGGCAGCGGTGCGTTTCGCGCCGAACAGCGCGGCGAAAGAGCCGAAACGCGGACCCTGTGTCTGGCCCAGAACGACCTCGTAAAACGCCCGGAACCAGTCGCGCAGCTTGTCGGCGAAGCCGTTGGTCTTGCCGATCTCAAAGCTGAGATTCTGCAGCGTGTCGGACTCTGTTTCGACCGCCGCGTCCAGCGCGTCGGCCAGAAGGGTCAGGCCGTGGCGCTCCTCGTCGGTCGGCGCGCGGAAGGATTTCGCCGGCTTCACGAAATCAGCGTAATAGCGCAGCGCATAGCCGACCAGACGGTCGAGCGAGGGATAGTCTTCCGGCGTCAGCCCCGGGCGATAAGCCTTGATGAAGCCCCATAGAGTCTCGGCGTCGGCCGCGTTCGAGGCCGCAGAGAGGTTGAGCAACAGCGCGAAGGAAAGCGGATACTGCTCCTGCGGCGGCTGGCCGGCATGGATGTGCCAGGCGGGGTTTTCCAGCTGTTCCTCAGCCGACTGCGCGGCATAGGCGTTGAGGAATGCCGCATACTCGTCGACCGCCTTGGGGATGGTGTCGAAATAGAGACGCTTGGCCGTGCGCGGCTTTTGAAACATGTAAAGCGCGAGGCTTTCCGGCGCGGCATAGGCCAGCCATTCGTCGATGGTGAGGCCATTGCCCTTGGACTTGGAGATCTTCTGGCCGATCTCGTCGAGGAACAGCTCGTAAACGTAATGCTGGGGGGCCGCGCCGCCGAGGATTTCGCAGATCCGGTCATAGATGACGGCGTTGGTCTGGTGATCCTTGCCGAACATCTCGAAATCGACGTCGAGCGCCGCCCAGC
>CAZBPO010000389.1:0-718 GCA_964493795.1 uncultured Flavobacteriaceae bacterium
CTGGGCGCGTTGGTTTTCCTCGCGACCAGCAGAGGCGCGGCGAATGGTCTTGCGGTCATGTTCGGCCAGGTCCCCTCTGTCCGTCCCCGAAAAGCGGCTGCCTAGCCGCTGGCGAACGCCGCAGATGCGCGGCGGACTATGGCGAGAGCATGACCGGCCTCAGGGCCCGGTCACCTCGACGCCCGCGTCGCGCAGCATCGCGATGACGCTGTCGTCGCCCACCAGATGCGCCGCGCCGACCACGATCAGATACGAGTTTCGATCCTGCAGGAAGAAATCGCGGATCACCTTCACCCACCGCGCGTTGCGGTCGGCCAGCAATGCCTTGGCGAGGCGCGGCGAGCCTTCCAGCCCCCTGTTCATCAGCGCGTCGATCTCCTCGACGTCGCCGTCCGCCCAGGCGGCGATCAGATCGTCCAGCTCGCGCGGCCGGTCGATGATCTCCTGCGCGCCGAGCACCAGAAAGTTGATCTGCTCGTCTTCCGGCAGGTCGATGAACAGGTCCAGCTGCGCGCGCGCCGTCTCGAAATAGCCGACAGCCTTGCCGTCGGCCCGCGCGTCGGCCTCGATCCGCTTGTCGACCCCGTTCTCGGGGTCGAAGCCGCGCGTCATCGCGTTGCTGACCGACAGATTCAGCGCCGCGAACCAGGGCCGGAACCCTTCCATCCCGCGAAAGCTGGTCCTCACCGCCTCCGCCGCCTTCGACACCGTCGCCTTC
>CAZBPO010000389.1:728-2753 GCA_964493795.1 uncultured Flavobacteriaceae bacterium
CGACAGGTCGGTCTCCAGCACGACGACATCGGCCGCTTCATAGGCGGCGATCAGCGCCCTGGTGCGCCAGTCGTCGCCGTCGGGCAGCAGGTGCACCGAACCGAAAAAGGTGATCGTCGCGCCGTTGGGCTTCTGCACGCTCCAGATCGCCGGCTCCTTGACGGTCAGCGCGGGCTTCGCGGCGGCCCCGCCGGCCGAAGCGGCGATCGCGCCGGCGAGGCATAGCGCGCCGGCGAGGCGCGTCGCCCAACCCATGCCGGTCAATCCCATTTCAGGTGCCGCACCGAGCGGCCGTCGTCGCGGATTTCCTTCAGCGCCTCGATGCCGATGCGGATATGCGGTTCGACATACTGGCCCGAGACGCGCTTGTCGCTTTCGGTGGTCTTCACGCCCGCCGGGATCATCGGCTGGTCGCTGACCAGCAGCAGCGCGCCGGTCGGGATGCGATTGGCGAAACCCACGCTGAACAGCGTCGCGGTCTCCATGTCGATCGCCATGGCGCGTATGCGGCGCAGATATTCCTTGAAATCGGCGTCATGCTCCCAGACGCGGCGGTTGGTCGTATAGACCGTGCCGGTCCAGTAATCGTGGCCCAGATCGCGGATGGTCGACGAGACGGCGCGCTGCAGCGTGAAGGCGGGCAGGGCGGGCACTTCCGGCGGGAAATAGTCGTTCGAGGTGCCCTCGCCGCGGATCGCCGCGATGGGCAGCACGAAATCGCCCAGCTGGTTCTTCTTTTTCAGGCCGCCGCATTTGCCCAGGAACAGCACCGCCTTGGGGCTGATCGCGGTCAGCAGGTCCATGATGGTCGCCGCCATCGGGCTGCCCATCGAGAAATTGATCATGGTGATGCCGTCGGCGCTGGCCGAATGCATCGCACGGTCCAGGCCCTGCACCTCCACGCCGTGCCATTCGGCGAAGCGCTGGACGTAGTTCTCGAAATTGGTCAGCAGGATGTATTGGCCGAACTGGTCCAGCTCCAGCCCCGTATAGCGGGGCAGCCAGTTCTTCACGATATCGTCTTTGTTCTCCATGGGCGGCAATCTAGGGGGCGCAGCGTCGGCTGTCAGCCCTGAGGCGCGAGACGGCGGTAGCCCAGCGCCTCGATCCGCTTCAAAAGCCCGTCAGCGCCGCCCAGATGGCCCATGCCGACGGCGATGAAGCAGTTGCGGCGGGGAATCGCGCATTCCGAGGCGATCTGGCGCATCCAGAACGCCTCGCGCGCCTGCAGGAACAGCTGCGACCAGGCCGGATTGATCCGGGTCTGGTCGCGTTCCACCATCGTGCGGGCGCGCTCCGCATCGCCGGCCGCCCAGATCGCCAGCAGCTCGGCATACTGGGCCGCGATCGCCTGGCCTGTCGGCCGCGCGCCGCTGCGCTCGGCCTGCCGCGCGGCGCAATCCAGCGCGTCGCCGTCGCTCAGCTGGCTGAAATTATAGGCGCGCTCGTATTCGCTCTCGAGAAAGCGCGTCTCGACGCCGTTGGCGACGCCATACATCTCGATCTTCAGATCGGGCGGCAGCAGGTCCGGGGCGCCGTGCGCCGTCGCCAGCGCCTCGATCAGGTCGCGGTCTTCGGGGGTGATCGCGCTGCGCAGACGCGGGGGGATCTGCAGGTCGCGGCAGACCAGCCATGGCCGCATGGCGGTATAGGTCGCCGGGTTCAGCTCGTTCGCGGCCATCGTCGCGCGGATGCGCGCCGTGGTCGCCGCGCCCAGACGCCGCGCCGCCATCTCCCACAGCGAGCGGCCCGGCGGCAGCAGGCTGCGCGGGGCCAGCAGGGCCGCCTCCTCGTCCGAGATCGTCACCTCCTCGTGCCGGAACAGGCTGGTTTCGGTCAGGATCAGGTCAGCCGACCGCAGCGCCCTTTCCGCCGATGGCGACAGCCAGGTCATGGCTTCGGGCACCAGATGCGTCGTTCCGAACACCGCGATCGTCGCGCCGTCCTTCTCCATCATGAAGACCGGCGGGGTGGCCGCCCCCGACGGCGCAGAGGGCGGTTACGACCTGAGCGAGGAGCGCGCGC
>CAZBPO010000390.1:0-976 GCA_964493795.1 uncultured Flavobacteriaceae bacterium
CAGAGGGGACCTGGCCGAACATGACCGCAAGACCATTCGCCGCGCCTCTGCTGGGCGCGTTGGTTTTCCTCGCGACCGCGCAGGCCGCGCCGTTCGATCTGCCGCGCCCGGGGGATGCGATCATCGCCTCCGAGCCGGCGCGGCCCCTGCTGGGCGACATGGATCTGGGCGCAGATCTGGAGCGTCTGTCGGCGGCCGCCTCGGCCGAGCCTGCGCCCGATCTCGATCTTGAGGCCGTCGCGGCGCGGCTGGAGACGGCGGCGGACGCCTGCGCGTTCGTGCGCGACCAGATCGCGCTGGAGGCCTATGGCGGCGTGATGCGCGGCGCGCATGCGACGCTGCTGGCCCGGGCAGGCAACGCCTATGACCGCGCGCTTCTGCTGGCCGAGCTGCTGCGCGCCAAGGGCGTGCCGGCGCGCTTCGCCTTCGCCCGGCTGGATGACGCGGCGCAGGATCGGCTTTACCTCAGCGTGCTGGCGCGCCGGCCCGTCGCCGCGGCGCCCGAGACGCCCTTCGTCGCCGCCATCCACGCCCGCGCCGCGGCCAGTTTCGCCGCGCTGGAGGCGGCGGCGCTGGCTTCGCTGGAAACGACCCTGGACGTCTCCGCGATGCGAGCGCGGGCGCGGGCCGATCTCGCCGCCCATGTCTGGGTCGAAGCCGAGATCGACGGGGACTGGATCGCGTTCGACACCGCCGCCGGAGACCTGACGCCCGGAGAGACGCTGGCCGCCGCCGAACGCGTCGAAGACGAGATTCCCGAGGACGCCCATCAATGGGTGACGGTGCGGCTGATCGCCGACCACGCCGGGCCTGACGGCCTGAACGAGAGCGTCTGGCTGGAGCACCGCCTGACAGCCCTGGCGGCCAGCGAATTCCCCCTTACCCTGGTCTTCGCCGATCCGGCCGGAGCCGCGCCCGGCGGCGGCGCATGGGGCCAGGTCGCGGGCGCCGCGCAACGCATGCCCGTGCTGATCAC
>CAZBPO010000390.1:986-2736 GCA_964493795.1 uncultured Flavobacteriaceae bacterium
TCCGTTGCCGCGTTCCACGACGGGTCAAAGATGATCACGCGCGACGCTGCGGTGCGGGGCGAGGCCTTTGCGCTGGAACAGCAGGCGGGAGAAGGCGGCGGACTGGGCGGTCTTGGCGGGCTCGGCGAAGAGACGCCGTCCGACGCGCCGCTGACCGGACTGACGCTGTCGCTGGAGTTCTCGACGCCCGGCGATACGCCGATCGTGACCCGCCGCCTGATCTATGACCGGGTCGGAACCGCCGGGCGGATGACCGTCGCGCGCGGCGAGTCCTTCGAGCTGGACCGCAGCCCCGAAGCCGAGGCGGCGGCCCGTGACGCCCTGCGCGCCGCGACCTATGGCCAGCACGCCATTCACGCTTTTTCCGGCGGACCGAACGTCACGGGCTGGCTGCGCGCGCTGGACGATACGTCGCGCGCCGCCGCGCTGGCGCTGATCGAGGCCGACCTTGAGGGCGAGACGCCCGCCGTCGCGGCGATCGAGGAGGCGCGGCTGCACGCCGCCGCCGTGTGGCGCGCCCTGCCGGTGACGTCGGACACGCTGGTCGTGGCGGCGGTGAACCGCCATCCGGGTCTGCGCGCCTATGCCGACCGGCCGCGGGCGATGATCGTTTCGCACGAACTGGACATCGCGGCGCGGGCGGTGGTCACGACAATCGACTGGGCGCAGGACCGCCTTCGCTTCGTGCCCGCCGAAGGCGTCGGCGCGACGGAAATCGCCCGCCACCAGTTGTGGTTCGGCGCGCTGCAGGGCGCGCTGGAGGCCGAGTTCGGGCTGGCCGTCATGCACGCCGCGCCGGTCGAAGCCGGCGATTCCAGCCTGACCGCGACCGATCTTGAGCAACTGCGCCTGGTGGAGATGTCCGAGGCCGCGGCGGGCGGTCTCGCCCGCGCAAGGGCGCTGGAGATGGATATGATGGTGCTGATCGGGGCAGCCGGCGACGGCCGGCTTTACTGGGAGATCGACCCGGCGACCGGAGCGACCCGCGCCATGGCCGAGCCCGGCGCGGGCGCGCACCGGGCGGTCCGCAGCATCGGCGGCGCGATCGACAACGACACGGTGTGGCGGATTTTCGAGGATGGCCGCAGCATGCGCGAGCGCGACTATCAGGAGGCGCGCCGGGCGCAGGCCAAGCTGCGCAAGCACTATCACGCCTTCCGCAACAGGGCCGAAGCCGACGCCTTCTACAAGAAGCACTGGGGCCGCAGCGCACGGGGCGCGATGGAATATCAGACGACGCTGGAGATCGCGATCGACAACTCCATTCTGGTGGCCGGGCTGTATGGCAGCTTTGTCGGCGGCGGTATGCTGCTTGGCACCTTCGCCGTGCTGGAGGGACTTCAGGGCCGCGACTGGAGCGAAAGGCTGCGGCCCTGACCTTCACATAAGGATATCCTTATATGAAACTTGCGCCATCGCGGGCAGGCTGGTAGAGCCAGCCCCATTGCGGCGGGGCGTCACGAAACAGGGCAGCCTCTAGCCGCCCTTTTCTTTGCCGCGAGGCCCAATGTCCGCTCACGATTATCACGTCGCCGATATCAACCTGGCCGCTTTCGGCCGCAAGGAGATCGACCTCGCCGAAGCCGAGATGCCCGGCCTGATGGCGACCCGCGAGGAATTCGGCCCCAGCCAGCCGCTGAAAGGCGCGAAGATCGCCGGCTCGCTGCACATGACGATCCAGACGGCCGTGCTGATCGAGACGCTGAAGGCGCTCGGCGCGGACGTGCGCTGGGTGTCGTGCAACATCTTC
>CAZBPO010000391.1:0-2702 GCA_964493795.1 uncultured Flavobacteriaceae bacterium
GAACAGTCCGCTAGCGGCATCATGGACCTGACGCTTCAGGGCATCGCCATCGGCAACGGAATCCTGACCGTCGAGGACGAGGATCAGGCGTGGGAACGCGCCAGCGTCGAAAAGCTCGACAAGGGCGGCGGCGCGGCGGCGGCGGCGCTGGCGATGGTCGCCTGGCGCAGGAAGCTCGGCCTGGAAGCATGAGCCGCAAACCGCACGCAGAGCGCAGCCGCGCGCGCCTCGCCGCCGCCCAGGCCCTCTACCAGATGGAGATGGCGGGCGAGGACGCAGGCGACGTGGTCACCGAGTTCCGCAGCCACCGGCTGGGGTTCGAAAAGGATTCCGGCGAGGCCGAGATGATGGCCGAAGCCGACGAGGCGCTGTTCGCGGATATCGTGCAGGGCGTCGTTGCCCGGCAGGTCGAGATCGACAAGACCATCGCCGGCGCGCTGGCGGCGGGCTGGTCGCTCGACCGTATCGATTCCACGCTCCGCGCCCTGCTGCGGGCCGCGACGTTCGAGATCATCGGGCGCGAGGACGTGCCGGCGCGCGTGATCCTCGATGAGTATGTCCGTGTCGCCGACGCCTTCTTCGGCGACGCCGAAGTCGGCTTCGCCAACGGCGTCCTCAACGGTCTCGCCCGCAAGGCGCGGCCCACCGAATTCGGCATCCCGGCCAACTGAGGCCGGGCCGCGAGGGCTGGATGAGCGGCGAGTTCGACATCATCGCCCGCTATTTCGCGCCGCTGGCGACAGCGCCCGGCGCCTTCGGGCTGAAGGACGACGCCGCGCTGTTCGCTCCGGCGCGGGGGCAGTCGCTGGTCGTCACGGCGGACGCCATCGTCGAAGGCGTCCACTTCCTGCACGACGACCCGCCCGATCAGATCGCCCGCAAACTTCTGCGCGTAAACCTGGCCGGCATCGCCGCGAAAGGGGCGATCCCGCGCGCCTATGTCATGACCTGCGCCTTTCCGCGCGACGTCGATGAACGCTGGATCGCCGCCTTCGCGCGGGGGCTCAAGGCGGATCAGAAACAGTTCGGCATCGCGCTGCTGGGTGGCGACACCGTCGCCACGCCGGGACCGGCGATCTTCAGCGTCACCCTGTTCGGCGAGACGCCGGGCAAATCCATGCTGAGGCGGTCGGGCGCGCGGCCGGGCGACCTCCTGTGCGTGACCGGTACGATCGGCGACGGCGGGCTGGGTCTCACCGAATTGCTGACGCCGCATCGGGAGCTGACGCCAGCGCAGCGCAAGTATCTTGCGGCCCGGTATCGGCTTCCACAGCCGCGGACCCGGCTTGGGCCTATGCTGCGCGGCCTCGCCAGCGCTGCGCTCGACGTCTCTGACGGGCTCGTCCAGGATGTCGGCCATATCGCCGCCGCCTCGGGGGCGCGCGCGATCCTCGAACTCGCCCGTATCCCTCTGTCGCCAGCCGCCCGCGCGCTGGAAGCAGGCGATCCCGGTCTGCGCCTGCGCGCGATCACCGCCGGCGACGATTACGAGATCGCTTTCGCCATCCCGTCCGCGGGCCTGCCGCGCGTGCAGGCCGCAGCGCGTGCGGCGCGCATTCCCGTCGCCGTCATCGGCAAGGTCGAAAAGGGCCGGGGAACCGTTGTGCTGGCTGCCGACGGGGCGCAGATCAGCCCGCAGGCTGCCGGGTTCGATCATTTCGGACGCTAACCGGGGCTTAAGCCCGCATCGCCTACACTGCCGGAATGCGCATTGTGACGTTCGCCCTGGCCGCCATCCTGGCGTTTTTGCCCGCTCGTGCGGCGGACGCCCCCGAAAGCGCGTCCAGCTCGCCGCTGGGCGGCGCAGACACCACCGTGGAGCTGCCCATGCTGGTCGCGCCCGTCACCGTGAACGGGCGTCTCTATCACTACGCCTATATGCGGGTGATGCTGAAAGCCAAGGACACCGCGACCGTCAGGACCGCGCGCGACAAGGTTCCGCACATCATGGACGCGCTGCTGCGCGAGTTGCACCGCGATTCCATCGCGCTGAAGGGCGACCCGGGCGAAATCGACGGCGACGGCCTGAAAACCCGGCTCCTTGCGGCCGCCAACGCGGTGATCGGGCAGGGCGCCTTCACCTCGCTCAGCTTCCGCGACACGATCCAGACCGATGATCCGGCGGTTAACGCAGCGGCAGCCTCGGGCGCGCCGCCACCCGCGCCGTCCGCCGACGCGCCAAAAACGGCATCGGCGCACTAACCGTCTGCATTGCCTTAATCCCGCCCCGATGGCATAAGCCCCGCGCTTCGCAGCGGGGGGACCGGTCATTCGACCGGGGGGAGACTTTGCCGCTGTTGCTCGGATGGAAGCGGCACTAACGGCGCGCCAGCGCCCGCCACCGGCCAAGTCCGACCTTCGACAACCATCGAGAGGTCATCCGTGGATACAGCTACCGTAATTTGGGCCACCATGGCTTGCGGCGTCGCCGCGATCCTTTACGGCCTTTGGGCGACGAGTTCCATTCTTCGCCAGAGCGCGGGCAACGCCCGCATGCAGGAAATCGCTGCCGCCATTCAGGAAGGCGCCAACGCCTATCTGAACCGCCAGTACCTGACGATCACCATCGTCGGCGTCGTCGTCGCCGTTCTGGTCGGCTTGCTTTTCGGGCCGCTGGTCGCCGCCGGCTTCCTGGTCGGCGCCGTCCTGTCGGGCATCGCCGGCTATGTCGGCATGATCGTTTCGGTCCGCGCCAACGTGCG
>CAZBPO010000392.1:0-2653 GCA_964493795.1 uncultured Flavobacteriaceae bacterium
AGTGAGTCACCACCCCTCAGCTTTGGGAATCCTGAATGTGGATTGGCTCTAGTCGTTCTCGTTCAGCATGGCGTGAAGAAGGCTGCGCAGATTCAGAAGATGGCGGCCCCAATGGGCGCGATAATAGAAGTGCAGATTCCAGAAGGCATCGAGTTCATCGACGTGAAGAAAGCGCCATTCTGCTTCTGAGAGATCGCTGGCGATATCGACAAGGTCGTCGATGGCATCTTCGATAAGCGGTTCGGGCACGTCCTTGGAAAGATCCGTCAGGGGATCGACCGACGGGTAAAGTCCAAGATCGGGAAACAACAGGCAGATTTTCCGCCGCAATGCGTGTTCGTCGGGCCGAGGCGGGTCGGGAAAGCCGGTGGCTTGTCGACCCGCAGGCAGTTCTGCGACGGCATGGTTCAGCGCATCCAGCGTATGCGCAAGCTTTCGCAGCATCGCGTCGTCTGCTGGCGGTGGCTCATCCAGCAGAAGCAGAAAGCGGGCGATCAGCTCCTTCATGCAGCAAGTAGAGCATGAAGCTCTCCGCGATAGGAGGCGCGCCCAAACAAAAGGCCCCGCTTGCACGAGGCCCTTGTCAGGAATGTTCGCTTTCAGACGCGAAGCTCAGTTCGCCCTGCCGACCTTGATGTCGGCGCCGTCCGACGACAGCGTGCCGGTATAGGACGAGATCCAGACATTGCCGGAGCCCATGACCGAGACGTCGGGATTATTGGCCGTGCCGCCGAAGCGCACGTCGCCCGAACCGGCGATATCCACCTTGAACGGGTCGGCCACGCCGCCGTCGATCCGCACGTCGCCCGAACCGGCCACGTCGATATTCACCTTGCCGTTGACCGACACGGCATAGACCTCGCCGGAGCCGGCGATATCGACGTCGAAATCGCCGCTCACCGCGCCGACCTTCACCTCGCCGCCGCCGGCGATCTCGATATCGGCCGACTGGGCATCGCCGGTCTTGACGCTGCCCGAGCCGGCGATCGACGCGTCGAGGTCTCCGGCGACCCTGCCCAGGATGATGTCGCCCGAGCCGGCGATCGCCACGTCGGCCCGCGTCACGTTTCCGGCGCGCACCCTGCCGCCGCTGGTGTTCATTTTCAGCGCCGCTTCAAGATCGCCGATTTCGGCGTCGCCGATATAGTTGTCGACCTTCAGCGGCGTGCCCGGCGCGACGGTAATGGTGACCCTGAGGTCGCCCGGGGCGCTCGAGCTCCAGTTCCACATATCGTCCCACCAGTCGCCCTCGACGCCTTCCATGGCCAGCACCACGGCGTCGCCCGACGTCGACAGACGGATTTTCTGGATCATCTCCTGCGAGCCGGCCAGCGAGACGTCGATGCCGGGATAGTCGTTCGCGACGAGCACCTTCAGATTGCCGGCCAGCGCATCGATCTGGACCCGCTTGGCCTGGAAGCTCTGCATCACCGTCTGGTCTTCGGCGAAGGCAACGGCACCCAGCAGAGCCAGCGGCGCAACGGCGGCGATAAGACGGCTTCTGCGCATTGAACTCTCCATCCGAAGGCGCCCCCGGCCTTGTCCTGGACGCAAACCTTGGCACGAGCGAGGCGGGTCAACGGTGACCCGGGTCACAGACTGAGGAAATGTTATGCGTGATCAGGCCGCGACCGGAACGGCCAGGCCGGGGGCCAGCACCATGCGTTCGCGGGCGAAACGGCAGGCGATTCCGGCCTTTTCGGCGGCCGCGACGGCCTCGGCCTCGATTCCCGCCATGATCGCGTCGGTATGGGCCGGATCGTGGTGGAAGGGGACGTAAAGCCCCACCCGCGCCGCCCGGGCGAGCGCCAGGCCGGCATTCCAGGTCGAATGACCGAAGCCGTGGCGCTGGGCATATTCGGTTTCGGTATAAGAGGCGTCGTAGATCAGGATATCGGCGGACTGCGCGAAGGCGACCAGCGCCGGGTCTGGCGTCGGCCCGTGATGTTCCAGGTCGGTCAGATAGCAGACCGAGCGCCCGTCATGCTCGACGCGATAGCCGGTCGCACCGTTGGGATGGTTGAGCGGCAGCGTGCGCAGCGTCACGCCCTCAAGCGGACGCAGCGTCTCGCCCGCCTTGAAATCGCGGAAATTCACCTCGGCCGCGAAGATATCGGGGTCGATCGGCAGCACCGGGGCCGACATCAGCGAGGCGACGGCGTCGCGCGTCGAAAGCGGCGGCGCCAGATGGCCCGACCAGATATCAAAATGGTTTTTCGGGTCGAAGAGCGGGCCGAAAAAGGGCAACCCGCAGATATGATCGAAATGCGTGTGGCTGAGATAGATCGCCGAGGTCAGTGCGCCCTCGGCCGTCAGCGCCTCGCCCAGCGGCCGGATGCCCGTGCCGCCGTCGAAGATCAGCACATGGCCGCCGACCCGCATCTCCAGGCACGAGGTATTACCGCCATAGACCGCGTAATCGGGCCCGCCGCAGGCGATCGAGCCGCGCACGCCCCAGAAGCGGATCAGGAAATCGGCGTCGGTCGTCACGAGGCCAGCCTGTACCCGCCGCTCTCGGTGAGGATGAGCGAGGCCATCTCGGCGGTGTCGCCGTAGCGGACCTCCACCTCGATGCCGGTCTCGTCGGTGAAGCGCTCGAGGAGCGGGCCGACGAGCTCTTCGCTGCGACCCGAGTACACGGTGAGGGCGTCGT
>CAZBPO010000393.1:0-924 GCA_964493795.1 uncultured Flavobacteriaceae bacterium
TGACGACGCCCCGCACGGCCATGGCGAAATCTTGTTCGAGCATGTCGAAGTGCCGGCCGAGAACATCATTCTGGGCGAAGGGCGCGGTTTCGAGATCGCGCAGGGCCGCCTCGGGCCGGGCCGTATCCACCACTGCATGCGCTCGATCGGGGTGGCCGAACGCGCGCTGGAATCGATGGTGAAACGGCTGCTGACCCGCAAGGCCTTCGGCAAGACCATCGCCGACCATTCGGTGTGGGAACAGCGCGTCGCCGACGCCCGCATCAATATCGACATGACGCGCCTGCTGTGCCTGAAGGCCGCCGACATGATGGACAAGGCCGGCAACAAGGTGGCCCGCACCGAGATCGCGATGATCAAGGTGGCGGCCCCCAGCATGGCGCTGAAGGTGATCGACGACGCGATCCAGGCCTGGGGCGGCGGCGGCGTCACCACCGATTCCGGCCTCGCCCGCATGTATGCCGGCCAGCGCACGCTGCGCATCGCCGACGGCCCGGACGAGGTGCACGCGCGCACCATCGCGCGTCTGGAATACGGCAAGTATGCCGGCCAGCTGCTGAAAGAGGCGGCCGAGTAGGCCGCGCTGCCGCGCTGAAAACGCAAGGCCCCGGAGCGATCCGGGGCCTTTTCGTGTCGACGCCGCCCGCGCGATCTTAAGCGGCGGCGGCCGCAGCGTTTGGCTTGGCCAGCGTGACGGTGACGGTCGTGCCGCGCCCGACGACGGAGTCAATTTGCAGATCGCCGCCATGAAGCTGGGCGAGCGAGCGCACCAGCGCCAGGCCGAGGCCCGTGCCGGCCTTGGCGAGGGAGGCGTCCTGCGTCGCCTGTTCGAACGGGCGGCCGAGCCGGGGCAGGTCGTCGGCCGGGATTCCGACGCCGGTGTCGCTGACCGTCAGCAGCACGTGATCGCCCGCGTCGACTGAC
>CAZBPO010000393.1:934-2644 GCA_964493795.1 uncultured Flavobacteriaceae bacterium
CCGCCGCGCGGCGTGAACTTGATCGCGTTGGCGATCAGGTTGATGAGGATCTGCTTGATCGCGCGCTTGTCGGCGCGGATCGGCGCGGGGCCGTCGCTGTGCACGGTGAGGGCGAGGCCGTTCTGCTCGGCCTTGGCCTTGAGCAGACGCGTCGAGGCCTCGACCGCATCGCCCGCGTCGAACGCCTCCAGCGCGAGCTCGAACTTCCCGGCCTCGATCTTGGACATGTCGAGAATGTCGTTGATGAGATCGAGCAGCAGCGTGCCGGACTCGTGGATCAGCTCGGAATATTCCTTGTAGCGCGGGCCCAGCGGGCCGAAGAGCTCGCTTTTCAGCATGTCGGAAAAGCCGATGATGGCGTTGAGCGGCGTACGCAGCTCGTGGCTCATCGTCGCCAGGAAGCGCGACTTCGTGCGGTTGGCGCTCTCGGCCGTCTCGCGCGCCTTGTTGATCTCAAGCTCGGCGGTCTTGCGGGCGGTCGCGTCGCGCGAAACGGTGATGATCTCGTGCACCCGGCCCGAAACCGGGTCGCCGACCGAGCGACAGACCGTCTCGACCCACAATTCGCGGCCGTCCTTGTGGCGCATCCGCAGCATCAGCGTGCGCGACGCGCCCGGCCTGAGAAGCTCGCGATGCGTGCGGGCCAGTTCGGGCAGATCGTCGGAGATGATGATGCCGGTGAACACCGTGCCCAGCATCTCGGACGGATCGTAGCCCAGCATGCGCGTGATGGCCGGCGAGCAGTAGCGGATGGCCATCGTCATGTCGTGGCGGCAGATGAGGTCGTTCGCCTCTTCGGTCAGCAGGCGGAACGCGTCGACCGCGCCGCGCAGCTGTTCTTCGGCTTCGACGCGTGCCGAGACGTCCGAGACGATCCCGACCACGGCGACCATCGCGCCGTCCTCGTCGCTCTCGACGTCGCCGTTCACTTCAAGATGGCGTTCGGCGCCGTCGGCGCGGATCAGGCGCCAGCGCAGATGGAACGGCCCCGGCGACTCGATGACGCTGCGGAACGCCATGCGGAACATTTCGCGGTCGTCGGGATGCGCCATGTTCATCAGCGCGTCGCGCACCGGCGGCTTGGTGGGATCGAGGCCGAGAATGCGATAGAGGCCGGGCGACCAGTAGGGCATGTCGTCCGTCGCGGTCCAACGGAACGCGCCCATGCCGGCCTTACGTTCTGAGAGCGCGACGCGCGCCTCCAGCATCGAAAGCCGCTTCAGCGCCTCTTCGTGCGACAGACCTGACGTATCGGCGAACTGCGAAAACAGCACGTCGTTCTGACCCCAACCACACCATGCCGGTTTCTCCGGCTTCTGGTCGTTAAGGTAAGCAGGAACGCCTAATATTCCTTTGTCCCGGTCTTCGACAAACCGGGGGTCGGTTTTCAGGAACCGTTAGGACTCGAAAGCGGTCCTAACGGATCTTCACCATCGTGGCGGCGGCTTCCGACAGGAACCCGCACAGATTGATCGAGGCGGCGTTGGCGGAGCTGGCGTTGCCGTCGAGGCCCCGCTTGTAAACGCCCTGCGAGATCGCGGCGAGGCGGAACACCGCGAAGGCGATGTAGAAATCCCAGTCCACGATCGGGAATGCAATGCCGCGCCGCGCGCAATAGGCGCGCACATAATCGTCTTCCGAAGGGATGCCGGTCGCCGCATGGTCGACATCGACAAGCCCGCCCTGACGCGGATTGTTGAGGCGATAGCC
>CAZBPO010000394.1:0-2610 GCA_964493795.1 uncultured Flavobacteriaceae bacterium
GCGTCATCGACGCGCAGAGGAAATCGGCCGGATAATTCGCCTTGAGATAGGCGGTCTGATAGGCGACCAGCGCGTAGGCGGCGGCGTGGCCCTTGTTGAAGCCATACCCGGCGAACTTGTCGGCCTGTTCGAATATGTCGTCGGCGACGCCAGCCGGGATGCCGCGCTCGCCCGCGCCCTTGATGAAGCGTTCCCGCTGCCGGGCCATCTCGCCCTTGTCTTTCTTACCCATGGCGCGGCGCAGAAGATCGGCGTCGCCGAGCGAGTAGCCGGCGAGTTCGCGCGCGATCATCATGACGTCTTCCTGATACGTCATGACGCCATAGGTGTCGGACAGGATCGGCTCGAGCATCGGATGTGAGTAGGTCACCTCCTCGCGGCCGTTCTTGCAGGCGATATAGCGCGGGATCGATTCCATCGGTCCTGGCCGATAGAGCGCGACGAGAGCGATGATGTCCTCGATCCGGTCAGGCTTGAGCCGCCGGATCAGGTCGCGCATGCCCTGACTTTCCAGCTGGAAGACCCCGATCGTCTCGCCCTTGGACAACATGTCGTAGGTGCGCCGGTCGTCGAACTTCATCTCTTCGCCGGTCCGCACCCGAACGCCGCGCGCCTCGAGCAGCTTTTCGGTCTCTGCAATGACCGTCAAAGTCTTGAGACCCAGAAAGTCGAACTTCACCAGCCCGACGGTCTCGGCGTCCTTGTAGTCGAACTGGGTGGCCGGCAGGTCGGCCTTCTGGTCGCGATAGAGCGGCGCCAGATCCGGCAACGGACGATCGCCGATGACGATACCCGCGGCATGGGTGGACGCGTTTCGGTAGAGCCCTTCCAGGTTCTCCGCGATCTCGAACAGGCGCGCGACCTGTTCGTCCTCGTCGATCAGCTGCTTGATCTTGGGATCGCCATCGACCGCCTGGCGCAGGGTGATCTGCTTGCCGGGCTGGTTCGGCACCATCTTGCAGATGCGATCGACGAAATTGTAGCCCATCTGAAGAACGCGGCCGACATCGCGCAGGCACGCCCTGGCCGCCAGAGTGCCGAAGGTGATGATCTGGGCGACGCGATCCTCGCCGTATTTGCCCTGGACATAGCGGATCACCTCGCCGCGCCGGTCCTGACAGAAGTCGGTATCGAAGTCCGGCATCGAGACGCGCTCGGGGTTCAGGAAGCGCTCGAACACCAGATTGAAACGCAGCGGATCGAGCGACGTGATGTCGAGCGACCACGCGACGATCGACGTCGCGCCGGAGCCGCGAACGCCGACCGGAATGCCCTGGGCCCTGGTCCATTTCATGAAGTCGGAGACGATCAGGAAGTAGCCCTCGAATCCCATGCGGGTGATCACGTCGAGCTCGAAATCCAGCCGTTTGAAATAGTCCTCGCGGGGCTTGTAGAGCGGGAAGGTTTCAAGCCGCGTGGCGAGGCCTTTATGCGCGATCTCGCGCAGTTCGTCGGCCGCGCTGTGGCCTTCCGGCACCGGAAAATCCGGCAGGATCGGCTTGCGCTTCGTCGGCCTGTAGGCGCAACGCCGCGCGATCTCGATGGTGTTGGCGACCGCTTCGGGCAGATCGGCGAACAGCGCCGTCATCTCCTCGGACGATTTGAAGCGATGCTCGCGCGTGACGCGCGGGCGCTCGTCTTCCGAGATGTAGCGGCCGGCGGCGATGCAGAGCAGCGCGTCGTGCGCGTCATACATCGCCTCGGCCCCGAAATAGCACTGGTTCGTCGCGACCAGCGGAAGGCCGAGCTTGTAAGCGATGTCGATCAGCGGCCCTTCGGCGGTCTGTTCCGCCGGAACGCCGTGGCGCTGAAGCTCGATGTAGAAGCGCCCCGGAAACAGCGCGGCGAACCGCACAGCCAGAGCCTCGGCCTCGTCCAGACGGCCTTCCACGATCAACCGGTTGAAGGGGCCGCGCGGCCCGCCGCTGAGGCAGATCAGCCCTGCCCCGAACCGCTCGAGCAACTCGACGGTGATGTGCGGCGTGTCCGGCGCCTGGGCGTCAAGAAACGCGCGGCTGGATAGCCAGGACAGGTTCAGCCAGCCGGTTTCGTTCTGCGCCAACAAGGCGATCTGGGGGCGCGCCTGAACCAGAGAGGGACGCTGCCGCTCGCGATCCTTGTCGCGGCCGGCCTCGATGCTGAGGGTCGCGCCCATGATGGGCTGAATGCCGCGCCCGGCGAGCGCATCGGCGATTTCGATCGCGCCGAAGAGGTTATCTGTGTCTGTGACAGCGACCGCCGGTTGGCCCGCGCGGGCGCAGAGTTCGGCCAATTCCTTGACCTTGATCGCGCCTTCCAGAAGCGAATAGGCCGAATGGACGCGGAGATGAACGAAGGGGGCCATGGGGGACTCGGAAACGGGCCCTGGATGTTCACACAGCCAGCTTGCCGCCGTCCACCAACTTGCCTTCGTGCATCAGCAGGGTCCGGTCGGTGTAGTTGATCAGCCTGTGATTGTGGGTCGCGATGACCGCCGCCAGCCCTTCGGAACGGACGATTCCGAGCAGGACATCGAAGACGAGATCGGCGGTCTTGGGATCGAGATTGCCGGTCGGCTCGTCGGCCAGCAGCAGCTGGGGCTTGTTGGACAGAGCCCGGGCGATCGCCACG
>CAZBPO010000395.1:0-2603 GCA_964493795.1 uncultured Flavobacteriaceae bacterium
AGGTTGTGCTCTACCCCTGAGCTACGCCCGCTCACACAAGACCGCCGGGCAGATGGGTAAGGCCCGGCGCGAAGGCGCGCCTTATTGCCGAAATCCTCGCGCGATGCAAGACAGGCTTTGCCGGGGGCGAAAAGAGAATATGAGGCCGCAGACAGGCATGAGGACGGCGATGACGGACGGATCGGGTTTTGAACGTCGGGCGGCGGCCGTGGCGATGGCCGCGCTGACCGGGGCGATGCTGACGCCGGGGGCGCTGGCCGCCGCGCCGGTCGGCATTCAGGTGGTCACGGGAACCCTGGATTTCGGCGCTGCGGAAGGTTCGACCGAGCGCAATGCCTCGATCAAGCTGCTGGAGAATTTCCCGGCCGCGCCGGCGATCGTCTATCTCGATATCAATATCGCCCCGGAGGTGATCGATCCGGGCGCGGACGAGAAAGTTCTGAATTTCAGCGCCACACTGTACGGAGCGGACGGCCAGCCGCGTCCGGACATGCCCTGTGCGCTGGGGGCGTCGCAGATGATTGATCGCGGCCACGCGCGCCTGTCGATCGAGGTGGGGCCGCTCTATACGCATATGCTGCTGGACGTGGAGATCGCGCCGGGCTCCGTCGCGCCCTATAACGGGCTTTCCTGCGATTATGCGCCGGGCCTGCCGAGCGATGTATCGCTGCGCCTGACGGGCTTCTTCGTGGTGCAGGACACGATGGTCCCGACGGCCCGGGGCGTCAGGCTGGTGCCGATCACGCCGCCGCTGGCCGAGGCGCTGGAAGCTCTGGCCAAAAGCCACGCCGATCCGTGAACGACGGCGCAACGCCTGATCGCGAGGCGGCCGAAGCCGCGCTTCTGGCGCGGCTGGCGGCGTTGGGCGTCGCCCATGTGCGCTATGTCCATGCGCCGATGTTCACCGTGGAAGACGGCCATGCGCTCTATGCCGGCATGCCCGGCGGGCACGCCAAGAACCTGTTTCTGAAGGACCGCAAGGGCGCGCTGTTTCTGGCGGTGGTCGAGGCCGGGACGCCGGTGAACATGCGGGCGCTGGAAAAGCGCATCGGCGCGGCGCGGCTGTCGTTCGGGCGGCCTGAGCTTCTGGCCGAGGTGCTGGGCGTGACGCCGGGGGCGGTGACGCCCTTTGCGCTGATGAACGCCGCGCCGGGGCGTCTGAGCGTGCTGCTGGACGAGGATCTGCTGGCCCACGAGGCCGTCCATTTCCATCCCATGCGGAACGACGTGACTTTGGGCGTCAGCCCCGCCGGGTTGCTGGCGTTTCTGGAGGATGTCGGCCACCCGCCGGTGCGGTTCGCCTTTCGGGGGCTGGCGGCCGCCCCTATATAGTCGGCACGGATCACGAATTCAGAAGTTCAGAGCCCCCATGCAGACCGATATGCCCGCCGCCGAGCCTTCGTCCCACATCAAGGACACGACCGATCGCGGCTTTGCGGCCGACGTGATCCAGGAATCGATGAACCAGCCGGTGATCGTCGATTTCTGGGCCCCCTGGTGCGGCCCGTGCAAGCAGCTGACCCCGGTGCTGGAGCGCCAGGTCGAGGCCGCCAAGGGCGCGGTGAAGCTGGTGAAGATCAATATCGACGAGAACCCCCAGATCGCCGGGCGGCTGCGCATCCAGTCGATCCCGGCCGTCTATGCCTTCCGCGGCGGTCAGCCGGTCGATGGCTTCATGGGCGCGCTGCCGGAAAGCCAGGTGAAGGACTTCATCAAGCGGCTGGCCGCGATGGCCGGCGGCGGCCCTTCGCCGGTGGACGAACTGGTGGCGGGCGCGAAAGCGGCGCTGGAAGCGGGCGAGATCGCGGTCGCGGCGCAGGCCTATAGCGAGGCGCTGGCGGCCGAGCCGGACAATGTCGCGGCGCTGGCGGGGCTTGCCAAATGCTATGTCGCGACCGGCGATCTGGAAGGCGCACGGCAGGTTTTGGCCAGCGTGCCGGAGGACGCCCGGACCAACGAAGACGTGAAGGCCGTGGAATCGGCCATTGCGCTGGCGGAAAAGGCGGGGCCGGCTGGCGAAAGCGCCAAATTCGCGGCGCTGCTTGAGGCCGAGCCCGACAATCTCCAGGCCCGCTACGACTACGCCATGGCGCTTTTGGCCGAGAACGAGACCGAGAAGGCGATGGACGAACTGCTCGCCGTCTTCAAGCGCGACCGCAAATGGGAAGACGAGAAGGCGCGCAAGGAATTGCTGACGTTGTTCGAGGCGCTGGGGCCGACCGATCCGCTGGTCGCCAGCGGGCGGCGCAAGCTCGCCTCGATCCTGTTCAGCTGAGGCGCGACCATGCAGGCCTGGCCCGTCACCTATAGCGGACCCGACGATCTGCCGGCGATCATTCCGATCTTCCCGCTGCCGGGCGCGGTTTTCTTTCCGCGCGCCAATCTGCCGCTCAACATCTTCGAGCCGCGCTATCTGTCGATGGTGGACGACGCCATGCGCACCCAGCGCATCATCGGCATGATCCAGCCGGCGGATGAGAGCGCGCGACCCGGTCTGCATGCGGTGGGCTGCGCCGGGCGCATCACGCAGTATGGCGAGACCGATGACGGCCGCATGGTGATCTCGCTGCGCGGGGTCTGCCGCTTTCGCGTCAGCGAGGAGC
>CAZBPO010000396.1:0-2592 GCA_964493795.1 uncultured Flavobacteriaceae bacterium
GCCGGCATCGCCCGGATCACCGAGGCCGGCCGTCTCCAGCGTGACGTTCTCGCGCAGCAGCGCGGGATAGAAATCGTCGGCGAACAGGATGCGCTTGCAGCCCACCGGATAGTCGGGCGTCAGTTTGGCGCGCAGCGCCTCGTCGGGCACCTGATTGGCCAGGTGGTCAAGGCAGATGCGCGTATAGGCGTCGCGGCCTTCCTGCGTCCACGCAAAGGCCTGCCAGAACAGATAGTCCGACTGTTCGTAGATCATCTGCCGCCCCATCGCCGCGACATGCGGCGCGGTGATCAGCAGCTTCTTTTCTTCCTCGGTGATGGGCCGGTCCATGCGCGGCGCGACCCAGTTGGGCGTGCGCTGGAACACGACCAGATGACCCGCCTCCTTGGCGACCTCGGGGATCAGCTGCACCGCGCTGGCGGCCGAGCCAATGACGGCGACGCGCTTGCCTTTCAGGTCATAGCCATCCTTCCAGCGCGCGGAATGGAAGCTTTCGCCCTTGAAGCTGTCGCGGCCCTCGATCGTCGGCCACAGCGGACGGTTCAGCTGGCCCAGCCCGGCGATCAGCGCCTTGGCGTCGAAGGTCTTTCCGGCGGCGGTGGTCAGCGTCCACACCGCGCGCGCGTCGTCCCACACCGCCGACTTCACTTCATCGCCCAGGTTCAGATGCGGCCTCAGGGCGAACATGTCGGCCACATCCTCGGCATAGCGGTGCACTTCGGCGCTGCGCGGGAACAGATGGCTCCAGCTCAGCGAGGGCGCGAACGAGAATTGATACAGTGCCACCGGCACGTCGCATGCGCAGCCCGGATAGCGGTTGTCGCGCCAGGTGCCCCCGACCGCGCCTTCCTTCTCCAGAATGACCAGATCGTCGAAACCGGCTTCCTTGAACTTCACGCCGGCGGCGAGGCCGCCCAGCCCCGCGCCGACGATGGCGACGGACAAAGGTCCCGTCATGATGCATCTCCCTAGGTTCAGTTATGTTTATGCCGGCAGTCTTGCGCCGTCGGCGGTCAGGATCAACCGGGGCGGCGCTCAGGCCGACAGACGGGCGATCAAGCGCCGCATGAAGGCTTCGCAGGCCGGGATCTGCGCCTTGTCCAGGAACTCGTCGGGCTGGTGCGCCTGCGCGATGTCGCCGGGGCCGCAGACGATGGCCGGAATGCCGGCCTCCTGAAAGATGCCCGCTTCCGTGGCGTAGGACACCGCCTCGGCGGCGTTGCGTTCGGCCAGCGCCATCACGAAGCTCTCGGCGTCCGATCCTGGTTCCGGCCGCAGCGGCGGCGAGCCCGCCCGGCGCACGATCCTGATGTCGGCGGCCGGGACGACCGCTTTCAGACGCGGCAGCACCGTCTCCAGCGCATAGGCGCGGAAGGCCTGATAGGCGGCCTCCATGTCGTCCTGCGGCAGGCCGCGGATCTCGAAGGTGAAGCGACAATCGCGGGCGAGGATGTTCTGCGCCGTGCCGCCTTCGATGGTGTTGGCGATCATTGTCGAAAAGGGCGGGTCGAACCGGCCGGTCGCATCGCCCGCCGCGCGCAGCCCGGCTGCGATCTCGCCGATCTTCCCGATCAGTTCGGCGGCCACCATGACCGCCGAGACGCCTTTGTGCACGTTGGACGAATGCGCCTCGTGCCCGGTGATCGAGACGGCGTACGAGCGGATGGATTTATGCGCGTCCACCACGCGCATCATGGTCGGCTCGCCGATAATCGCCAGACGCGGCTTCACGCCGATCGCCTTGATGTGGTCGATCAGCCCATGCACCCCGATGCAGCCGATCTCCTCGTCATAGGACAGCGCCAGATGGATCGGGCTTTTAAGCGGCGCGGCCAGGAAGTCGGGCAGCATGGCCAGCGCGACGGCGCTGAACGCCTTCATGTCGCAGGTGCCGCGCCCGTAGAGCCGTCCGTCTCCTTTGTCGGTCAGCACCCATGGATCGCTCGTCCAGGGTTGTCCGTCCACCGGCACCACGTCGGTATGGCCCGACAGCACCACGCCGCCGTCGATGTCCGGCCCGATCGTCGCCCACAGATTGGCCTTCTTGCCGGTCTCGTCATGGACCAGCGCCGACGCGACGCCATGCGCCGACAGGTAATCCTGCACGAAGCCGATCAGGTCGAGATTGGAATGGCGGCTGGTCGTGTCGAACCCGACCAGCCGGGCCAGCATGTCTATGGAAGAGAGGCGCGATGTCATCGCCTCACACTAGCGGGCCTTCGCCGCGCCGCACAGGTGCGGCGCGGTCACGCCCGTCATCCCTCGAAATGGCTCGACGGGTTGCCGATGATGGTCAGGAATTCGCGCCGGGTCAGCGGGTTGCGACGGAACTCGCCCAGCATGGTGCTGGTCACCATGCTGACCCCGGTCTTGTGCACGCCTCTAGTCGTCATGCACTGGTGCGCCGCCTCGATCACTACGGCCACGCCTTTGGGCTCCAGCACCTTCTGGATGCACTGGGCGATCTGGGCGGTCATCTTCTCCTGCACCTGCAGCCGCTTGGCATAGGTCTCCACCACCCGGGCCAGCTTCGAGATGCCCACCACCTTGTTGGTCGGCAGATAGGCGACATGCGCCTTGCCGATGATCGGC
>CAZBPO010000397.1:0-2571 GCA_964493795.1 uncultured Flavobacteriaceae bacterium
TGAACGCCGGCCCCGGCTATGGCGGCTCGTGCTTTCCCAAGGACACGCTGGCGCTGGTGCAGACCGCCCGCGCCGCGAACAGCCCGATCTCTCTGATCGAGGCGACGGTCACGGCCAACGATACACGCAAGCAGGCGATGGCTGACAAGATCGCCAAGGCGCTTGGCGGCGTCGAAGGCAAGACCGTCGGCGTGCTTGGGCTGACCTTCAAGCCGAATACCGACGATATGCGGGACGCGCCAAGCCTCGCCATCATTCCGGCATTGCAGGCAGCCGGCGCGAAAGTGCAGGCCTATGATCCCGAGGGCCGCCACGAGGCCGAGCCGCTGCTGCCCGGCGTCGCTTTCCGTGAAGGCGTCTATGAGGCCGCCGAGGGCGCGGACGGGCTGGTGATCCTGACCGAGTGGGACCAGTTCCGCGCGCTCGATCTGACGCGCCTGAAGGGCCTGCTGAAATCGCCGATCGTCGTCGATCTGCGCAACATCTACGACCCGGCCGACATGGCGGCGCGCGGCTTCAGCTATACCAGCGTCGGGCGCGCCTAGCGGCCCGAGCCCACGGCGCTGAGATAGAGGTCGAGCATTTCTTCTTCGGTGGAACGCTCGGCCGCGTCCATCTTGCGGATGCGGATGACCTTGCGGAGGATCTTGACGTCGAAGCCGTTACCCTTGGCTTCGGCATAGACTTCCTTGATGTCGGCCGACAGCGCCGCCTTTTCTTCCTCGAGACGTTCGATCCGTTCCACCACGGACTTCAGCTGATCCTTGGCGAAATTGGTCTTGGTCATGGGGGTTCGGCTCCGCGAATTCTGGAAGGGCGCGGAACCTACTCGCGGCCCTTCAGTCGTTCAAGCGCGGATCACTCGGCGGCGGCGTCTGGCGGCGCGAAAAGCGCCGGCGCCTGTTTGACCGCCTGGGTCTTGTCCTTGTGGACAACCAAGACGGCGTCGGGGGTCTCCACGACGATCAGCTGATCGCCGCCGATGACGACGACCTTCCGCGACGACGCGCGCACATAGCAGTCCGTGGAATCGAGCGCCCTCGCCGGACCGATCAGCACGTTGCCTTCGGCGTCGCGCGGCGCGAGCTCCATGAGCGTGGCCCACGATCCGACATCGCTCCACCCGATATCGGCGGGAACCATCGAGGCCCGCGACGTCCGCTCGGCGACGGCGTAGTCGATGGAATCCGACGGACAGGCATCCCACGCCGCCGGGCCGGCGAGACGGCCGTCGGGCAGGAGACGGCTGCCCTCCCACGCCGCCTTCGCAGCGGCGGCGATATCAGGACGATGGGCCTCAAGCTCGGTCAGATAATCGCGCGCGCGGAACACGAAAATGCCCGCGTTCCAGTAATAGCCGCCGGAGGTGATGAACTTCACAGCCGTCGCAAGATCAGGCTTTTCGACGAATTCGGCCACATCGAAGCCCGGCGCGCGCGCCGCGCCGGCCCGGATATAGCCATAGCCGGTATGCGGCGAGGTCGGCGCAATGCCCAGCGCCACGAAACGGCCCATCGCGGCGAGCTGCGCCGCCTCGCCGATCACCCGCGTGAAGCCGTCGCCGTCCGCGATGTGATGATCGGAAGCCAGCAGCGCCAGGATCGCGCCCTCGTCGTCGGCCAGCGCAGCGTGCGCGGCGAACGCGGCGGCCGGGGCGGTGTTGCGCGGTGAAGGTTCAAGCAGCAGCGCCGCGTCGGCTGCGCCGCCTGCGGCCGCGTGCGCGCGCGCCTCGGCGGCGAACGCGGCGTTGGTGATGATCAAAGGTGGCCGGTCATGCGGAAGGGCCATCGCCCGCGCCACCGTGGCGCTGAGCAGCGACATTTCACCGACCAGCGGATGGAACTGCTTGGGCGCCGCATCGTTGGAAACCGGCCACAGGCGGGTTCCTGCGCCGCCGCACAAAATGGCGGCCCGAACCGCTGGCATGAAACGATAAGCTCCGCTCGTTATCCCCTGAAGGCATCATCCCGCACGCGCAAAGCGCGCGTCAAGACAAGGCCTTCAGCCGCGCGTCAGGCCTTGGGAAAGGCCGCGAACGGGAACGGCGCTTCGTCGCGCGCGAAGGTCATATAGGCGACGATCTGGCCGATATAGACGCCCAGACGACCGCCGAACTGCCTCAGATCCTCGCTTGCGTCGGCGTCGAACGCCCTGATGACGAACTGCGCGATCGCCACGAACAGCGCCGCCCAGAACGAGAGCCAGAACAGGGCGAACATCAACACGCTGATCAAAAGCTTGCGGAACGGATAGCCGCGCCCGGTCCGGGGCTGCTCGGAAGCCGGCGTCAGGCCGTTTTCGGCGGGGGAAGCGGTCGTCATCGGTCAAAACCCTCCTGAAACTACTAGGTGGTCCCGCCTGGGGGGCGCTTCAAGACCGGGGCGGCCAGGAACGCGGACGCGCGCCCTTGACCAGGAACCCCGCGAGATACAGACCCGCAACATACCCGCCGATATGGGCGATCGCTGCGAGCCCCGTCACGAAACCGCCGCCGATCTTGTCCCACAGGAAAAAGGCGGCGTTCAGCCCGATCCACAGATACGAAAACGTGCTGACCGGCGGCCGCGAGAT
>CAZBPO010000398.1:0-2561 GCA_964493795.1 uncultured Flavobacteriaceae bacterium
CACCAACCCGTCGCTGATCGCCAAGTCGGGACGCAAGTTCCTGGACGTGATCGCCGAGATCTGCGCCGCCGTGCCCGGCCCGGTCAGCGCCGAGGTCACCGCGACCGACGTGGAGACGATGCTGAAGGAGGCGGCGGTGCTGCGCCGCATCGCGCCGAACGTGGCGATCAAGCTGCCCCTCACCTGGGACGGGCTGAAAGCCTGCAAGGCGCTGTCGTCGGAAGGCGTCGCCTGTAACGTGACGCTGTGCTTTTCGGCCAATCAGGCCTTGCTCGCCGCCAAGGCGGGGGCGGCCTATATCTCGCCCTTCATCGGCCGGCTGGACGATATCGGCGAGGACGGCATGCAGCTGATCCGCGACATCCGCCGCATCTATGACAATTACGGCGCGCTGAAGACCGAGATCCTTTCGGCCTCGATCCGCTCGCAGGAGCACGTGAAGCAGACCGCGCTGGCCGGCAGCGACGTCGCCACCGTGCCGCCGAACGTGCTGCGCGATCTGGTCAAGCACCCGCTGACCGACAAGGGGCTCGACGCCTTCCTGGCCGACTGGGCGAAGACCGGGCAGACCATTCTTTAACGCCCGTTAAGGCGGCGGGCGGCACCATGGCGTCATGTCCGCCCAAGCTTTCTATGCCGAGTGGCTCACTTTTCTGGCCGCCGAAAAACGGGCGAGCCCGCGCACCGTGCGCGCCTATGGCGATGACGTGGAACGCTGGCTGGACTTCCTGGTGCGCCATCTGGGCGGCGCGCCGGACGCCGAAGCGCTGAAGCGGCTGACGGCCGGCGATCTGCGCGCCTTCATGGCGGCGCGTCGGGCCGACGGGTTGTCCTCGCGCTCGCTGGCCCGCAACCTCGCTTCGGTACGCGCCTTTCATCGCTTTCTGGAACGCCGCAAGGATATCGCCAACGCCGCGCTGATGCAGGTCGCCGCCCCGAAGCAGCCGCGCACCCTGCCACGGCCGCTGGCGGCGGAGGCCGCGCAGCAGACATTGATGGAAGCCGGCGCGACGGGACGCGGCCTTGCCGGCGAGCCCTGGGAGCGGGCGCGCGACGAGGCCGTGCTGACGCTGCTCTACGGCGCGGGCCTGCGTATTTCCGAGGCGCTGGCGCTGACCGGCGCGGACGCCGCCGTCAGCGCGTTGCGCGTCACCGGCAAGGGCGGCCGCGAGCGGGTCGTGCCGCTGCTGCCCGCCATCGGCGCGGCGATCGCCCGATATATGACGCTGTGCCCTTTCCCTATCGAGAAATCAGGGCCGCTGTTCCTCAGCAAGACCGGCAAGCCGCTAGGACCCCGGCCGATCCAGAAACTGATGGAGACGCTGCGCATCCAGCTGGGTCTGGGCCCCGGCGCGACGCCGCACGCCCTGCGCCACTCGTTTGCGACGCATCTGCTTCAGAACGGCGGAGATCTGCGTGCGATCCAGGACCTGCTGGGGCACGCTTCGCTCTCCACGACCCAGCGCTATACGGCGGTCGACGAGGCCAAGCTGCTGGCGGTGTACGACGCGGCCCGCGCCGGGCCAGCCTGATTTCAGGGCAGCCGTTTGACCGCCCAAAGCGTCGCGATGCAGGTAAGGCCGAGCGTGCCGAGCGTGAGGATCTGCGCCAGCAGCCGCGAATGCGTCTGCTGGAGAAAGCTGTCATAGCCTTCGTTGATCAGGTGATACCCAACCAGCACGATCAGCCCGAAAGCCGCGATGTAAGCGAACACACGCATAGCTGGCGGCATATCATGGCCGCGCCTCACATCCGGTAAACGCAATGCGCGCAATTTGAACGATCGCGCCGCGCGAAACGCCGGGCCATCAGGGCCGCGCCGGACTGAGAATGCCTAACGGATGGAACTTTTTCGCAGGCTGACGCGATCACCTGGAAAGCAAGATCCAGCGCGACCCGTCCGACATGCCGGTTTCGATCTCGCGGAAGCCCTCGCGCGCATAGAAGCGCCGCGCGCCGGCGTTCTGCTCCTCGACCTTCAGCGAAAGCGGACCCTGAGCCGCCGCGGCCACGACATTCAGAAGCGCCAGGCCGATCCCCCGGCCCTGACGGCCGTGATCGACATAGAGCGAATGCAGGAAACTGTCGGGCTCATAGAGCGCCGCGAGACCTGCGATCCGGCCTTCCTCCCAGGCGAGCCAGACCGTCTCGTACCGGGCCTGCTCAAGGAACACTTCGGGCGTGAAGCTGTTCGGCGGCATCCAGTGCAAGGCGGCGGTGGCGACGCGATGATACAGCGCCGCCGCCTCGGTAAGATCGTGGTGACGGGCGCGCGCGATATGGAACGCCGCGCCGCTCACATCTGCATGATGCGGTTTTCGATGCCCATCGCCGCCTGCCGCACGCTTTCGGTCAGCGTCGGATGCGGGTGACAGGTGCGCGCGATGTCTTCGGACGATCCGCCGAACTCCATCGCGACGGCGACTTCCATGATCAACGTGCCGGCTTCCGGCCCGATGATGTGGCAGCCGAGCACCCGGTCGGTTTTGGCGTCGGCCAGGATCTTCACGAACCCGTCCTTCTCCGCGATGGTGCGCGCACGCGCATTGGCGGTGAAGGGG
>CAZBPO010000399.1:0-2541 GCA_964493795.1 uncultured Flavobacteriaceae bacterium
GCCGGCCGTCAGCGCGTTCTCCACCATATAGCCCGACAGGCGGGTGTCCTTGCCGATCACCACGCGGTGCACGCCATCGGTGCGCTTGAACAGCCGTCCGGCGGCCTGTCCTACTTTCAGCGCCACGTCCGCCGTCATATTGCCGCGATTGGCGGTGCCTCTGATGCCGTCCGTGCCGAAATAGCTGCGCGTCACGCCGTTCCGTCCTACTCTGTAGCCACACACCTGATCGAGAGTTGCATAGCATGATCCGTGCCAGTGTCGCGATCCTTACGCTCCTGACCGCGCCGCTGGCGCTCGCGCAGGACTCACCCCCGGCCCGCACCGAACCGCCCATCGTCGGCTGGATCGATAGCGCGAAGCCCTTCTGCTACGCGCGCGCCTATGACGCCGATCATATGGCCAAGCACCCCAGGCAGAAGGTGACGGCCATCGCCCTCACCTATGTCCCGGAAAAGATCTTTCAGGGCGAGCCCGAGCCCCAGAAACTATGGGATCAATACGCCGATTCCCCCGCTTTTTCGGCCATCGTCGCGGTGACCCTGAAAGGCGACGACCGCGTCGCGCTCGGCCCCGCCTATTGCCGCACCGGCTCGTCGAAAATGCTCGAATGCGGCATCGAGGGCGATGGCGGCCTGTTCAACGCCCTGCTTCAGGACGACGGCCGCATCAAGATCGTGAACGCGGAAGGCTTCTCGGTCGAATATCCCCCGCCGCCGGGGGCCGAGGAAGATGCCGACGCCTATGTGCGGATCGACCCCAAAGACGACCACGCCGCCTTCCTGCTCAGCGAGTCGACAGGCGGCCTCTGCGACGCCGACTGGCCGCAATTCGAAGACTGACTTTCCCGCGCCCTTTCCTCCCCCGTCCTTACGGGGGAGGCGTCGGCGCAGCCGGCGGAGGGGGCATACCCCCCAGCGCCGCCGTCACCTTCAGCGCATCCGTCAACGCACGCGGATCATGCGTGCGGATCATCTCCGCGCCCTGGGCCACGGCGAACAGTTCGGCCGCCAGCGTCGCCGCGCCCGCCTCGGCGACGCTTCGCCCCGCCAGCGCGCGGATGAACGATTTGCGCGACACGCTCACCAGCAACGGCAGGCCGTAACGCGCCTTGAGTTCGGGCAGACGCCGCAGCGCCTCCAGCGAGGTCTCGGGGTTCGTGCCCAGAAAGAACCCCATGCCGGGGTCCAGCACAATCCGGCTGCGCGCCACACCCGCCCGTTCCAGCGCCGCCAGGCGCTGATCGAAGAACTCGAACATCCGCGCCATGATCGCATCCGGCGGCACGTCCAGGCGGGTCGCGATGCCCTGCGCCTGCACGGCATGCATCACGACCAGCCCGGCATCGCTGTCGGCCAGTTCGGGATACAGCGCCGCGTCCGCGAACCCGTGAATATCGTTCAGCCAGGCGACACCGAGGTGCAGCGCCCATCGCTGCACCTCGCTCTCGAAGCTGTCGATCGACACCGCCGCGCCTTCGGCCATCAGCGCCGGCACGACCTGGCCGAACCGCGCGATCTCCGTCGCTGCACCCACCGCCGCCGCATCGGGATGGGACGACGCCGCGCCGATATCCAGCACATCCGCCCCGCCCTCGATCAGCGCGCGCCCCTGCGCCAGCGCCGCCGCCGGATCGAGATACCGCCCCCCATCCGAAAACGAATCCGCCGTGATGTTGAGGATGCCGAAAAGCGTGGTCATGACCCCAGATACGAAAAACCCCGGCGCGTTGCACCGGGGTTCATCTAAACCGTCCTCATCCTGAGGCGCGCCTGAAAGGCGTGTCTCGAAGGACGCACCCCGCCTCAGCCCGGCTGCGGCGCGGCGTCGCCAAAGCCGCCGGCCGGTTTGCCACGGCCGCCGGTCGGCACCGACGACTGCGGACGAACCACTTCCTGCTCTTCCGGCTCGTCGCGGTTCGGCTTCTCGCCCTTCAGCAGGCCGGCGATCTCCTCGCCAGACAGAGTCTCATATTCCAGCAGGCCCTGCGCGATGATCTCCAGCTGGTCGCGCTTGGTCTCGATGATCTCGCGCGCCTTGTTATAGCCGCCCTCGACGATCGCACGGACCTCGGCGTCGATGATGCGCGCCGTCTCGTCCGACATATGGTTCTTCTGGCCCATCGAATAGCCAAGGAAGACTTCTTCCTGCTGATCGCCATAGGCCAGCGGGCCCAGCTTGTCCGACAGGCCCCACCGCATCACCATCGCGCGCGACAGCTTGGTGGCCGCGTCGATATCGGACGACGCGCCCGAGGTCACCGCGTCATGGCCGAAGATCACCTCTTCCGCCACGCGGCCGCCCATCAGGATCGCCAGACGCGAATGCATCTGCTGGCGCGACATCGACAGCTTGTCCTGCTCGGGCAGCTGCATGACCATGCCCAGCGCCCGGCCGCGCGGGATGATCGTCGCCTTATGCACCGGATCGGTCGAGGGAACGTTCATCGCGACCAGCGCGTGCCCGCCTTCGTGATAGGCGGTCAGGCGCTTTTCGTCTTCGCTCATCACCATGGAGCGCCGCTCGGCGCCCATCATGACC
>CAZBPO010000400.1:0-2534 GCA_964493795.1 uncultured Flavobacteriaceae bacterium
TCGGTCTCCGCACCGCGATACTGCGTGATCCAGCGCGCGATCTGCCGTTCGAAATAATTGCCGGGACGGCCGAAATCGGCGAGCCCGATGGCCGCATGATCGACCGCGTGCAGGCGCGCCAGAACGACGTTCATCTCGTCGTAGATCGCGGCCCGCTCGCCCGACGTCACCTCGGGCAGCTCCGGATCGCGGAAGATGCGCCCTTCCAGAAAGTCCATCACGTAGAACGCCGTGCCGACGACGCTCTCGTCCTCGCACAACGCGCGCATGGCCGGCACCGGAACGCCGGTGCCGGCGAGCGCCTTCATCACGCGATACTCGCGGTCGACCTGATGCGCGCTTTTCAGCAACGTGCCCGGCGGCTTTTTGCGCATCACGTATTTGCGCCCGCCGGTCTCGATCAGGAAGGTCGGGTTCGACTGCCCGCCGGAGAACTGGCGCACCGAGAAGCCGCCCGAGACGTCGATATGCGCGGCCAGCCAGTCCTTCAGCCGCGTCTCTTCGAAGCGGTGCACGTCGCGCACCGCCCCGGCATTGGCGTCGGAGGCGAGCGCCCCCAGCGGGGCGCTCATACCGCGCCGGCTTTCTGGGCGTAGAGCCAGCCGAGATCGGCAAGCGGCTTCACGTTCGACGACATGGTGACGGCATGGGCGCTGGCCGCGGTTCCGTCGCGCACGCGCCCGGCGATGCCCTGAAGGATGCCGGCGATGCGGAAGAAATTATACGCGAAGTAGTAGTCGAGATTGTCGATCCCTTCGCGGCCGGTGCGCTCGCAGTATTTGGCGACGTATTCCTCTTCGCTGGGGATACCCAGCTCTTTCAGGTTCGCGCCCGACAGGCTGCCCGTGCCGCCGCCGGTGCCGCCGGCCGGCATGCGCCACTGCATCAGGTGATAGGTGAAGTCGGCCAGCGGATCGCCGATGGTCGAAATCTCCCAGTCCAGCACCGCGGCGACTTCGTCGCGATCCGGGAACAGGATCATATTGTCGATGCGATAGTCGCCATGGACGACGGCGTTGCGCTCGCCCGGCGGGATGTTGTTCGGCAGCCAGGCCATCAGCTTGTCCATCGACTCGATCTTCTCGGTCTCGGACGCGACATACTGCTTGCCCCAGCGGCTGATCTGGCGCGCGAAATAGTTTCCGGGCTTGCCGAAATCCTCCAGCCCGGCAGCGACGTAGTCGATCTGGTGCAGGCGGGCCAGCGTGGCGTTCTGCGCGTCCCAGATCGCGGCGCGGCGTTCGGGCGTGTAGCCGGGCAGGGTCGGCTCCCACAGCACGCGCCCTTCGACGCAGTCCATCACGTAGAACATGGTGCCGAGGATGCTTTCGTCCTCGCACAGCGCGTAGGTGCGCGGCGCGGGAAAGCCGACCGCGTAGAGCGCCGAGATCACGCGGAACTCGCGATCGACTGCATGCGCCGAGGGCAGCAGCTTGCCCGGCGGCTTGCGGCGCAGCACGTATTTGTTGTTGGGGGTGACCAGCTGGTAGGTCGGGTTCGACTGGCCGCCCTTGAACTGGCGCACGGTCAGCGGGCCTTCATAGCCCGTGACGTTCTCCGCCAGCCATGCGGCCAGCTTCGTTTCGTCGATGCGATGCTGCTCGACGACCTCTTTGGTGCCGCTGAACTGTTCCTGCCGGGACGGCGTGGTGTCGGACATGGCGTTCCCTGTGATGAAGCGCCGCTTCTGCCGGCGGCTCTAGGATGACAATGGAATTACGCTTAGCCTCGCCCGCGAGGCTTCGCTACCCCCTCAACGGAAAGCCGCGATGCAAGCTTACGCACACGTCATGTCGGCCATCGAGGCGAATGATGAGCCGGCGGCGCTCGCGGCGATCGGCGCGCTTCCCGCCGGAACGCCGCATCCGCCGGGCTCGCCTCTGCTCCAGGCGCTGTATCCCGGCATGGCGGATGTTCCCGCCGCGCTTGTGGCCGCCGGTTACGCGCCCGACCTGCACGAAGCCGCCGCGATGGGCGATGCCGAGCGCGCCGCCGCGCTTGTGGTGGCCGGGGCCTCCCTATCGGCTCACGGCCATGACGGGTGGACGCCGCTGCATCTCGCCGCCTTCATGGGGCACGCGCCGACCGTGCGCGTGCTGCTGGCCGCAGGCGCGGACGTCGCGGCCATCGGCGCGAACCCGATGGCGAACCAGCCACTGCATGCCGCCATCGCCGGCAAAGGCGACGCGGGGGCGATCGCGGCGCTATTGGGCGCTGGCGCGGATGCGGGTTTCGCGGCGGGCGGCGGCGTTACGCCGCTGCACCTGGCGGCCAGCCGGGGCAATGAGGGCCTGTGCCGCACCCTGATCTCCGCCGGCGCGGACAAGGCGGCGCGGACTGCGGACGGCAAGGCGGCGGCTGAGATCGCGGCGGAGCGCGGGTTCGCCGAGCTCGGTTCGAGCCTCGCTTGATAGATGTCATCCTCGGGGCCGCGCAGCGGAACCCAGGGATGACAGAGGGAGAGGGCCTAACCCCGCTCGCGGGCCACTTCGCGCCAGCCTATGTCGCGGCGGCAGAAGCCTTCCGGCCAGTCG
>CAZBPO010000401.1:0-2509 GCA_964493795.1 uncultured Flavobacteriaceae bacterium
GCTTCTGGGTCCCGGGTCTGCGGCGCGTGCCGCGCCTCCGCCCGGGATGACAAGAGGGTGTGCCGCAAAACCGGCGCAACGCCGTAGGCGCGTCAGCCCTTGGCTTTTGGGGCGGGTTTTTTGGCGGCTGGCTTTGCGGCGGCCGGCTTTTTGGCGGCGGGTTTTTTCGACGTCGCTTTTTTCGCGGCCGGCTTTTTGGCCGTGGCTTTCTTTTTCGGGGCGGCTTTGGCCTTTTTGGCCGGGGCTTTGGCGGCCAGCAGGGGGAGGGCCTGGTCGAGCGTGATGGCTTCGGCGTTCATCTCTTTCGGGATGGTCGCGTTGACCTTGCCGTGGCTGACATAGGGGCCGTATTTGCCCTTCATCACCTTGACGGGTTCGCCGTCATCGGGATGCGCGCCGAGTTCCTTGAGCGCCTGCGCGCCGAAGCGCTTGCCCGGACCTTTGGCCTTCTTGTCGGCGATCAGATCGACGGCGCGATTGAGGCCGACCGTGAAGATGTCTTCGAAGCTTTCCAGATTGGCGTAGGTGCCATCGTTGGCGATGTAGGGCCCGAAGCGGCCGAGCGCGGCGGTGATGGGCTTGCCGTTTTCAGGATGCAGGCCGACCTCGCGCGGCAGGTTGAGCAGCTTGATCGCGTAGTCGAGCGTCAGCTCCTGCGCGTTGCGGCCCTTGGGCAATGACGAGCGTTTGGGCTTGTCGTCTTTCGTGCCGTTTTCCTTGCCGCGCTGAACGTAAGCGCCGAAGCGGCCGGATTTCAGCCAGATCTCGTCGCCGGTCGCCTCGTCGACGCCGAGCATCTTGTCGCCCTGCGCGCCGGCGGCGTCGCCTTCGCCGCCCTGCGCCAGAGGCCGCGTGAAGCCGCACTCAGGATAGTTGGAGCAGCCGAGGAACGCGCCGAAACGCCCGAGGCGCAGGCCCAGCGTGCCGGTGCCGCAGGTGGGGCAGAGGCGCGGGTTGGAGCCGTCTTCCTTGGGCGGGAAGAGATGGGGCGCGAGCTGTTCATCGAGGACGTCGATGACCTCGGTGATGCGCAGCTCTTTCGTTTCGCCGATGGCGGCGATGAAATCTGTCCAGAAATCGCGCAGCAGTTTCTTGTAGTCGAGATCGCCGGCCGAGACCTCGTCGAGCTTTTCTTCCAGGTCGGCCGTGAAATCGTATTCGACGTAGCGGGCGAAGAAGCGCTTGAGGAAGACAGTGACGACGCGGCCCTTGTCGGTGGGCTGGAAACGTTTTTTGTCGAGCGTGACGTATTGGCGGTCGCCGAGCACGGCGATGATCGAGGCATAGGTGGAAGGACGGCCGATGCCGAGTTCTTCCATGCGCTTCACCAGCGAGGCTTCCGAGAAGCGCGGCGGCGGCTCGGTGAAGTGCTGATCGGTGCGGACCGCGTCGAGGCGCAGCGTTTCGCCGGGCACGAGGCGCGGCAGGCGGCGGCCGTCTTCGTCGTCGGAGGCGTCGTCGTCGCGGCTTTCCTGATAGAGCGTGAGGAAGCCGTCGAAGAGCTGGACCGAGCCGGTGGCGCGCAGCTGGGCCGCGCCCGCCGTGATCTCGGCGGTGGTGCGCTCGAACTCGGCGGCCTCCATCTGGCACGCCATGGCGCGCTTCCAGATGAGTTCGTAGAGGCGGGCGAGATCGTCGTCGAGATAGCGCCGGACGTCCTGGGGGCGGCGCGAGGGATCGGCCGGGCGAATGGCCTCGTGCGCTTCCTGCGCGTTCTTGGCCTTGGATTTGTACATGCGCGGGCTGTTGGGGAGATAACGCTCGCCATACTCGCGCTTGACCATGTCGCGCAGCGCCATGACGGCCTCGGGCGCGAGATCGACGCCATCGGTGCGCATATAGGTGATGAGGCCGACCGTCTCACCGCCGAGATCGACGCCTTCATAGAGCCGCTGTGCGACCTGCATGGTGCGCTTGGCCGAGAAGCCGAGCTTGCGCGCGGCCTCCATCTGCAGCGACGAGGTGATGAAGGGCGGATAGGGATTGCGGCGGACGGGTTTGGATTCCACCGAGGCGACGGCGATGGGGCCCTTTTCGATGGCCGCCTTGGCGCGCGCGGCATCTTCGGCGTTGCGCAGCGACATCTGCGTGAGCTTTTGCCCGTCGAGCCCGACAAGGCGCGCGGTGAAGACGCCGGCCTGAGCGCCGAGATCGGCGTCGACGGTCCAGTATTCTTCGGGCCGGAACGCTTCGATCTCCATCTCGCGGTCGCAGATGAGGCGAAGCGCGACGGACTGGACGCGGCCGGCCGAGCGCGAGCCGGGCAGCTTGCGCCACAGCACGGGCGAGAGATTGAAGCCGACGAGATAGTCGAGCGCCCGGCGCGCGAGATAGGCGTCGACAAGCTCCTGGTCGATCTGGCGCGGGTTCGACATGCCGTCGGCGACGCCGGACTTGGTGATGGCGTTGAAGACGACGCGCTCGACGCCGACGCCTTTGAGCGCGCCCTTCTTTTTCAGGATTTCGAGCAGGTGCCAGGAGATGGCTTCGCCTTCGCGATCGGGGTCGG
>CAZBPO010000402.1:0-2454 GCA_964493795.1 uncultured Flavobacteriaceae bacterium
TGGCGTTCACGGCCTCGGCGGCGTTCTTGAGCACGTTGGTCAGGGCCTGCGCGACAAGCCGTCCGTCGCAGATCAGGGTCACGGCGCCCTCGGGCGCGTCGACGCGGTAGTCGATCGAGGGGTTGCCGACGCTTTGCAGGAACACCGCCTGGCGCACCAGATCGCCCGCATCTTCTTCGCGCACGATCGGCACGGGCATGCGCGCGAATGACGAGAACTCGTCCACCATGCGCCCGATATCGCCGACCTGGCGGATGATGGTCTGCGTGCATTGTTCGAAGACATCGGGATCGCTGACGATCTCGCGGCCGTATTTGCGCCGCAGCCGCTCGGCCGAAAGCTGGATGGGCGTCAGCGGATTCTTGATCTCGTGCGCGATGCGGCGGGCGACGTCGCCCCAGGCGGCGCTCCGCTGGGCGGCGACGAGATCGGTCATGTCGTCGAAGGTGATGACGAAGCCGGTGCGCCGGCCGTCGGTGCGTTCCGAGGTCACGCGCAGCGACAGATTGCGCGTCCTGCCGCCGCGCACGATATCGAGCTGGCCCGAGGCGCGGCCGTCGGCGTTGACGCGCGCCTCGGCCAGGATGCCGGCGATTTCGGGCGCGATCTCTTCGATCGGCTTCCCGGTCAGCTCTGACGGCTGCGCGCCGAGAAAGAGCGCGCCTGTGGGATTGGCCGCGTCGACCCGCCCCAGCGCGTCAAGACCGATCACGCCCGCCGAGACGCCCGACAGGACCGCTTCGGCGAAGAGGCGGCGGTCTTCGGCGATGCGGTTGGTCTCAACCAGCTCTTCCTGCTGGCTTTGAAGCTCGGACGTCATGCGGTTGAAGGCGTTGCTGAGATTGGCGAGCTCGCCGTCCACGCCTGCGGTGCGGACGCGCGCGGTAAGGTCGCCCGCGCTGACCCGTTCCGACGCGCCGATCAGGCGGCCGATGGGCTGAACGATCCGGTTCGCCGCGTTCAGTCCAAGCGACACGGCGGCCAGCAACATCAAGAGGCCGACCACCGCATAGACGGCGGCGAAGGCGAGCTGAACCGATGTGCGGTTGCTTTCCAGCGTTTCGTATTCACGGGCCGCCGCCACGGTCTGGCGCTGGTTCGCCAGCACCTTCGTATCGACATAGCGGATGGCCAGCAGATAGCGGTCGATATAGGCGTCGAGCTTGACCAGCGCCTGGACGCGATCGTCGTAGCTGTCGGCCAGGATCACCACGCTGCCCGTCCCGGCGCGCTGGAAGTCGCTGAGCGGCGGCGCTTCGACCTCGACCATCAGGGTGCGGCGCGCGCCGGTCACGAAGCGGCCGGAGCCGTCGAGCACCGCAGCGGCCGACAGGTTCCGGTCTTCGGTCTTCTGATAGAGATATTGCTGGAAGGCGGCCGGGTCGCTCACCGCCATGACCAGCTGGCGGTTCACGTCGGCGGCCAGCGCCAGAACGTCGGACTGGATCGACTGCTTGTGCTCGGAGACATAGGCTTGCGCCACGCTCGCGGCGTTTTCGATGGCCGTGCGTACGCGGTCGCTGAACCAGGAATTGATGCCGAGATTGAGCATCACCGCCGAGAACAGCGCCACCATCACGGTCGGCACGATGGCAATGGCGGCGAAGATCATCACCATGCGGACGTGAAGCTGGGCGCCGGCGACGCCCGTGCCGCGGCTGCGCGACAGATTGAAAAGACGCCAGGCGATCGCGGAGATCAGCACCAGCGCCAGCAAGATGTTGACGCCCAGCAGAATGCCGACATTGCCGGCGTCGGGGTCGACCGGGCCGGCCCCGCTGAGGACGAGATAAGAGGCGACGGCGGTCGCGAACGCGACCACGCCGACCACCAGTTCGAGCATCCACTGACGGATGCCGCCGGGGCGTTCGTCCTGGTCGCTCGACAACCCCTCGAGGGGCGAGAAATCTGCGGCTGTCACGGCTTCAGCTACTCTGAACGGCGGCTTGGACAGGCTCGTTGCCGTGAAACCACGGCCGTTGCTTCATTGCATCACTGAGCTCAGCGCACAAGGGTCACGTTCAAAAGCTTGATCTTCTTGCGCAGCGTATTCCGGTTGAGGCCCAGCAGTTTCGCGGCCTTGATCTGATTGCCCTTTGTCGCGACGAGTGCGGCGACCAGCAGCGGGCGCTCGACCTGTTCCAGAATCCGGTCATAGAGGCCGTCCGGCGGCAAGCCGGCCGCCGCATGGTCGGTGAAGTGGCGTTGGAGATACACCTCGACCGCGCCCGAGAGACTTTGCGATTCGGGTGGCGGCGCTTCATCACGCCGGCTGGTCGGGTCCAGCTCCAGACCGATGATGCGGCCATTGATCGTGTCTTCGGCGTAGAGCGCGGCCAGGCGTTGAGCCAGATTCTCAAGCTCGCGCACGTTGCCGGGCCAGCTGTGTCGGTGCAGGCGAGCCAGGCCATCCGGGTCGATCGTCTTGCGGGGCAGGAGCTGCCCCGCCGCCAG
>CAZBPO010000403.1:0-2449 GCA_964493795.1 uncultured Flavobacteriaceae bacterium
TGCTGGCGCAGCAGCTCAACGTCGAGGTCATCTCGAACAACATCGCGAACATGAACACGACGGGCTACAAGGCCCAGCGCGCCGAGTTCCAGGATCTGCTCTACCAGAACCTCGAACGGCCCGGCGCGACCACCTCGACCGCCGGCACCATCGTTCCCTACGGCATCCAGATCGGCGTCGGCGTGAAGCCTGCGGCCGTCTATCGCATCACCGAACAGGGCAACCTCAACTTCACCGAGAACCCCTACGACATCGCCATCGAGGGCCGCGGCTATCTGCGCATCCAGACGCCGGCGGGCGCGGAAGCCTATACACGGGCCGGGGCGCTCGGCCGGTCGGCGGAGGGCCAGCTGGTCACCCCCGACGGCTTCCTGGTGCAGCCCGGCATCACCATTCCCCAGGACGCCACCGACGTCGCCATCAGCGCGCAGGGTCAGGTGACGGTGCGCCTGCCCGGCCAGACCGCGCCGCAGCAGGTCGGCCAGCTCGACCTTGCGATCTTCGTGAACGAAGGCGGCCTGGAAGCGGCGGGCGACAACCTGTTCTACGAGACGGCGGCCAGCGGGCCCGCCGTAGTCGGCCAGCCGGGCACGCAGGGCTATGGCCAGATCCGGCAGGGCTTCCTTGAGACCGCCAACGTCAATCCGGTGGCCGAGATCACCAGCCTGATCACGGCGCAGCGCGCCTATGAAATGAACGCCAAGGTCATCTCGGCTTCCGACGAGATGATGTCGATGGCATCGCGTCTGAGAGGCTGAGCCATGAGGATCGCCGCATTCGTCTTCGCCGCCCTCGCCGCCTTCGCGCCAGCCGCCGCGCTGACGCTGGAGGAAGCGGTGCTGGACCAGCTGATCGCCAAGGGCGCGCCCGAGGACGGCGCGGTCTCGCTGGTCGGCCGGGTGCCGCGCGGCATCGACCCCGAAACGCTTGACCTGGCGAAGATCGACTACAGCGCCGAGACCGGCCGCTTCGTCGTGCAGGTGCGGCTGGGGTCGGGCCGCCTCTATGGCCTGCAGGGCAAGGTCGAACACGGGCTGGACGTGCCGGTGCTGACGCGCGCGCTCAAGACCGGCGAGACGGTGGCGTCCGACGACGTGATCTTCGTGCGCATGGCCGCCTCGCGCGTGCCGCGCGGCTCGGTGGAGGACGCCGGCAAGCTGATCGGCTTCACCGCCCGCCGCCAGCTGCGCGCCGGCCTGCCGCTGCGCGAAAGCGACGTGCAGAAGCCGCTGGTCGTGCGCAAGGGCGACGCGGTGATGATCGTCTTCCGCGCCCCCGGCATCGAGCTGACCTCGCGCGGCCGGGCCATGACCGACGGCGGCCTCGGCGACACCGTGGCCGTCGTGAACGCCCAGTCGCTGAAGCAGATCGACGCGGTGGTGACCGGCTCGGGGGCGGTGAACGTCTCGCGCGCCCACGCCGCCGCCCTGAATTGAGACCTACGGAGACAGCCATGCGTATCGTCCGCCTCGCCGGCCTCGCCGCCACGCTCAGCCTCCTGGCCGCCTGCAACACGGTCGACCGTCTGGAGCAGATCGGCCAGACGCCGCCGCTGACCCCCGTGATGGACCCGACCCAGGCGCCCGACTACCGCCCCGTCGCCGTGCCGATGCCGGCGCAGGAACAGGTCGCCTACCAGGCGAACTCGCTGTGGCGCGAAGGCAGCCGCACCTTCTTCAAGGACCAGCGCGCGGCCCGCGTCGGCGACGTGCTGACCATCAACATCGCCATCGACGACGAGGCCAAGGTCGCCAACACCTCGGCCCGCGGACGCACGAATTCCGAGAAATCCGGCCTGCCCAACCTGCTGGGCTTCGAGGGCAACTATGCCGGCGCGCTGCCCGACGCCGTGAACCCCGCCTCGCTTCTGTCGATGAACTCCGACAGCGCCAGCCGCGGCACCGGCAGCGTCGACCGCAAGGAAGAAATCAACCTGACCATCGCCGCGATCGTCACGCAGGTTCTGCCCAACGGGAACCTTGTCGTGCAGGGCCGACAGGAAGTGCGCGTGAACTATGAAGTCCGCGAACTGCTGGTGGGCGGCATCGTGCGCCCGGAAGACATCGCCAACGACAACACCATCAACCACACCCAGATCGCCGAGGCCCGCATCTCGTATGGCGGCCGCGGCCAGATCACCGACGTGCAGCAGCCACGCTATGGCCAGCAGCTGATCGACGTCATCTGGCCGTTCTGAGCGGCTTTCGACGATGGAACTTCGCGAAGGCCGGGGAACATCCCCGGCCTTTTTCGTTAAGACCGATCACGATTTAACCGCTTCCGCCGGAACCGGCTGGCGTCCCGCGCCGTTTCCGGCATGATCGTTATGGGGATGGGACAATGACGTTCGCAAAGAATCTCGGCTGGCTGATGCTGACTGCGGCGCTTGTCGCGGGCGCGGCCCTTGTGATCGGCGGCTAAAGCCCGCCGCGCACCGCCAGCGCGCCCG
>CAZBPO010000404.1:0-2432 GCA_964493795.1 uncultured Flavobacteriaceae bacterium
GCCGCCGCGACGCTGGCCCCCTGCCCGATCGCGGCCGGCAGGTTCGGCATCGCCCTTACGATCGCCGCGCCCTCGCCCAGCCAGCCCGAAAGGCTTTTCAGCGTGACCCCGGCGGCGATTGAAATGAAGACCGGCCGCGCCGCCGCGAACCGCGCCGCGTCGCGCGCCACGCCTTCCAGCATTTGCGGCTTCACCGCCAGCACCACCGCTTTGGGCGACGTGACCGACCGGGCGGCGGGGTTCAGCCGCCCTCCGGCTTTCTTCAGCGCACGGGCGAAACCCGGATCGGCGTTCGGCTCGATCGCCGCGATGTCGGGGCCGCGCCCCTCGGCGATCCAGCCGCGCGCCAGCGCCGCGCCCATGCGGCCTGCGCCGATCAACAGGATCGAAGGGCTCACGCCTCGCCGCGGCAGTCGAGGATCGCGCCGGCCAGCGCCTCCTCGGCGGTCTTGCCGCCCCACAGCACGAACTGGAATGCCGGATAAAAGCGCTCGCAGGCGTCCAGCGCCGCCTGCAGCATCTGCTCGCACTGGCCCGCGCCGGCTCGCGCCCCGCCGCCCAGCGGCATCGCGCCGCGATACAGGATCATGCCCTCACCGGCCGCCAGATCGAAATGCCCCAGCGCCAGCCGTTCGTTCACCATCGACAGCAGCACGCACAATTCGCCCCGCCGGGGCTTGGGCACGCGAAAGTCGAACGCGGCGGTCAGGGTCAACGTCTCCATCTCGACGCTGCGCGTGAAGGCCAGATTATAGTCGCACCACGATCCGCTCACGCACACGGCCAAATCGCCGTCGCCGCACCGCTCGAACGGCCATTCCTGCTCGGCGACGAGTTGCTCCACCGTGTCGATGGGGTTCTCGTCGGCGGTCTCCGCCAAAGCGAGGAAAGCGCTCATCGGTCAGCCGGGAATCGTTAAAATTGCGTACATGGCCCGACCACAGACTTAGCGCCTGAGTCTGTCAACGATTCGTCCGCCCGCTGACCAAACGAATCGTGGATAAGCCCGGCGACGGGCGTCTTCCGCAGCTACGGGCGTATGAGCCAGATCAGGCCTTGCCTTCGCCCAGCACGATGCGGCCCTTCACCATCCGATAGGTCACGCCCGTCCGGTCGAACAGCGTCCTGATGAACGCCCTGGGGTCCTTCACGCCCGCATCGAGAAAGGTCTCGATGTCCGCGCGCAGATCCGCCGACGCGCCAAGCGCCGACAGCCGCGCCAGCCAGGCAGAGCGCGTCAACACGCCATTGGCCCGGTTCTCGTCGATCAGCGGCTTGAGGAAGTCGAACCAGTCGCCGCCGGTCTTGCGCTTCTGCAAGGCTTCCGCCGCGAGAGCCAGCACTGCGCCGCACGCGTAATAGGCACGGTGCTCGCCGCGCTGCCCTGCGCCCGCGACAGGCTTCACCGCCAGCGTCACGCAATCGTCGACCTCTTTCTGCAGCGCGCCCACAGCATCGAAGCGCGGGTCCAGAGCCTTCACGGCCCGCACCGCCATCACATCGGCCCCGCCCTCGGTGATCCACGTTTCGCCCGGATGTTCGGCATGAACGGTCTGGCCCAGCCAGAAATGAGCCACCTCGTGCGCGATGAACCAGCGATTTTCCGACAGGACGCTATCCTTGACGCTCAGCAATTGCTTGCCCTCGAACGTCATCACGATGAGGCCGGGCAGAACGCTGCCGCCATAGCTGGTGATCCCGGCCGTCGGCCCATACCAGGTCGACATGATCGTCGGCCGGTCCGTCTGCCCCTTGCCCAGCCGGCCCGCATAATAGTCGACCATCTGCGGCGCGAAGGTCTCGACCGAACCGGATATCCAGCCCGGCAATTGCGGATCGGCGACTGTCACGATCCGGTCGGCTTCCTTTACCCGCGCCTCGCCGAACAGGACATAGGCGTCGCCCTTCTCGGTCGTCGCTTTCTCCAGCCGCCGGCCGTGGGCGAGAACCGGACCGGCGCGGTCTTCCCAGGCCACATGCGCGTTGACGCCCTCCCGCTTGCGCGCCGCGATGTCATCCTGGCTCATCGACGCCGGGTCGGCGCGGTCGAGCGCAAACACGTCGAACGCGCCGGCGAACATCGCGACAGACCCATCCGTGAAGATCAGGACGGGATAGTCCGCTTCCAGATTGTCACCGCGCGGCGACAACCGCAGCGAGACCTTACGGGGAACGTCGCCGCCATCGGCGGCCCTCAGAATGTCGAGATCGCCGTGGCGCTCCAGCACGACGCCCGGCGTTACGACCGTCCAGTCCCGCGGTCGCCAGGCCTCGCGCGTCCCGATGACCAGCGACGATCCGTAATAGGCCCAGGCCGGCGCATCCCGGTCGAAGACATAGTCGGCGCGCCAGTCAGCGCCGTCGCGGGTGACGGTGACCCGCACCGGGTGCACCGCCTCGACCGTACCGGGCGTCTGGATCGTCGCCGGCGC
>CAZBPO010000405.1:0-2431 GCA_964493795.1 uncultured Flavobacteriaceae bacterium
AAGCTGTTCAACCCTGCTTTCCTGCGGGAAAAGGGCCTGCCCGTGCCGGGCTGGCTGGAAAAGCCGGTGACGGTCGACAAGCAGCTGGTTTGAGTTTCAGCCCTTCGGCCGATACCGGTCGTCACGACTTCAGGATATGGGAACGGCGCGGGTTTCGCTGGTCGAAATAGTGTAATAAATAAAAATCACGCCGCGCTTCCGCGCCGACCCAGCAAGAGTTCCGCCATGGATACACGCGACGTCAGAACCGCCGCCGATGCCCGCGCGATCGTCGAGGCGCGGGGCCTCAGCCATGTGAAGGTCGGCGTTTTCGACGGTGACGGCATATTGCGCGGCAAGTATATGGGCCGCGACAAGTTCTTCTCGGCGCTGGAGAAGGGGTTCGGGTTCTGCGACGTGGTGCTGGGCTGGGATTCCAACGACCAGCTCTACGACAATGTCAGCTTCACCGGCTGGCATACCGCCTATCCCGACGCTGAAGTCCGCATCCTGCCCGATACCTGCCGCGACCTGCCGGGCGAAGACGGGATGGTGCTGTTTCTCGCCGAGTTCGTGGGCAAGGCCGAGACGGTGTGCCCGCGCGGCGTGCTGCGCCGGGTTCTGCAACGCGCCGAAGACCTGGGCTATCGCGTGAATGCAGCCGCCGAGTTCGAGTTCTTCGTGTTCGACGAAACGCCCGACAGCGTGCGCGCCAAGGATTATCGGGGCCTGAAGCCCATCACGCCGGGCTTTTTCGGCTATTCCATGCTGCGCAGCGGCGTTCACGCCGATTTCTATCGCGACCTCATCGCCCAGTGCGAGGCGATGCGGATGCCGCTGGAGGGCCTGCATACCGAGACCGGTCCCGGCGTTCTGGAAGCGGCGATCGAATATTCCGGGGCGCTGGAGGCCGCCGACCGCGCCGCCCTGTTCAAGACCTTCACCAAGATCCTGGCCCAGAAGCGCGGCTGGATGGCGAGCTTCATGGCGAAATGGTCGAAGGACTGGCCCGGCCAGTCCGGCCATCTGCATGTCTCGCTGACCGGCGCGGATGGCGGCAACGCCTTCCACGACGTGGCCGGCCCGCACGGCATGTCGGACATCCAGCGCTGGTTCGTCGGCGGCCAGCAGAAGCTGATGCCGGAATTTCTGGCGATGATCGCCTGCACCGTGAATTCCTATACCCGCCTGATCCCCGGCTTCTGGGCGCCGACCGATGCGACATGGGGCGTGGAGAACCGCACCACGGCGCTGCGCGTCATTCCCGGCGGGCCGAAAAGCCAGCGCGTCGAATACCGTATCGCCGCCGCCGACATTAACCCGTATGTCGCGCTGGCCTGCGCGATCGGATCGGGGCTTTGGGGCATCGAGAACCGCGTCGACCCGGGCGAGCCGGTGGCCGGCAGCGCCTATGACATCAAGTTTCCGTCAGATCGCGCCCTGCCGCGCACGTTGTATGAAGCTGCGGAGCGGCTGGAGGCGAGCCGTGCGGCGCGCGATCTTTTCGGAGACGCGTTCGTCGAGCACTACGCCGCCACCCGCAAATGGGAGGAGCGCGAGTTCCGCAAGGCCATTACGGACTGGGAACTGGCGCGCTATTTCGAGATCATCTGAACGCCGGCCGGCGATGGCCGGACGCGCGAGGACAATCATGGACGACATCGTCTGCATCTCCCCCATCGACGGGCGCGAAGTGGCGCGCCGCAAACCGGCCAGCGACGCGGCGATCGAGGCGGCGCTGGACGCCGCCCACGCAGCGCAGATCGCCTGGGCGAAGCGCCCCGTTTCCGAACGGGTGGCGGGCGTGATGGCCTTTCTCGACGCGATGCTGGCGCTGAACCAGGAGATCGTGCCCGAACTGGCGCTGCAGATGGGCCGCCCCGTGCGCTATGGCGGCGAGTTCAAAGGCTTTGAAGAGCGCGTGCGCTATACGGCGGCGATCGCAGAGAAGAGCCTGGCCCCCGTCCTGCCGGAAGACCCCAAAGAGGGCTTCCGCCGCTATGTCAGCCGCGAGGCGCTGGGCATCGTTCTGGTGATCGGGCCCTGGAATTATCCCTATCTCACCGCCGTCAACACCATCGCCCCGGCCCTGATGGCCGGCAACGCGGTGATCCTGAAGCACGCCTCGCAGACGCTGCTGGTGGGCGAGCGCTTCCAGCAGGCGATGGATGCGGCCGGCATCCCCAGGGGCCTGTTCCAGAACATCAACCTGACGCACGAGCAGACCTCGAAACTGCTGGCCAGCGGCGCGGTCGATCATGTGAACTTCACCGGCAGCGTCGGCGGCGGACGCGCCATCGAGCGCGCGGCGGCCGGCACGTTCACGACGATGGGGCTGGAGCTGGGCGGCAAGGACCCCGCCTATGTCCGCGCCGACGCCGACCTCAATTTCGCGATCGAAAATCTGGTCGACGGCGCGTTCTACAATTCGGGCCAGTGCTGCTGCGGCATC
>CAZBPO010000406.1:0-1907 GCA_964493795.1 uncultured Flavobacteriaceae bacterium
GTAAGGCGGCCAGATCAGCGGCGGGCCGTCCCAGTCGGGATCGTAGAGCCTGACATAGTCGTCGGGCGTGTCGAAGGGTTCGTGCGGGTCGAACTCGTCGACGAAAAGAAAGAACCGGTCGTGGCGTCCGGCGTTGTCGCCGATCCAGCGCGCCGCCGAGGCCATCGTGCGCGGGCCCGGAAAATCGGCCTCGCCGCGGAACCAGCCCCGCGAATTGTCGTAGGGCATATGCTTGCGGCCCATCAGGGGCGCGCCGGTCCAGCTGGGGTCGTGGGCTGTCTTCCAGGCGTCGCCCTCGTGCCCGCGCTGGTAATCCCAGGCGGTGAAATCGGCGTGATAGTTCTCGCCCCCCGTCTCGAAGAGATGGGGGTGATCGGTGATGAGCTGGCTGACCACCTTTTCCCGCGCAAGCGGCGCAGCGATGCCGTCTTCCCACAGCTCGACCGAACCCCAGGGCTTCCAGAGAAAGTCCCATGCGCCGCAGAGGATGTCGTGACGGGCCGGCATGCACGGCAAAGCGCCGACATAGTGATTGTCGAAGACCATCGAGCGGGCGGCGAAGCGATCGAAATTCGGCGTCGACGCTTCGCCGCCGCCATAGGCCGAGAGCATGTGGCGGTTGAGACTGTCGAACAGCAGCAGGACCACGTTCTTGGGGCCGCCCGGCATCGACGGCGTCACAGGACGCGGGAGCCGGTCGCGGGGGTTATGTCGGCCCAGCCGAACGCGACCTCGCGCACCGCCTTGCCCGCGACGGCGCCCGGGCGTTCCGCCACCAGCCGCCCGCCCTCGCCTTCATAGAACCAGCGCGCCGGATTGCCTTTCAAGGCCCAGACGACGGCGGAGCGGAACCCGTCCGCATGGAGCCTGGCGAAAGCCGCCCGCATCAGTCGGTGGCCGGCCCCCTGCCCGACATGATTGGGATCGACATAGAGCGTATAGACCTCGCCGTCGTAGCCGACGGCGCGGTCGCGCGCGGGGCCGAAACTGCAGAAGCCGATGACGCCGTAATAGTCGTGCTCGGCCACCAGCACGCCGTCATGCGGCCCGCGATGCGCGATTTCGCGGGTCCAGAGCAGACGCTGGCGGGTTTCCGACAGGCGAACCAGCGTGTTGGCCGGCAGCAGGCCCGCATAGGATTCCCGCCAGGACTCGACGAAAATCCGCGCCACAGCGTCCGCATCGTCCTTCAGCGCCGCCCGCACGAACATTTCGTCGTCGGTCATCCCGTTCGCCCCACATGTTCTGTCAGGGCAAAGCCTAGCGCGCGCCGGTGGCGGGCTCCAGCGTTTCGTTAAGCGGAGATTAACGCTTACGAGCCGGCTTCCCGGGCGGGCTCTTCGCTTTCGAACACATAGTCGTAGATGCCAGTGAGGAAGCCGACCGTGGCTTGCCAGACATCGACGGCGGCGTCGGCGGTGACGGTGATGAGATCGTCCGGCCAGACGAACGCGCGGCGCTCGGCATGAACGGCCTCGCCGCAAGGGTCGGCCTCGGCCGAGGCGGTGTCCGCCGTCCAGACACAGGCGTCGTTCATCATCGCGGGGGTCTCGACCGCAGCGACCGCGCGGCCTTTCTGCGCCAGCCGCCCGGGTTCGTTGGCGGACAGCGCGACGGCGCCAGCCATCACCAGCGCCAGAACAGGAAGAAGCAGCCAGATCCGCATCGTCATCCCCAACCCCGCCGTGTGGCGAAGCAGAGAGACGGTAAACCAATTTCCGTTCACGCACCCGTGACGTTTGTCAGGTGGCGGCCGGTTTGTGACGGGCGTCACATCAACTCGTCAGCGCCAGGTTGCGACCGGCGGCATGGACGACAGGATCGCGTCGATATTGCCGCCCGTCTTCAGGCCGAACGTGGTGCCGCGATCGTAGAGCAGATTGAACTCGACATAGCGGCCGCGCCAC
>CAZBPO010000406.1:1917-2419 GCA_964493795.1 uncultured Flavobacteriaceae bacterium
GGCGGTGGGCGAGGCCTTCCGCACCACCGCCTGTGTGAAAGCGAAATCACGGGCCCAGTCGCCGCTGTCGTGATGGTCGTAGAAGATGCCGCCGACGCCACGCGGTTCGCCGCGATGGGGCAGCCAGAAATACTCGTCGGCCCACTGGGCGTATCGCGCGTACCAGGCGGGATCGAAGCGGTCGCAAACGGCCTTGAAGCGCTCGTGAAACAAGGCCGCGTCGGGATGAGCGCGGTCGCGCTGGGCGTCCAGAGTGGGGTTCAGATCGGCCCCGCCGCCGAACCAGCTTTCGGTGGTGACGATCATGCGGGTGTTCATGTGAACCGCCGGCACGTGCGGATTGCGCGGGTGGCAGATCAGGCTGAGGCCCGAGGCCCAGAAGCGGGGATCCTCGGCCGCGCCTTTGATCTGCTTGGCGAAATCGCCGGGGAAGCTGCCGAAAACCGTGGAGGTATGGACACCGATCTTCTCGAACAGGCGGCCCTGCTTCATGCCCATGCGG
>CAZBPO010000407.1:0-2415 GCA_964493795.1 uncultured Flavobacteriaceae bacterium
CGGGGCGGTGGGGCTAGGCCTCCAACTCTGGCTCGCCGGCATCCTGATCTGGGCCGTCGGTCATCTCGCAGCCGTGTGGGCCGCAAAGCGCGATCCCCTCTTCGCGGAGGTCGCACGCCGGCACCTGCGCGTGCCCGGCCACCTGTCGGTGTGAGGCGCGCGCCATGATGAACCTCGCCGAATATCGCCGCACCGCCGCGCGCCTCGCCGACTACCTGCCCTGGATGGCGCTGGTCGGCCAGGGCGTCGTGCTGAACAAGGACGGCTCGTTCCAGCGCAGCGCGAAGTTTCGCGGACCGGATCTCGACTCCGCTGTCGCCGCCGAACTGGTCGGCGCCGCCTCGGCTCCGGCTGGGCGATCTTCGTCGAGGCGCAGCGGTCCGAGGCCGGCACCTATCCGAACGATGTCTTTCCCGACGCGGCCTCCGCGCTGGTCGATGCCGAGCGCAAGGCCGATTTCGAGGAGGAAGGCAGTCACTTCGTCTCGGACTACTATCTGACCTTCCTCTGGCTGCCGCCGGCCGAGGACGCCGCCCGCGCCGAAAGCTGGCTCTATGAGGGCCGCGAGACTTCCGGGGTCAACCCCTGGGAGCTGGTGCGCGGCTTCGTCGACCGCACCGACCGCGTGTTGGCCCTCTTGGACGGCTTCATGCCGGAGTGCCGCTGGCTCACCGACGGCGAAACGCTGACCTATCTCCATTCTGCGGTCTCGACCAAACGGCATCGCGTCCGCGTGCCTGAGACGCCGATCTATCTGGACGCGCTGCTCGCCGACGAGGCGCTGACCGGCGGGCTCGAACCGCGCCTCGGCGCCGCGCATCTGCGCGTCCTCACCATCACCGGATTCCCGAGCGTCACCACGCCCGGCCTGCTCGACGACCTCAACCGGCTGGCTTTCCCCTATCGCTGGTCCACCCGCTCCATCCTGATGGACAAGACGGACGCAACGAAGCTCCTCACCAAAATCCGCCGCCAGTGGTTTGCGAAGCGCAAGAGCATCGCCGCCATTCTGAAAGAGGTGATGACGAACGAGCAATCGGCGCTCGTCGACACCGATGCGGCGAACAAGGCGTTCGACGCCGACATGGCCTTGCAGGAACTCGGAGCGGACATGGCCGGCATCGCCTATGTGACCGCGACCGTCACGGTCTGGGACGGGGATGCCCGCCGCGCCGACGAGAAGCTGCGGCTGGTCGAGAAGGTCGTCCAGTCGCGCGATTTCAGCGTCATGGTCGAGACGGTCAATGCCGTCGACGCCTGGCTCGGCTCACTGCCCGGCCATGCCTACGCCAATGTGCGTCAGCCTCCGATCTCGACGCTCAACCTTGCCCATACGGTCCCTTCGTCCGCCGTGTGGGCGGGGCCGGAAAGGGATGATCACTTCGGCGCACCCCCGCTGCTCTATGGCAGGACCGAAGGATCGACCCCTTTCCGGCTCTCACTTCATGTCGGCGATGTTGGCCACACGCTCATGGTCGGCCCGACCGGCTCCGGCAAGAGCGTGCTGTTAGCACTCATGGCCTTGCAATTCCGCCGCTACGCGGGATCGCAAATCTTCGCGTTTGATTTCGGGGGCTCCATCAGGGTCGCCACCTTGGCCATGGGCGGGGACTGGCATGACCTGGGCGGCCGGCTGACCGAGAGCGCCGACGGCTCGGTTTCTCTCCAGCCGCTCGCCCGCATCGAGCAGACGCAGGATCGCGCCTGGGCCGCCGACTGGATCGTGGCGATCCTCCAGCGTGAGGGTGTCTCGATCACGCCCGAGGCGAAGGAGCATATCTGGACAGCGCTGTCATCGCTGGCATCGGCCCCGGTCGAGGAGCGCACCATCACCGGCCTGTCGGTGCTGCTCCAGTCCAACGATCTCAAGCTCGCCATCCAGCCCTATTGCGTCGGCGGTCCCTATGGGCGGCTGCTCGACGCGGAGGCTGAAAACCTCGGCGACGCTTCGGTCGTGGCCTTCGAGACCGAGGGGTTGCTCGACACCGGGGCCGCGCCCGCGGTCCTCGCCTATCTGTTCCATCGCATCGCCGACCGCCTCGACGGACGTCCGACGATGATCATCATCGACGAGGGCTGGCTGGCGCTCGGCGATCCGGCCTTTTCCAAGCAACTGGCCGAGTGGCTGGTCACGCTCAGGAAGAAGAACGCATCCGTCGTCTTCGCCACGCAGTCGCTCGCCCAGCTCGAAAAGAGCACGATCGCGCCGGCGATCATCGAAAGCTGCCCGACCCGGCTGCTCCTGCCCAACGACCGCGCCGTCGAGCCGCAGATCACCGCGATCTACAGGCGCTTCGGCCTGAACGACCGGCAGATCGAGATCCTCGCCCGCGCCATCCCCAAGCGGGACTACTACTGCCAGAGCCGCAGGGGAAACCGGCTGTTCGAGCTGGGCCTGTCCGAAGTCGGCCTGGC
>CAZBPO010000408.1:0-2411 GCA_964493795.1 uncultured Flavobacteriaceae bacterium
GCGCGCGCGATCGGTCTCGGCGCCGATCACCACGCGGTCGGGCCGCTTGAAGTCCTCGATGGCCGAGCCTTCGCGCAGGAATTCCGGGTTGGAGACCACCGCGAACGGAGCGTCCGGCCGCGCTTTCTTCACGATCGCCTCGATCTCGTCGCCGGTACCGACCGGAACGGTCGACTTGGTGACGATGACCGTGAAGTCCTCGATCAGCCCGGCCACTTCCTCGGCGGCGGCATACACATAGGTGAGGTCGGCATGGCCGTCGCCGCGGCGCGAGGGCGTGCCGACCGCGATGAACACCGCAGCCGCGCCTTTCATGGCGCTGGCTTCGGTCGTGAACGAGAGCCGGCCTTCTCGCACGTTGCGCGCGATCAGCTCGTCCAGGCCGGGTTCGTAGATCGGCACTTCACCGTTGTTCAGGCGCGCGATCTTGCCTGCGTCCTTGTCGATGCAGACCACATCGTGCCCGAAATCGGCGATGCAGGCGCCAGAGACGAGGCCGACATAGCCCGACCCGATCATCGCGATACGCATCCACGCTCCTTGAGGCTAGGGCGCGGTGTCGTTGCGCGCCGGATGGGCGATCCGGTGCCATTTCCAGGCCGTTTCCGCAATGGTTTTGAGGTCCGAATGGACCGGTGTGAAGCCCAGCGTCGCACGGGCGCGGGAGGGATCGGCGACCAGGACGTTCGGATCCCCAGCGCGCCGCGCGCCTTTCGGAGCCGGCATCTCGCGGCCCGAGGCGGCGGCGACGGCCTGCAGCACCTCGAGCACGGAATATCCGTGCCCGACGCCCAGGTTGAAGGCCCCCGGCGCGCCGCCGTCCAGCAGATGGCGCAGCGCCAGCACATGCCCGGCGGCCAGGTCGCTGACATGGATATAGTCGCGGATCGCCGTGCCGTCCGGGGTCGGGAAATCGCTGCCGAAGACCTGGAAGTCGTGGATATAGCCCTGCAGCGCCATCATCGCGCGCGGGATAAGATGGGTTTCGTTCGCCCGCTTTTCCCCGATCTCCGTTTCCGGGTCGGCGCCCGACGCGTTGAAATAACGCAGCGCCACCGCCTTCACGCCATGCACCGCATAGTCGGCTGCCATGCGCTCGCAGATCAGCTTGGTGCGGCCATAGACGTTCACCGGCTCCAGCCGGGCGTTTTCAGCGATCGGCAGGGTTTCGGGCTCGCCATAGACGGCGGCGGTCGACGAGAACACGAGATGCGGCACCTTCGCCGCCGTCATGGCGTCGAGCAGCGCCATCGTGCCGCGCACATTGGTGTCGTAGTAGCGGGCGGGTTCGGCCATCGATTCGCCTACCGCCGACAGCGCCGCGAAGTGGATGACGGCGATGGCCTGATGGGCCTTGAGCGCCGCCTCGATCGCGGCGCGGTCACGGATGTCGGCCCTGACCAGCGGCCCCCACTTCACATGCTCGCCATGGCCGAGCGACAAGTCGTCGTAGGCGACGGGCAGATAACCGGCCTGCGCCAGCGCCTTGCAGGCATGCGCGCCGATGTAACCGGCACCGCCGGTGACGAGGACCGCCTGTGTCAAATTCTTGCTCCGCTTCGTTCGGCCGCTACTCGGCGGCGTCGGCCTTGTCGGCCAGGCCCATTTCCCGAAGTTTGCGGTACAGAGTCGAACGCCCGATGCCCAGACGCCGCGCCACTTCGGTCATGTGCCCGTCATACAGGTCGATGGCGAAGCGGATGAGATCGTTCTCGATCTCCTCCAGACGGCGCAGATGGCCGGCGCCGTCCATGGCCCGGATCTCCAGCCCGTTGGGCAGGCGCACCGTGCCGGTCGGGGCAGGGGGCTCGTAGCCGCCGCCCGAGGGCGCGGCATAGGCTGTGTCATGGCCCACCGCCATCGCCGCAGGTTCGGCGATTTCGGCGACCCGGGCCTGGGCCTTGATCTCGACGCCCATCAGCGCGGCGATCTGCGGGAAGTCGGCGACCGCCAGCTGCGCGCCGTCGCATAGCACCACGGCGCGGAAGACGGTGTTCTCAAGCTGGCGAATATTGCCCGGCCAAGCATAGCCGGTCAGCATGTTCAGCGCCGCCGGCTCCACGCCGATCACCTTCTTGTTCTCTTCGGCGGCGAAGCGCTCGATGAAGAACTGGATCAGGTCGGGCACGTCGTCCATGCGCTCGCGCAGCGGCGGCACCTGAACGGGGAAGACATTGAGGCGGTAATACAGATCCTCGCGGAACCGGCCGTCCTGCGCCAGCTGGGTCAGGTTGCGGTTGGTCGCCGAGATCAGGCGGATATTCACCTTCACGGGCCGCTTGGCCCCGACCGGATCGACTTCGCCCTCCTGGATGGCGCGCAGCAGCTTGACCTGCATGTCCAGCCGCAACTCGCCGATTTCGTCGAGAAACAGCGTGCCGCCGTCGGCTTCCTCGAACTTGCCGATATGC
>CAZBPO010000409.1:0-2411 GCA_964493795.1 uncultured Flavobacteriaceae bacterium
GGGCTCGCCCAGCCGCGCGACAATCTCGGGCGAAAAGCCCGGGCCGTCGTCGCGCGGCTGGGCGAGCCCTATGTCACGACCCGGCCGGGCCGGACGGCGCTCACCGACGAGCAGCTGGGCCCGGCCCAGCCCGGCCATGGCCATGTCGGCATGGGTCTGGGCTTCTTCATCGCCAAGACGCTGCTTGAGCGGACCGGGGCCGAGCTAACCTTCGGCAACGCCTTCGACGGCGGGGCCTCCGTCACCATCGCCTGGCCGCGCGAGCGGATCGAGGCGCCGCCGCTGGGTTGAAGGTTAACGCCCGCAGGTTGCAAGCCCCGCCGCCTGTCGCTAGCGTCCGGGCCGCCGGATAGATGGAGCTTCATGGCTGACGACCGCGCATTGGAGGGCATCCAGGATCGTTCGATCCTGATCGCCGAAGACGACATGCCGTTCCGCACGCGGATGGCGCGGGCGCTCGAGGCGCGCGGCTTCGCGGTCGCGAGCGCCGAGACGGTGGCGCTGGCCATCGCCCATGTCCGCAAGACGCCGCCGGCCTTCGCGGTGATCGACCTCAGGCTGGGCGACGGCAACGGGCTGGACGTGATCGAGGCGCTGCATCGCGAGCGGCCCGACGCCCGGGCCATCGTCCTGACCGGCTATGGCAATATCGCGACGGCGGTGGCCGCCGTGAAACAGGGCGCGATCGACTATCTGTCCAAGCCGGCCGACGCCGATGACGTGATCCGCGCCCTGCTCGCCCGGCCGGGGGCCAAGCCGACGCCGCCCGACAACCCGATGTCGGCCGACCGGGTGCGCTGGGAGCATATCCAGCGCGTCTATGAACTGTGCCAGCAGAACGTCTCGGAGACCGCGCGGCGGCTCAACATGCACCGCCGGACGCTGCAGCGCATTCTCGCCAAGCGCTCGCCGAAATAGTCCGCTTCAGAACGTCAGCGCCGCCAGTTCGGGGTCGAGCGCGCGCAGGTGCCGCTCGGCCGCGACCCGGGCGAAGCCGAGGGTCAGCGCCTTGCGCCGGGCCGGCGCGATCGTCGCGACCGGGCTTTCGCGCACGATCTCCGCGCCATAGCGGTCGGCGACGATGAGGCCGGGCGCCGGCGGCACGGCCTCCAGCGGAAAGCCGACCGGCACGGCGAAATAGAACCGCTCGCACCAGTCCAGATAGCCCGGCCACTTCCGGTCGCCGCGCAAATCGGCGAGGCTGACCTTGATTTCCACCGCGAGAAGATCACCTCCTGTACCGACGGCCATCACGTCGAGGCGCGCACCGCCCGGCAGGATGAACTCGGTCAGCGGCGCGTACCCCCTGGCGTAGAGGCAACGCTGGACGCCGCGTGTGACGGACGGCGTATTCAGTGACCATTCAGTATCCATCGGCCACAACTTAGCCCATATCCGGGGCGATTTGAGTCCCGACCAACGCAGGAGTCCGAAGCAATGAACCGGCTGTTCCTCACCATGGCGCTGGCCGCGGCGATGTTCTCGCCGGCGCTCGCCCAGGCGGGCCGGCTGTCGATCGCCAACGCCTCGGACTCAACGATCGCGCATATCTATGTGTCGCCGATCGACGTCGACCGCTTCGGCCCCGACCTGCTGCGCGGCGCGAAAGTTCCCAAGGGCCGCAGCTTCACCTTCCCCGATCTGCCCAACGGCCTCTACGACATGAAGATCGTCGACGAGAACGGGGTGGAGTGCCTGCTGAAGGACGTCGACTATTTCCAGTATTCGATCTGGACCATCCGCCCCAATTGCGGCGCGTTCGGCGGCACTGGCGGCTGACGGCCGATCTCTGGCAAACTGGGCGCCTCGGCTGGAGGCGCCCATGACCAACCCGTTCTTCGAAACCTGGACGACGCCGTTCGCGACGCCGCCGCTGTCGCGCATCCGTCCGGAGCATTTCCGGCCCGCCTATGACGCGGCGATGGCCGAGCAGCTGGCGGCGGTCGCTGCCATCGCAGGGCTGAGCGGCCCCGGAGATTTTGCCGATATAGAGGCGCTGGAGCGTTCGGGCCGGGCGTTGGCGCGCGTCGGCGCGGTGTTCGAGAATCTGTCTTCGTCGGCCTCAGACGAGGCGCTTCAGGCGATCGAGCGCGAGATGTCTCCGCTGCTCGCCAAACACTATGACGCCGTACGGCTGGACCCCGGCCTGTTCGGGCGCGTGCGGGCGGCATTCGAGGCACGCGGCGCGCTTGGCCTCGACGCCGAACAGACCCGGCTGGTGGAGGAGATCCATCGCGATTTCGTGCGGGCCGGGGCCGAACTGACCGGCGAGCGCAAGGCGCGGCTGTCGGCGCTGAACGAGGAGCTGGCGAGCCTCGGCACCGCCTTCCGCCTGAAAGTGCTGAAAGATACCGACCGCTTCGCGCTGGTGCTGGACGATCCGGCCGATCTGGCGGGCCTGCCCGGCTTCA
>CAZBPO010000410.1:0-2407 GCA_964493795.1 uncultured Flavobacteriaceae bacterium
CGGTCGGCCAGCTCACCGGCGGCATCGCGCATGATTTCAACAATCTGCTGACCGTCATCCAGGGCGGACTGGACATCATCGGGCGGCGCATTTCGTCCGGCCGCTACGACGACGTACGCCGCTTCATCGAGCCGGTGGTGGCGTCGGCCCATCGGGCCGCCGGCCTGACGCACCGGCTGCTGGCCTTCTCGCGCCGCCAGTCGCTCGACCCCAAACCCATCGACATCAACGCGCTGGTCGGCGACATGGAAGAGCTGTTGCGCCGCAGCCTGGGCGAGCAGATCGCGCTGCGGCTGAAATTCGAGGACCGGCTGTGGACGGCGGAAGCCGATGCCAACCAGCTCGAAAGCGCCCTGCTGAACCTGGCGATCAACGCCCGCGATGCCATGTCGGAGGGCGGCACGCTGACCGTCGAGCAGGCGATTTACGCCCTTGTGATCCAGTCGGCCAACGACGTGGCCGTCGCGGTGGCCGAACATCTGGGCGGCAACGAACAGCAGTTCGCCCGCATGATGACCCAGCGCGCCCGCGACCTGGGCATGAAGCGCACGACCTTCCGCAACGCCTCGGGCCTGCCCGCCGCCGGCCAGATCACGACGGCGCGCGACATGGCGATTCTTTCGCGTGCGGTGATGCGCAACCACCCCGCCCTCTATCGCTATTTCAGCGCGACCGAGTTCACCTTCCGTGGGCGGACGATCAAGACGCATAACCGCGTGCTCACCAGCCTGAACGGCGCGAACGGCATCAAGACCGGCTATACCCGCGCTTCGGGCTTCAACCTGACGACCTCGGCCGAACGCAACGGCAAGCGCCTGATCGGCGTGGTCCTTGGCGGCGACACCGGCAAGGCGCGCGATGACGAAATGAAGACCATGCTGGAAGCCTGGTTCAAGCAGCTTGAGCGCCGCCCGAACCTGGTGGCCAGCTATGGCTCGGGCTCGGCCGTCGCTTCGGCCCCGGCGCCGCAGCCGATGACCGTCGCCTCGATCAAGCCCGAGAAGAAGGCCGCCGCGCCGACGCCGCAGCCCAAGCCCGACGCCGGCCGCGTCGTCGCCATGGCGCCGATCCCCGACGAGCCCGCCGCTGCGCCTCAGCCCAAAAAGTCCAAGCCGGTGCATGTGGCCTATTACGTGCCGCAGCCTCAGGCCAAGCCCGCCCGCGTCGGCGGCACGGCGACCGCGAAGGCGAAGCCCCAGCCGGCCGTGGAGATCGCCGAGGGCGACACCGCGAACGACCGCACCCTGCCGCTTTCGACGCTGCTGTCCAATGAATCGGACAGCATCGGCACGCTGATCGCCACGAACTATAGCGGCGACGCGGCGGCCGAAGCCCCGCGCAATGCCGCCAGGTCGGCCGGCAGCTGGGGCGTGCAGATCGGCGCGTTCGACAGCCGCGGCGCGGCCGAAGGCGAGATCGCCCGCGCCCGCAAGGCTTCGAAGCGCGCAGTCGCCTCGGCCGACGAGATGGTCATGAGCGTGACGAACGCCGAAGGCCGCACGTTCTACCGGGCGCGCTTCACCGGCTATTCCAATGCCGACGCGCAGGCCGCCTGCAAGATGCTGATCGCCGATGGCTTCAAGTGCGTGACGTTCTCGACAGCTACGGCCTCGGCGAACTGAACCCTAACCCAAAAGGCAATCACGGGCGGCATTGATCTTGGCGGCCAGGTAATCGCTGCCGCCGCGATCGGGGTGGACCTGCTGCATCAGCCTGCGATGTGCTTCGCGGATCGCGGCCTCGCCTGCCCCCTCCCCCAGCCCCAGTATCTCGAGCGCCTCGTCGCGGGTCATGCCCTGCGATGCCGGCCGCTGCGGCTCCGCGCCCGTATCGGCGTCGGGATGGATGCGCGCGATATAGACGTCGAGCAGCTTGGCCGCCTCGGGGTCCTCGACGCGCAGCTCGCTGCGGAGCGCAAGTAAATCGGTCAACGTCAGCTCGGATAGGCGCGCCCCGCGGAAGCGGCCCTTCAACACCAGCCCCGAGGTTTCGCCGGTGCCGTGGTCGAGCGTCATCTCGAGCCATTCGGTGGTCACGTTCGAGGTCTGTCCCGGCGAAGGCCTGGGTCCGCCGCCCAGCCGCCAGCCTCGCGTCGCCTGCAGGCGCAGCAGCGTGGCGGCGGCGAAAGACAGAAGGCCCGGCAGAACCGCCTGTCGCGTCAGCAGGAAGACGCCGGCCGCCAGCAGCAACGCGATACCGGTCCAGCGTGCGATGCGCGTCAGGCGCGCCGAATCCATGTTGGCCACGGTGCGCCAGAGGACCATGCCGATGAGAAGCGCCGCGAATCCGCCGAACAGATAGATGATCACTTGCCGGTCACCTGACTGGCGAGCAGACGCACCGCGCCGCCGGCCTTGCGCGCATGAGCGGCCAGCGCCGTCGCCCCGCCGACGGCGTAGATCGCGAC
>CAZBPO010000411.1:0-2406 GCA_964493795.1 uncultured Flavobacteriaceae bacterium
GAGATGCTCACGGAGGAGAGCATCTCAGGAACCGGCCGAACCTCCGGACCGGGTCGGACTCGTCGAGCCCGTGGTTCTTCCCGGGCAACCGCGCTGGTGACCACGTACACGTCGACACAATCATGCACCGCCTCCGCCAGCTCGGCCTCAGCAACCTCGGCGGCCGCAACCGCGCCCTCGACGAACTCGTCATCGAATGCCCGCCGCCGATCGTCGCAGACGCACTCAACTACAGCTATCAAGTCGCCACCAAACACGCTGCCGCAGCCGGCGAACCGTGGGCCCGCTATACCGGTAGACGGATCCGCGAACCGTAGCCACCTAGTAACTCACCTCGGAGCCCGCAACAGCGCACCCGACGACCTCTTCCTCGAGCGCCGTCCGCCGATCGTTGCCGACGCCCTGGGCCATAGCCACCAGGTTGCATACATTCACGCCGAGCGATCCGCCGAGACTTGGGCACGCTACGCCGAGCCGAGGCAGTCGTTGAGGTCACACCGGCCGGCTCGTCGAGAGTGGTCATGTGCGCCGTCACCTGGTCGCAGACAGACCGTGAAGCCGGTCGTTCAAGTAAGCGGTATCGGTGTATCGATGATGAGGCCAGCTAGCAGCACGTGTCGAGCACCCCTCGAAGTGCTTCCAGCGCGTCCGGTTCGGCGCGATGCAGGACGTTCACACCTCGGCGCTCGGAGCTGACAAGACCGGCCTTCTTGAGCTGGCCGAGATGGTGACTGACCGTACCCGCCGAGAGCGCGAGCGCCTCGGCGAGATCACTAGTGCTGATCGCACCTGGTCGGGCGCCCATGAGGATGGAGACCAGCTGAATCCGCGCCGGATCGGCCAGAGCCTTGAGCCGGAGAGCCAGCTCAAGAGCTGCCTCACCCTCCATCGGCCCCGCAGCGATCGGCGCACAGCAGATCGGGGCACTGATGTCGACCACAGGGAGCGTCTTGGGCATGACGCCAACCTACCCATTCGTTGACATATGTCAAACTCTGGTCTAAAACTTGAGGCCCAACCATTTTGATGTATGTCGAACCCTTGGAGGATCTCATGTCACGCGTCCAGCTCGCCCTCAACGTCGACGATCTCGACCAGTCGATCGCCTTCTACACCAAGCTGTTCGGCGTCGGCCCGGCGAAGGTCAAGCCGGGCTACGCCAACTTCGCCGTCACTGAGCCCGCACTGAAGTTGGTGCTGCTGGAGAATTCCGGCCAGGGCGGCAGCATCAATCACCTCGGCGTAGAGGTCGACTCCAGTGAGAAGGTGCACGCCGAGATCGCCCGATTCACCGAAGAGAAGCTGTTCACCGAAGAGGAGATCGGAGCAACCTGCTGCTTTGCCACTCAGGACAAAGTGTGGGTCACCGCTCCCGACGCCGAGCGGTGGGAGGTCTACACCGTGCTGGCCGACGCTGAGACCTTCAACGGCGAACCGGTCGCCGCCGCGGCCCCCGCCGGCGAATCTACGCCCGCGGCATGCTGCACCCCCGCGGCGAACTGCTGCTGAACGCAACCTTCTCTTAGGGCCGCCAGACTGGTCGCCACCCAATGCCCGGGTGGCGACCAGTCCCGTTTCAAACGTGGACTGCATGCACCCTTGCAACCAGTATTGATATCTGTCAATATCGATGTATGTCGAACTCGATTCCGTTGACCGATGTCACTGTGCGGTGCTCACCGTTGGTGCGTGAGCCCCTCTCGGAGCGGCAGTCGGTTGATCTTGCTGTGGTGTTCAAAGCGCTCGCCGACCCGATCCGGTTGCGACTGTTCAGCTTGATCGCCAGCCACGAAGGCGGTGAGGCGTGCGTGTGCGACATCTCCCCCGCCGTCGACGTGTCGCAACCGACGATCTCCCATCACCTGAAGGTCCTCAAGAACGCCGGTCTGCTCGAGTCTGAGCGCCGCGCGTCGTGGGTGTACTACCGCGTTATCCCCGATGTTCTGTCCTCGCTCGCCGGAATCCTGCAGTCCGGCGAGCTCGCCACCTCGATGGAGGTTCACTCGTGACCAGCCCCACCCCGACGGCCGGGCATCAGCCGGTCGTCGGCAAGCTCTCGACTCTGGACCGGTTCCTGCCCGTGTGGATCGGCGTCGCCATGGTCGCCGGACTGTTGCTGGGCCGGATGATCCCCGGACTGAACACCGCATTGGAGAAGATCCAGGTCGACGGCGTCTCACTGCCTATCGCCCTGGGCCTGCTCATCATGATGTACCCGGTCCTGGCCAAGGTGCGCTACGACCGCCTCGACACCGTCACCGGCGATCGCAAGCTGCTGATCTCGTCGCTGCTCCTCAACTGGGTCCTCGGCCCGGCGCTGATGTTCGCCCTCGCCTGGCTGCTGCTGCCCGACCTGCCCGAATACCGCACCGGCCTGATCATCGTCGGCCTGGCCCGCTGCATCGC
>CAZBPO010000412.1:0-2403 GCA_964493795.1 uncultured Flavobacteriaceae bacterium
CCGACCGGCGCATAGACGCGGCACGGTCGGCAGCCATGAGGATTTGCTGGCCTATCTGGTGCGCCGTCTTCTGGAAAACGGTGCGAACACGTCTTTCGTCAATCGCCTCGCCGACGACGAAGCGCCCATCGCCGACATCATCGCCGACCCGGTCACGGCGCTCGAGGCGATGGAGGTGAAGCCGCATCCACGCATCCCGGCCCCCGCCGCGCTGTTCGCGCCGCGCATCAATTCGCGCGGCGCGCTGATCGCCGACCTGCCGGTGCGCGATGCGCTGATGGCCGAAGTCGACAAGGCGATGGCGACGCCGATCCATGCCCGTTCGCTCATCGCCGGCAAGCCGGCGGGCGGCGCGGCCGAACCGGTGCGCAATCCGGCGCGGCGCGACCAGACGGTCGGGCTGGTCTCCATCGCGACGCCGGCCGATATCGCGGCGGCGGTCGAGGCGGCCGTCGCGGCGCAGCCGGCATGGGACGGGCAGGGCGGCGGCCCCCGCGCGGCGTTGCTGGAAAAGACCGCCGACCTCTTCGAGCGCGACCGCGCGCTGCTGATCGGCCTCTGCATTCGCGAGGCGGGCAAGACGCTGCCCAACGCGATCTCCGACGTGCGCGAGGCGATCGATTTCCTGCGCTACTATGCCGAAGGGGCGCGGCGCGATTTCGCCGGCCCCGTCGTTCTGCCCGGACCGACCGGCGAGAAGAATACGCTTAGCCTCAACGGACGCGGCGTCTTCGCCTGCATCTCGCCGTGGAATTTCCCGGCGGCGATCTTCACCGGGCAGGTCGCAGCGGCTTTGGCGGCCGGCAATGGCGTGATCGCCAAGCCGGCCGAACAGACGCCGCTCATCGCCGCCGCCATCATCCGCCTGTTCCACGAGGCTGGCATCCCGCCGGCCGTTCTCAGCCTGACGCCTGGCGACGGGCAGATCGGCGCGGCGCTCACCGGCGATCCGCGCATCGCCGGCGTCATCTTCACCGGCTCCACCGAGGTCGCGCGCCTCATCAATCGCAAGCTCGCCGGACGCGACGGGCCCATCGCCACGCTGATCGCCGAGACTGGCGGCCTGAACGCTCTGATCGCCGATTCCACCGCGCTGCCCGAACAGCTGGTGCGCGATGCGCTCACCGGCGCGTTCGACAGCGCCGGCCAGCGCTGTTCGGCGCTGCGCGTGCTGTTCGTGCAGGACCGCATCGCCGATCGGGTCATCGCCATGCTGGCCGGCGCGATGGACGAGCTCATCGTCGGCGATCCGTCGCGTATCGAAACCGATATCGGCCCGGTCATCGACGCCGAGGCGCTGGAGATGCTCGAGGCCCACGCCGCGCGCATGGACCGCGAGGCGAAACCCATCGCGAAAAGCCGCATCTCCGCCGACAGCGACGGCTTCTTCTTCGCCCCGCGCGCCTACGAGATCGATTCCATCCAACGGCTCGAACGCGAAACCTTCGGCCCGGTGCTGCATGTCGTGCGCTACAAGGGCGCCGATCTCGCCCGGGTCTGCGATGCGATCAACGCCACGGGCTATGGCCTTACCCTCGGTGTCCATTCCCGCATCGCCGCCACCGCCGACGAGGTCGTGGCGCGCGTGCGGGCGGGAAACATTTACGTGAACCGCAACCAGATCGGCGCGGTGGTCGAGGCCCAGCCTTTCGGCGGCGAAGGGCTTTCGGGCACGGGCCCCAAGGCCGGCGGCCCGCATTATCTGGCGCGGCTGGCGACCGAGCGTACGGTTTCGGTGAACACCACGGCGGCCGGCGGCAACGCTTCGCTGCTTTCGCTTGGCGATGGGGCTTGAAGCGAAGCCCCATGAAGACGATCTTGAAGGCGCGATGACGGCGAAGCCGCCACTCCCAGCGGGCAAAGGCCCCAGCAAAAGCGTTTCCGCCTTCCTCGATGCGCTGGCGAAGGCGCCGGTCGTGCGTCCGTCGGGTGCGACCGGCCGGCTGATCTTCGCGCTCGACGCCACGATGAGCCGCCAGCCGACATGGTCCATGGCGCGCAAGCTTCAGGGCGAAATGTTCGAGGCCGCCGCTACGGCGCGCGGCGGGCTTCAGGTCCAGCTGGTATCGTTTCGCGGTATGGGCGAGTTCGACGTGCGCGGCTGGAGCTCGGAATCTTCAGCGCTCAGGGCGGCGATGGCGGGCTATGGCTGCCGCGGCGGCTTCACCCAGATCGAACGCACCATCGCCCATGCAGCGGCAGAGGCGGCGCGTAACAAAGTGCATGCGCTCGTCTTCGTGGGCGATGCGCTTGAGGAAAATCCCGACGCTGTCTGCGCCGCCGCCGGCAAGCTGGCGCTGGCGGGCGTTCCGGCCTTCATGTTCCAGGAAGGCGCGAACGCCGCCGTCGAGGCGACCTTCCGCGAGGTGGCGCGCCTCACGCGCGGGGCCTATGGCGCGTTCG
>CAZBPO010000413.1:0-978 GCA_964493795.1 uncultured Flavobacteriaceae bacterium
GACCTCCAAGCCCGATGCCTTCAACGCCCGCCCGGGGGAGCTGCGCAAGACCGAGTCCATCGACGCGATGGACGCCGTTGGCTCGAACATCCGCATCGACGCGCGCGGCCCCGAAGTGCTGCGCGTGCTGCCGCGCGTGAATGACGACGTGAATGAGGAGTGGATCAGCGACAAGACCCGCTTCGCCTGCGACGGTCTCGGCCGCCAGCGGCTCGACCGGCCCTATATCCGCCGCGACGGCAAGCTCAAGCCCGCGACCTGGGACGAGGCGCTGGCTGCGGTGGCGCTGCGCCTCAAGAATACGCCAAAGGGAAAGATCGCGGCCATCGCCGGCGATCTGGTCAGCGTCGAGCCGGTCAAGGCGCTGAAGGATCTGATGGCCTCGCTCGGCGTCGCCAGCATCGACTGCCGCCAGGACGGCGCGAAGCTGGGCGGGCCGCGCGCCTCCTATCTCTTCAACACCACCATCACGGGCATCGAGGAAGCCGACGCGATCCTGCTGGTGGGCACGAACCCGCGCTGGGAAGCGCCGCTGGTCAACGCCCGCATCCGCAAGGCCTGGCTGCGCCACCCGGTCGCCATCGCCCGCATCGGCGCGCCGGTCGATCTGACCTATGACGTCGCCGAACTGGGCGAGGACCTCTCGCTTCTGGCCGGCATCGCCTCCGGCGACCACGCCTTCGCGAAGACGTTGAAAGACGCCAAGCGGCCGATGCTGATCGTCGGCCAGGGCGCGCTCAGCCGTCCCGACGGCGCGGCCATCCTGAACGCCTGCGCCGGCATCGCGGCCGCCACCGGCATGATCGGGCCGGAAGGCGAGGGCGGCTGGAGCGGCTTCAACGTGCTGCACACGGCCGCCGCCCGCGTCGGCGCGCTCGACGCCGGCTTCCTGCCGGCTGAGGGCGGGCGCGACGTCGCCGGCATCCTCGGCGGCGCCGAGCAGCCAGACCGTGTCGATCTCGCCGCTGGTCGCGCCGT
>CAZBPO010000413.1:988-2403 GCA_964493795.1 uncultured Flavobacteriaceae bacterium
GCATCCTCGACGGCGCGACCAGCGGCGAGATCGACACGGTCTGGCTGCTCGGCGCCGACGAAATCGACATGGGCCGCCTCGGCGGCGCGTTCGTCATCTATCAGGGCAGTCATGGCGATGCGGGCGCGCACCGCGCCGACGTCATTCTGCCCGGCGCCGCTTACACCGAGGAGGCCGGCCTCTTCGTCAACACCGAGGGCCGGGTTCAGGCCGCCAATCGCGCGGTGTATCCGCCGGGCGAGGCGCGCGAGAACTGGAAGATCATCCGCGCCGTTTCGGGCGCGCTGGGCCAGCCGCTGCCTTACGACGACCTCGCGGCGCTGCGGGTCAGGCTTGCGGCCGACGCGCCGGTTTTCGCCACGCTGGATCGTCCGGCCGGGTCGCCCGGCGCCGATCCGGCGATCTGGGAGAATGTCGGGGCGGCGGGGCAGATTTCCGCGAACCCGGGCGCGTATCCCATCGCCGATTTCTATCTGACCAACCCGATCGCCCGTGCGAGCCGGACGATGGCTGAATGCAGCCGTCAGTTCGTCGCTGCGCCGGCCGTGCAGGCGGCGGAGTAGGGCATGATCCTCTTCGACACATTGAAAGACTGGCTCGGCAACGAGTGGGCGTGGCTGATCAGCCAGGTCGTCAGCATCCTGCTGCTCGTCGTCATCCTGCTGGTGATGATCGCCTATATCCTGCTGGCCGACCGCAAGATCTGGGCGGCGGTTCAGCTGCGCCGCGGCCCCAACGTGGTGGGCGCGTTCGGCCTGCTGCAATCCTTCGCCGATCTTATGAAGTTCGCGATGAAAGAGGCGGTCATCCCGGCCGGCGCGAACAAGGTCGTCTTCCTGATCGCCCCGCTCATCACGGTGATCCTGGCGCTCGGCGCGTGGGCCGTGGTGCCGCTGGATCAGGGCTGGGTCATTGCCGACATCAATGTCGGCATCCTCTACATCTTCGCGATCTCGTCGCTGGGCGTCTATGGCATCATCATGGGCGGCTGGGCGTCGAACTCGAAATACCCGTTCCTCGGCGCGCTGCGCTCGGCGGCGCAGATGGTGTCGTACGAGGTCTCGATCGGCTTCGTCATCATTACGGTGCTGCTGTGGGCGGGTTCGCTGAACCTCACCGAGATCGTGAACCAGCAGGCGATCCACGGCTGGAACGTGTTCTCGATCCTGTTCCCGATGTTCGTGATCTTCTTCATCTCGGCGCTGGCCGAAACGAACCGTCCGCCCTTCGACCTGCCCGAGGCGGAGTCCGAGCTCGTCGCCGGCTATCAGGTGGAATACTCGTCGACGCCGTTCCTGCTGTTCATGATCGGCGAGCTGATGAGCGTGTTCTTCCTCTGCGCGCTGATCACGGTGCTGTTCTTCGGCGGCTGGCTGTCGCCGATCCCGGGCCTGCCGGACGGGGCGCTGTGGATG
>CAZBPO010000414.1:0-2368 GCA_964493795.1 uncultured Flavobacteriaceae bacterium
GCCGACGCGCGGCCCCAGCGCCACGGCCGAGATCGGCTGGTAGCCCGAGGACAGACCCTTGGCCATCGTCAGAATGTCGGGCCGGATGTCATAGGCATGGCTGCCGAACCATTCGCCGGTGCGCCCGAAGCCGGTGATGACTTCATCGGAGTGCAGCAGAATGTCGTGCTTGCGGCAGACTTTCTGCACCGCCGCCCAATAGGTGCGCGGCGGGAAGATCAGCCCGCCCGCGCCGTGGATCGGCTCGGCCGAGAACGAGGCGATCCGGTCGGCGCCGATCTCCAGGATGCGCTCTTCCAGTTTGGCGGCGATCAGCTCGCCGAACGCATCCTCGTCGATATCGCCGTAACCGGCCGCTTTCGCGCCATACCAGTAACAGGTCGGCACCTTTTCAAAGCCCGGCAGCGGCAGGTCCCATTGCGGATGCATCGGGGTCAGCCCCGACAGCGAGGCCGCCGCCATGGTGACGCCGTGATAGGCCATCTCGCGGCTGAGATGGATTTTCTTCTGCGGCTTGCCCTGCAGGTTCCAGTAATAGCGGATCAGCTTCAGCGCCGTGTCGTTCGCCTCCGAACCGGAATTGGCGAACAGGACGCGGCTCATCCCGGCGGGCAGGATCTCGGCCAGCTTGGCCGCAAGTTCGATCGTCGGCGGCGTCGTCGTCTTGAAGAACGAGTTGTAATAGGGAAGCTCGCGCAGCGCCTTCGCGCCGGCCTCGGCCAGCTCCTCGTTGCCATAGCCGAGCTGCACGCACCACAGCCCGGCCATGCCATCGATCAGCCTCTTGCCTTCGCTGTCGGTCAGCCACACGCCCTTGGCCGAGGTGATCACGCGCACCCCTTCCTTGTTAAGCGCGGCGGTGTCCGAGAAGGGATGGATGTGATGCGCGGCGTCGAGTTCCTGCCAGTGGCGGGTCTGGTTGTGGACGGTCATGAGATGGCTCTCGAAGAAGAAGGACGGGATCGGGTTCAGGCACGCGCGTCAGCGCGGCGGGTTGAAGCCGATCCGGGCGCAGAGAATGAGCAGCGCACGCTTGTCCGTCATGGTGGGCGCGAGCCTAGCAGCGCCACCCGCCCGCCTCAATCGCCCGGCCGTCAGCCCAGTGCGAACCGTACCGCGGCGGCCACCATCGCGGGGTCGCGCATGGTGAGATTGTGGCCCAGGCCCTCCACCTCCAGCAGCTTCGCGCCGGGCCAGGCTTTGGCCAGCTCGCGCGCGCCCTCGATCGGCGTCATTTCGTCGTCGCTGGAATGAATGATCAGCAAAGGCTCGGCCCGCGCTGCGCCTTTCGCGCCCAGATCGTTCTGCAGCATGGTGGAGCCTGAGGCGAGCAGGCGGCGGATCAACTCCTCGATTTCGTCGGGCTCAAGTCCGTAACGTCCGCCGAGCCGCCGGAACTGGTCGATCTGGCGCAGCGGCGGCGCGAAAAGAACCACCGCGTTCGCCTTCAGGCCGCCCTCCAGCGCCAGAACGGTCGAGGGCGACCCGAACGAATGCGCGATCACCGCCTCGAACGGGCCTTCCTTGGCCGCCACCGCCAGGATCGCCGCGGCCGCGTCTTCGGCCGTCAGCTTTTCGCCTTCCGAGAAGCCGTGCGCCGGCAGGTCGATGGTGACGACCCGCGCGCCGGCGCGCTCCAGCGCCGCCGCGATATCCGACATGTCGCGCGGGCTGCCGTCCCAGCCGTGAACCAGCAGCACGGCCGGGCCGAAACCCTCGGCCGTGTAGGCGACGCGGCCGGTGGGCGCATCCACATAGTTCCCGTCGAAATGCCGGTGCGGACGGTTGACGCGGCGGGGCCGGCCGAGCATCGCCTGCACGGCCGCGATCCTGGTTTCGTCCATAGCTCAGCGCTCCGGCAGCGGGATGAATTCGGTTTCGCCCGGCACCGCGCCGAACGCCCCGTCGCGCCAGTCGGCCTTGGCCTTCTCGATGCGCTCTTTCGACGATGAAACGAAGTTCCACCACATGTGACGCGGGCCATCCATCGGCGCGCCGCCCAGCAGCATGGTCTTGGCCCCCGCCGGCCCGGCCGTCAGACGGCTCGGCTTGCCCGGCCTGCACCCCCCCAGCTCGCCGGTCTCCACCGTCTGCCCTTCGGTTTCGACCGCGCCCTCGGCGACATAGATGGCCCGCTCCTCGTGCTCGTCGGGCAGCAGCAGCGCCGCGCCGGGCCCGAACACCGCCGCGACATAGAGCGTGTCGGCAAAGACCTTGACCGGGCTCTCGCGCCCGAACGAGCGGCCGGCGATCAGCTTCAGCGCGACGCCGTCTTCGGTCCATTCGGGCAGCGACGCCGAGGGGTGGTGATGGAAGGTCGGCTCAGTCTCCTCATCCGCCTGCGGCAGCCCGACCCATGATTGCAGCC
>CAZBPO010000415.1:0-2367 GCA_964493795.1 uncultured Flavobacteriaceae bacterium
GCCGGCGGACTTGGATGCGATGGACGCGACGATCTCAGCATAAGCGACCGGCGCGACGCGGGCGACGGCCGCCACCATCGGGATGGTCGCCTGACCGCCGCACGTGACCATGTTGAGGTTCGGGGCGCCAAGATGGGCCTCGCCGTTCACAGGCGGGACGACAAACGGGCCGATGGCGGCAGGGGTAAGATCAATCACCTGCTTGCCATGCGCCTGGAGCACCGCGTTGTGCTTTGCATGCGCGCCGGCCGACGTAGCGTCGAAGACGATGGCGATCTCGGCGAAACCGGGCATGGCGACGAGGCCGTCAATGCCTTCGGCCGTGACCGGCGCGCCCATGCGGCGGGCACGCGCGATGCCTTCAGAGTCCGGATCGATGCCGACAAAGGCGGCGACTTCCAGCACGCTGGAGAGGCGCATCACCTTGATCATCAGGTCGGTGCCGATATTGCCGGTGCCGATAATGGCGACTTTGGTTTTCATGGCGTGGCTGTGACGGTGAGCTTCGGGAAGCCGTCGATCTCAATTTCGTAAGTCGCCGGGACGAAGGGCGTCATCGGTCCTAGCGCGCCGGCGAGGATGATGTCGCCGGCGCGCAAGGGGTCACCGAACGCGATAGCCGTTTCGGCGAGCCAGGCGAGCGCCGTCAGCGGATTGCCGAGCGTGGCCGCGCCTGCGCCGGTAGACACCGTTTCGCCATCGCGGCGCAGAACCATCTGGCGGGCGGGAAGATCCATGCCGGACGAGAACGCCACGGGCGTTCCGAGGGCAAAACGGCCGCTGGAGGCGTTGTCGGCGACGGTATCGAGGATGTTGATCGTCCAGTTCGCGATGGCGCTGTCGACGATTTCGGCAGAGGCGGCAACGCTGGCGATAAAGGGAGAAAGATCCTCGCCCGTTGCCATCGTCGTGACGTCCCGGCCGAGGACGAAAGCGATCTCGGCCTCGATGCGCGGCGCGATCATACCCGACACCGGCACCGACACCGTATCGCCCCGCCAGGCCATGGATTCGAGCAACACGCCGAAATCGGGACTGTCGACGCCGAGCTGCTGCTGCACCGCCTTGGACGTGAGGCCGATCTTGCGGCCGACGCGCGTAGCGCCTGCTGCGACAAGCCGGTCGATATTCAGCTTCTGCACGCGATAGGCGGCGGCGACACCGCCCGCGCTCAATTCGTCCCGGACAGGCGGGATGGCTGCGCAGGTCTGCCGCGCCTGGAACAGGCGTTCGGCGATCTGCCGCTCGTTATCGTCGGCCATGCTTGTTTCCTCCGGCGCGCAGTCATGCCCGCGCCGGAGGCTTCACGGAAATCGATAGTTGGAAATCCAGCCATCAATCCGGCTGATGATCTATTACAGCGTGAAATCCGACGTATCGAGGCCCAGCGCCACGCCGCCCATATTGAGCGCGCCCTTCTCCGCGTTGAGGAAAGCGTGGTTCGAGGCGGCATGCACGTCGCGGAAGAAACGCTGCAGCGGATTGGAAAGACGGATGCCGCGCCCGCCGCTCGCCTTGAAGAGCAGCTCTACCGCCTGCATCGCACCCTTGGCGATATAGGCGGCGTCCCATTTCGCCTCGACCCTGAGGCGCATGGGGATCGGCTCACCCGAGGCGATGGCAGCATCCAGAGCCGCGAAGGTTGCATCCATGCGGTTGTGCAGGCCGCGTACGATGGCCTCGGCCTCGGCGAGGCGTTGGCGCACGAAGGGATCTTCCGTCGCCTTGGCGCCGTCATAGGCGCCGGTGCGGACCTTCATCTGATCGACGAAAGCGTCCAGCGCGCCATCGGCCATCCCGACGGTCACGCAAGCGAGGCAGTAGGCGAAGACGACGCCGAAGGGCAGTGCGTAGTTGGACGAGGTGAAGGTCTTGCGGCCCTCGTCGGCCAACAGGAAGGAGTCGAGGAATTTGTGCGTCATGTGCTCGGGCACGAACGCATCCTCGACCACGATGTCCTTGCTGCCCGTACCCTTCAGTCCGAAGACATGCCAGGTATCGTCGATCACATAGTGCGAGCGCGGGATCAGGAACGAGCGTATGTCGGGCAGCTCGCCCGGCCCCGTCGGCACGCGGCCGCCCAGCATCGCCCACTGGCAATGATCCGAGCCCGACGACCACGGCCAGCGGCCGCTGACCCGGAACCCACCCTCGACACGTTCGACGTTGCCGAAGGGCGCATAGGACGAGGAAATGCGCATCGCGTCATCGTTGCCCCAAATCGTCGCGGCCGCGCGCGGGTCGAGCAGCGCAAGCTCCCAGTTATGGACCGCGACGAGGCACAGGCACCAGGCGCTCGACGGGCAGCCCTTGGCCAGTTCCATCGCCACTTTGAAGACGGCATAGGGGTGCATCTCGTAGCCGCCA
>CAZBPO010000416.1:0-2360 GCA_964493795.1 uncultured Flavobacteriaceae bacterium
CGGGGCGGCGCTGCTGGCGGTCGAAAACGCGCCGCCCGGCTGGCGCGCCCCGCCCCACTCGCCGCCCAGACCGAAGCCCTGACCAAAGCGCAAAAGGCATAAAAGGGCCGGCGCAATCCAACCGGCCATCTCGTAGGTGGGCAGGAAGGCGATGGCGACGGTGGAGCCGCCCATCAGCAACAGCGAGGCGACGAGGGTGGATTTGCGCCCGACACGGTCGCCGAAATGGCCGAAAAACGCAGCGCCGACCGGCCGGGCGAAGAACGCGATGGCGAAGGTCGCCCACGCGGCGAGCAGCTGGGCGTCGGGCGGCAGGTCCTGGAAAAACAGGGGGCCGAAGACCAGCGAAGCGGCGGTCGCATAGATGTAGAAGTCGTAGAACTCGACCGCCGTGCCGACGAGGCTGGCGCCGAGAACCCTGCGCGGCGAGGCGCTCACGCGGGCTGGAGACGCTGGGCGATGGCTTCGACGCGCTGGGCGAGACGTTCGACGAAGGCGGCGGCGGTGGCCTCGGTTTCGGCTGCGGCCGCCTGCGCCCCGGCTTCGCCCTCACGGGCCGCATCGACCTCCGATACCGCCTCCTGCGCCCGGGTTTCTGCCTGTTCCAGATCGTCGGCCATCAGAAGGGCGGCCATCAGAAGCAGGCGGGCGTCGCCCACCTGCCCCACTTCACGGGCAAGGCTGGTGACGCGCTCGTCGACCAGCGAGGCGAGGCGCATCAGGTGCTCCTCCTCGCCGTCGCCGCAGGCGACCGCGTAGGAGCGCGTGTTGATGGTGACGACGACCTGAGGCATGGGCCTAATCCGCGATCACGAGCTGGACCTCGCGGATCGCGTTGTCGAGCTTGGCTGAAATATCGTCATGGAGATCGTCGAGCGCCCGCACTTCGGCGCGGAGCCGTTCGATCTCTTCCTGCATGCCCGCCTTGTCGGCCTTGAGCGCGGCGACCTGATCGACCACGTCTTTGGAGGCTTTTCCCGAGGCGAGGGCCCCCGGAAGGCGCGCCTCAAGGGCGTCGATGGCTATGGCGAGGCGGTTCAGGGCGGCATCGAGAGAGGCCATGCGGCGTCCTCTTGGGGCGGAAAGCCTGGAGTTTAGTCAGGGAGACGGCGAACGCCAAATCCTTGCGACTCGTGCCCGCAACGTCTAATCGCATCGCGCCGCCAACGGAACCCCAACCATGCCCTCCCCCGCCGCTCCCGACGCCAAATCCCTGCGCCAGATGGCCAACGCCATCCGCTTTCTGTCGATGGACGCGGTCGAGGCCGCCAAATCCGGCCATCCCGGCATGCCGATGGGCATGGCCGACGTCGCCGCCGTGCTGTTCTCGGGCTATGTCAAATACGATCCGGGCGCGCCGGACTGGGCCGACCGCGACCGTTTCGTGCTGTCGGCCGGCCACGGCTCGATGCTGCTCTATTCGCTGCTGCACCTGACCGGCTATCCGAAGATGACGATCGACCAGATACGGAACTTCCGTCAGCTGGGCTCGATCACCGCCGGCCACCCTGAATACGGTCATGCGCCGGGCATCGAAACGACCACCGGGCCGCTGGGCCAGGGCCTCGCCACCGCCGTCGGCATGGCGATGGGCGAGCGCATGATGAACGCCGCCTTCGGCGACGATCTGGTGAACCACCGCACCTGGGTGATCGCCGGCGACGGCTGCCTGATGGAAGGGGTCAGCCACGAGGCGATCTCGATCGCCGGCCACATGAAGCTGAAGAAGCTGGTGGTCATCTGGGACGACAACAACATCACCATCGACGGCGACGCCACGCTGGCCGAGACGGGCGACATCAAGAAGCGCTTCGAGGCGGCCAACTGGGCCGTGATTTCGTGCGACGCGCATGACTTCGCCTCGATCGGCGCGGCGCTGGACGAAGCCATCACCAAGGACAAGCCGGTGCTGATCGCCGCGAAATCGGTGATCGGCAAGGGCGCCCCCACCAAGGCGGGCGGGCATTCGGTGCACGGCTCGCCGCTGGGCGCGGGCGAGATCGCGGGCGCGCGCGAGGCGCTGGGCTGGCCCTACCCCGCCTTCGAGGTGCCGGACGAGATCTATGCCGACTGGCGCAGCGTGGCCGCCTTCAGCGCGCCCTATCGCGCGGCCTGGGAAGACCGGCTGAAGGCCTCGCCGCACAGGGGCGAGTTCGAGCGCCGGATCGCCCGCGCGCTTCCCGATGGCCTGGCTGCGGCGATGGCCGCTTATAAGGACAAGCTGGCCGCCGACAAGCCCAAGGTCGCGACCCGCAAGGCTTCGGAGATGGCACTTGAAGTCATCAACGCCGTGACGCCCGAAATGGTCGGCGGCTCGGCCGACCTGACCGGCTCGAACAACACCAAGACCAAGGGGCAGA
>CAZBPO010000417.1:0-2343 GCA_964493795.1 uncultured Flavobacteriaceae bacterium
CTGAGCCTGCTCGGCACCTTCCTGGTGCGCTCGGGCGTCATCACCTCGGTGCACGCCTTCGCCAACGATCCCGAGCGCGGGGTCTTCATTCTGGCGATCATGCTGGCGGCGGTGGGCGGTTCGTTCGCGCTGTTCGCCTGGCGCGGCCCGATGCTGCGCTCGAACGCCGTCTTCGCCCCGGTCAGCCGCGAGACCGCGCTGGCGATGAACAATCTGCTGCTGACGGCGGCCGCGCTGGCGGTGCTGGTCGGCACGCTCTACCCGCTGGTGATCGACGCGGTTTCCGGCGAGGCGATCTCGGTGGGACCGCCTTACTTCAACATGGTGGTGGGCGCGCTGTTCCTGCCATTGCTGCTGATCGTGCCGTTCGGTCCGCAACTGGCGTGGAAGCGCGGCGACATCGCGCAGGCCGCGACGCGGCTGTGGGCGGCCGGTGGGATCGCGCTGGCCGCAGGAATCGTGACGCTGGCGGTGCAGGAGCGGGGGCCCTGGCTGGCGGCGCTGGGCGTCGCGCTGGCCGCCTGGCTGATCTGCGGCGCGATCAGCGACATCGCCGGCCGCGTGCGCTGGAACGGCGGCGCGCGCGTCGCGCTGGCGCGGCTTGGCGGGCTGCCCGGCGCGGCGTGGGGATCGGCGTTGGCCCATGCAGGCGTCGGCGTGACGCTGCTGGGCATCGTGGGCGCGACCGCCTGGGCCGAGGAAAACATCCGCGCCATGCGGCCCGGCGAGCAGGCGACAATCGGGCCGTATGTAGTGACGCTGGAAGGCGTGCGCGCCGTGGCGGGGCCGAATTATTCGGCCGATCAGGCGGTGTTGAAGGTAGAGCGCGACGGCGCGCTGGTGCGGATGATGTATCCCGAGCGGCGCTTTTTTCCGGCCGGGCGCATGACCACGACCGAGACCTCGATCCACACCACCGGCTTCGCGGATTTCTACACCGCCCTTGGCGAGCGCCCCGAAGGTGCGGAGTCCTTCACGCTGCGGATGCACTACAAACCGCTGGCCCCGTTCATCTGGTTCGGCGCGCTGATCATGTCGCTGGGGGGGCTGGTATCGCTGTGCGACCGCCGTCTGCGGGTCGGCGCGCCCTCGCGCCGCCGCCGCCCGCCGCCGGCGGCGGCCCTGCCGGCGGAATAGACGATGCGGCGCGCGGCCCTTCTGCTGATAGCGCTGTGCGGCCTTGTCTGGGGCGCGGCGGCCTATGAACCCGGCGAGGCGCTGGACGATCCGGCGCTGGAGGCGCGGGCGCGCGCGATCAGCCGCGAGCTGCGGTGCCTCGTCTGCCAGAACGAGTCGATCGACGATTCCGCCGCGCCGCTGGCCCGCGACCTGAGGCGGCTGGTGCGCGAGCGGCTGCTGGCCGGCGATACCGACCAGGAAGTTCTGGATCACATCGCCGCCCGTTACGGCGATTTCGTGCTGCTGCGTCCGCCGGTGCGGCCGGGAACATGGTTACTGTGGTTCGGCCCGTTCGCGGCGGCGCTGATCGGATTTGCGATTGTCGCCTGGCGCGTGCGGCGAAAACCGGCTTTGGGCGTTAACCCTGAGCTCACCGCCGAGGAAGAACGCCGGCTTCGCGACATCGTGAACGATTGACGTATTTAGGCCGCGTTTTCCTGTCACAGACAGGCCAAGCTAAATCAAATGTCATGTACGGGTCATGGCGAATTAACGCCCGTCGCCTCATCTGTAATCGGCCGGAAGTCCGGCTCTTTCCTAGGATGCTGCCCCATGTCGAATGATTCTCCGCGTACTCCCTGGGACCGCCCGCGCCGCGACCGTGGCCGCACTGCGTTCGGGACCGCGACGGCGCTGGCGCTGGTTCTGGCCGGCGCGCTGGGCGCCAAGCTGATCGATACGCCCTCCGCCATCGCGGCGACCGCACCGGCCGCCGTCGGCCAGGCGATTGCGCCGGTCGTGCCGCTGAACCAGCCCGTCAGCTTCGCCGACCTGGTCGAGCGCGTCGCGCCGGCCGTGGTCAGCGTGCGCGTCGAGGGCAAGGTCGAGATGACCGCAGCCGACACCGAACAGATGCGCCGCTTCTTCGAGCAGTTCGGCATTCCCGTGCCGGACGGCGCGCCGGGCGAGGGCGATTCGCGCCGCAGCCAGGGCATGGGCTCGGGCTTCATCATCGACGGCGACGGCTACATCGTGACGAACAACCACGTCATCGACGGCGCCGACAAGATCACCGTGACCTTGAACGAAGGGCGCGAACTGGAAGCCAAGCTGATCGGCACCGACCCCGGCACCGACATCGCGCTGCTGAAGGTGGAGAGCGACACGCCGCTGCCCTTCGTGACCTTCGGCGATGACGGCAAGCTGCGCCCCGGCGACTGGGTG
>CAZBPO010000418.1:0-2338 GCA_964493795.1 uncultured Flavobacteriaceae bacterium
CCTCGAACACGATCAGGCGCAGCGTCACCTTCAGCGGCGCCGCGAAGGTCATGCCGCGCTGCTGGCATTCCTCGACGTCGTATTTCGGCTCTTCGAACTCGTACTTCACGTATTCGAGCGTCGCCGTCTCGTTGAAGTCCCTGATCGGGAAGACCGACCGGAACACGGCCTCAAGGCCGCTGTCGGTGCGATCCGCGGCGGCCACGTCCATCTGCAGGAACTGGTCGTACGAAGCCTTCTGAACCTCGATGAGGTTCGGCATCGTCGCGATTTCCTGGATCTTGCCGAAGCTCTTGCGGATGCGTTTGCGGCCGGTGAAGGACAAAGCCATTCGATAACCTCTCGACGTCCAATACGTACGGCCCGTACGGGCCCGAATTTCGTCGCCTTACTCTGCGTTTCCCGGGGCGGCGACCCTTGGAACCGCGCTTCATGCGGCGAACATGAAGCCTTTAGTCCTATTCGACGCCGATGGCCGCGAGCCGCCTGGGCTCAGGTCCCAGGCGGCGCACGGCCGTCGTCGTATCGGTCGGACCCGGCGCCGCGCCGGGTCCGGTCACTCTTACTTCAGCTCGACCTTGGCGCCGGCGCCTTCGAGCTGCTTCTTGATCTTCTCGGCCTCGTCCTTCGGCAGGTCGGCCTTCACTTCTTTCGGAGCGCCTTCGACCAGGTCCTTGGCTTCCTTGAGGCCAAGGCCGGTGATGGCGCGCACTTCCTTGATGACGTTGATCTTGTTCGCGCCGGCGTCCACCAGCACGACCGCGAACTCGGTCTGGGCTTCGGCGGCCGGGGCGGCGGCAGCAGCCGGACCGGCGGCGGCGACGGCGACCGGAGCGGCGGCGGAAACGCCCCACTTCTCCTCGAGCAGCTTCGTCAGTTCAGCGGCTTCAAGGACGGTCAGCGACGACAGGTCCTCAACGATCTTCTCAAGCTTCGACATTGATATAGTCCTTCAGGTCTCGATTGCGAGGGCGTGACGCCGCTCGCGGGGTTGGGTTGGTTCAGGCCGCTTCTTCTTTGCGCGAATAGGCTCCGATGACCCGGGCGAGGCCGCCGCCCGGCGCGGCGACCACGGAGGCCAGCTGCTGCGCCGGAGCCTGCAGCAGGCCCAGGATCTTCGCCCGCAGCTCGTCGAGCGAGGGCAGTTCGGCCAGAGCCTTCACCGCATTCGCATCGAGAGCCTGCTTGCCGAACAGGCCGCCCAGGATCACGAACTTGTCGTTCTCCTTGGCGAATGCCGCAGCCACCTTCGGGGCCGAGACAGGGTCTTCCGCATACGCGATACCCGTCGGGCCTTTGAAGAGGTGCTCGACATTGTCGGCGCCTTTCGCGCTCAGAGCACGCAGGGCAAGATTGTTCTTCGCCACCTTGAACGTCGCTCCGGCCGCCTGCATCTGGCGGCGGAGCTTCGTCATGCTGGCGACGCTCATGCCCGTGTAGTGAGCGACCACTACGCTTCCGCTCGTTTCGAACACCCCTTCCAGGTATTCGATCTGAGCGGCTTTCTGAGCTTTATCCACTCGTCGCTCCTTCACTCATCGGCTCGAAGGCGACATGCCTCCGAGGCCAGTTGGTCACGCCCTGCCCCACATGGTGCAAGGCGATCCTGTCCCAGGGCCGATGAGGGAACGGCGCGCCGCAACCCCTCGTCAGTTCGATCCCTGTCTCATGCTGGCCGGGAACCCCGATTAAGACCTTTGGGCCGAAGCCTTCAGGCCGCCTGCAATCTCGGACAGCCGAAGCCGGGCGAACCCGGTTTCGATCCGTCCGGAGCCGTCACCGGCCCCGGACGGAATTTCATCAGGCGGCCGAAACGGTCGCCGTATCGACGCGCACGCCCGGACCCATGGTCGAGGACAGCGCGACTTTCTTCAGATAGGTGCCCTTGGCGCCGGTCGGCTTGGCCTTCACGACGCTGTCGACGAAGGCGCGGATGTTCGCCTTCAGGGCATCCTCGGAGAAGCTGGCCTTGCCGACGCCGGCATGGACGATGCCCGCCTTCTCCACCTTGAATTCCACCGAACCGCCCTTGGCGGCCTTCACGGCGCCTTCGACGTCCGGGGTCACCGTGCTGACGCGCGGGTTCGGCATCAGGCCGCGCGGGCCCAGAGCCCTACCCAGACGGCCGACCAGGCCCATCATGTCCGGCGTCGCGATGCAGCGATCGAACTCGATCTTGCCCGACTGGATGATCTCGGCGAGGTCTTCGGCGCCAACGATGTCCGCGCCGGCGGCCTTGGCCTTGTCGGCGTTGGGGCCCTTGGCGAACACAGCGACGCGCACCGTACGGCCGGTGCCGCTCGGCAGCGTGACGACGCCGCGGACCATCTGGTCGGCG
>CAZBPO010000419.1:0-2305 GCA_964493795.1 uncultured Flavobacteriaceae bacterium
CACACCATGCTGAAGGTGTTCGCGGGCTTCGTGGTCAGCCTGGGCGCGGCCGGCGGCATCATGTCGGCCGGCGCGATCCTGCCGATGATGGGCATCGTGGCGGTGACCGCGCTGGAGTTCCTGGTCGCCTTCCTGCAGGCCTATGTCTTCGCGGTGCTGACCAGCATCTACCTGAACGACGCGATTCACCTGCACGAACACTGAAATCATCCGAACGCGGCCTGCCCATATGGCCGATCCAACCAACCACTAGTTCCCTGAGGAGTGACTACAATGGAAGCTGAAGCAGCGAAGTTCATCGGCGCCGGCCTTGCCTCTCTCGCCCTGCTGGGCGCCGGCATCGGCATCGGCAACATCTTCGGCAACTTCCTGTCGGGCGCGCTGCGCAACCCCGGCGCCGCCGCCAGCCAGAACGGCAACCTGCTGCTCGGCTTCGCCCTGTGCGAAGCGACCGGCCTGTTCGGCCTGGTGCTGGCGTTCGTCATTCTGTTCGGTTGATCTCTGACGGGAGGTCGGCCTCATGGCCATCCTGACCGCGCTGTCGTCGGCCGTCGTTTCGGCGGCCGCCGCAGGCGCATCTGACGCGGAGCACAAAGGCGGGATGCCGCAGCTGGCGACGGAGACCTTCGCCGGTCAGCTGTTCTGGCTGGCGATCACGTTCGTCCTGCTCTACCTGCTCATCGCCTTCGTGGTGGTTCCTCGCATTCGCGGCGTCCTGGAGACGCGGCAGGCGCGGATCGCCGGCGATCTGGCGGCCGCAGCTTCGGCCAAGGACGCCGCCGACGCGGCGCTGCAGGCCTATGAAGCCGCCGTGACGGATGCGCGCACGCGCGGCCGCACGCTGGCCGAAGAGACCCGCGCCAAGGTGAAGGCCGAAACCGACGCGGCGCGCCATGCCGCAGACGAGAAGCTGAACGCCGACCTCGCCGCCGCCGATGCCCGCATCGCGGCGACCAAGGGCGAAGCGCTGTCGCATGTCCGCACCGTCGCGGCCGAAACGGCGGCCGAGATCGTGACGCGCCTGACGGGCGACACGGTTTCGACCGCAGACGCCGGCGCAGCGGTCGACGCCGCGCTCGCGCGCTAGGAGGACGAGATGGATTCCCTGTTAGCGGACTCGACCTTCTGGGTCGCCGTCGGTCTGGTCCTCTTCCTGGCGCTGGTGATCTGGAAGAAGGCGCCGGCGCTGGTGGCCAAGCAGCTCGACGCCCGCGCCGCCGCCATCGCGAGCGAACTGGACGAAGCCAAGCGTCTGCGCGAAGAGGCAGCCGCCCTTCTCGCCTCGTATCAGGCCAAGGCCAAGGACGCCGAGAAGGAAGCCGAAGCGATCGTCAAGGCCGCCGAAGCCGAAGCCGCGCGCATGCAGAGCGAAGGCAAGACCGCGCTGGACGCGCTGATCGCGCGCCGCACCAAGCTGGCCGAGGACAAAATCGCCCAGGCCGAAGCCAGCGCGCTGGCCGAGGTGAAGTCGGCCGCCGCCGACGCTGCGATCGCCGCCGCCTCGGGCCTGCTGGCCGGGCGCATCGACGCCGCCAAGGCCTCGACGCTGGCCGACGCCGCGATCCGCGATCTGCGCACCAAGCTGAACTGACGCCGGACGGCATCGTCCGTCCAAGGCGACTGAAACGAAATCCCCGGACCGGCCCGCAAGCCGTCCGGGGATTTTTCTTTGCGGCGGATGGCGGGCTGGCGCGGCCCCTCAGACCGCCACGAAGGCCAGAGCCGCGACGCCCGCAGCGACCGTGACGGCGGCGACGATCGCGGTCCTGAAACCCAGCGCCGCGCCGCCCAGACTGGCGGCGATGGCCGCCTTGCCCACCGTATTCACTCCCACGCTGAGCAGGATCGCCAGTGCGGCCGGGCCCGGCGCGACCGTGCTGCCCGCGCCGCGCGCCGTCGACAGCGTGAAGGCGTCGACGTCGAACGGGCCGGAGATGATCGCGACGGCGAACAGCCCGGCGTCGCCGAACCATTGTTCGCCATAGAAGACGGCGAGCCCGATCGCCGTCATCACGACGCCGAAGATCACCGCGAACCAGAAATCGTGCGGCGGCTCCATCGCGAAATCTATGGGCTGTCCGTCGCCGTTGCGGCGGAGACTGATGAGGACGCCGCTGATCGCCGACGCGGCGGCGGCGGCGGCGAGGGCCGGCCAGACTGCGGTGAGCAGCGCCGGCGCGAGCAGCGCGAGAAACACGCTGACGCGCCCGATCATCACGGCGTTGGCCAGCGCGATGGCCCCCGCGAAGGGCGCTGCGCGATTGCTTTCGCCCTTGCTGTAGTCGCGCGCACGCCGCCGTGCCAG
>CAZBPO010000420.1:0-1079 GCA_964493795.1 uncultured Flavobacteriaceae bacterium
CCGACGCCTATATCCGCCCGGTCGCCTGGCGCGGCAGCGAGATGATGGCGGTGAGCGCCCAGCATTCGACCATCCACGTGGCGATCGCCGCCTGGCTGTGGCCCTCGATGTTCGACCCGGCGACCAAGATGAAAGGCATCAAGCTCGACATCGCGGACTGGAAGCGTCCCAGCCCGGAAAGCGCGCCCTGTCACGCCAAGGCGGCGGGGCTTTACATGATCTGCACGCTGTCGAAGCACGCGGCCGAGGCCAAGGGCTATCAGGATGCGCTGATGTACGATTATCGCGGCTATGTCGCCGAAGCGACGGGCGCGAACCTGTTCTTCGTGAAGGACGGCAAGCTGCACACGCCGACGCCGGACTGCTTCCTGAACGGCATCACCCGCCAGACCGTGATCGACCTGGCCAAGGCGCGCCAGATCGAGGTGGTCGAGCGCCACATCATGCCGGAAGAACTGTCGGCCTTCACCGAGGCGTTCCTGTGCGGCACCGGCGCGGAAGTGACCCCGATCTCCGAGATCGGCCCCCACAAATTCACGCCCGCCCAGGTGAGCCAGACCCTGATGGAAGACTATGCCGCCGAGGTTCGGGGGCAGAGGTCGGGTGACTAGGGCGCCCAGCGGGCTTTCGCGTCGTCGTCGGTTTCGCGGGCGTCGAGCCATTGGCTGTCGCCGCCCGTCTTGTCCTCGCGCTTCCAGAAGGGGGCGTCGGTTTTCAGATAGTCCATGAGGAAGCTGGCGGCTTCGAAGGCGGCGTGGCGGCTTTCGGAGGCTGCGGCGACGAGGACGATCTGCGCGCCGGGTTTCAGCGTGCCGATGCGGTGGATGATGAGGCTGGCTTTCAGGGGCCAGCGCTGCAGCGCTTCGGCCTCGATCTTCTCCAGCGCCTTTTCGCTCATGCCGGGATAGTGTTCGAGGGTCAGCGCCGTGATGTCGCCGCCGCGCACGAGGCCGGTGAAGGTGACGAGCGCGCCGATATCGTCGCGGCCGGATGAGAGTGCGGCGAGTTCGGCGGCGATGTCGAAATCTTCGGTCTGGATGCGGACGGGCATGTCAGCGCTGTGCCCCCTCCGCCCCTTC
>CAZBPO010000420.1:1089-2304 GCA_964493795.1 uncultured Flavobacteriaceae bacterium
GGACGGGGGAGGAAAGGCGCGCGCACCCTCGCCATTGTCAGCCGCCCGTCATCGGGGGGAAGAAGGCGATTTCGTCGTTGGCGGCGACGGGGGCGGCGAAGTCGGCCTGTTCCTGGTTGATGGCGAGGCGGAGCTTGCTGCGGTCGGCGAAGGCGGCGGCGTGGCCTTCGCTGCGGCTGCTGAGCCAGTCGGCGAGGTCGGCGGCGGTGGCGACGCCGGCCGGCGGCGAGACGGTCTCCTCGGCCGTGCCGGCGCGCTCGCGGACCCAGGCGAAATAGAGGACGCGCATCAGTCCTCCATATGTTTGAGGCTGGCGACCAGATAGCCCCAGCCGGTGTAAACGGTGAGCGCGGCCGCGACCCACAGGCCGATCGCGCCGGCAAGGTCGATATGCGGCCAGTGCGGCATCACCGGCGGCGCGCCGATCAGCACGCAGATGGCGATCATCTGGATCGCGGTCTTGACCTTGGCGATGCGCGAGACGCGCACCTTCACCTGCGCGGCGGCGAGATATTCGCGGAGGCCCGAGAGCAGGATCTCGCGGCTGACGATCACGATGGCGGCGATGACGGTGTAGTCGTGGATCGTGCCGTCCTTCACCAGCATCACCAGCGCGGCGCACACGATGAGCTTGTCGGCGATGGGGTCGAGCATCTCGCCCAGGCGCGAGGATGTGTTCGTAACGCGCGCCAGATAGCCGTCGAACCAGTCGGTGAGGGCGGCGAGGATGAAGACGACCAGCGCGGCCCAGCGCGCCGCATCGCCGCCCAGATAGAACAGCGCGACCATGACGGGGATCATGACGATCCGGGCGAGGGTGAGTACGGTCGGCCAGGTGATGCGCATGGAAGCGGTTTATGCCCGGAAGTGATCGTAAATGCGACGGGCCAGCGCCTCGCTGACTCCCTCGACGGCGGCGAGATCGGCTGCGGAGGCGTTGCGGACCGCGCGGGCCGAGCCGAAATGCAGCAGAAGGGCGCGCTTGCGCCGTGCGCCGATGCCTTCGATGGCGTCGAGCGGGTTGTCGGCGATCGCCTTTGCGCGCCGGGCGCGGTGCGAGCCGATGGCGAAGCGGTGCGCTTCGTCGCGCAGACGCTGAAGATAGAACAGGACCGGGTGGTTCGGTTCCAGCATGAAGGGCGGGCGGCCGGGGAGATGGAAGTTCTCGCGGCCGGCGTCGCGGTCGGGGCCTTTCGAGATGGCCGCGATGGTGAC
>CAZBPO010000421.1:0-2275 GCA_964493795.1 uncultured Flavobacteriaceae bacterium
GGCCTTGTCGATCTCGTCGATCAGCAGCACCGGCCGCGTCTCGGAGGTGAAGGCCTCCCAGAGCTTGCCCTTCTTGATGTAGTTCTTGACGTCCTTCACTCGCTCGTCGCCCAGCTGGCTGTCGCGCAGACGGGTCACCGCGTCGTACTCGTAGAGGCCCTGCTGGGCCTTGATGGTCGATTTGATGTGCCAGGTGATGAGCGGCGCGTTGAGCGCCTTGGCGACTTCGTAGGCCAGAACCGTTTTGCCGGTTCCCGGCTCGCCCTTGATCAGCAGCGGACGTTCCAGCGCGATGGCGGCGTTGACCGCGATGCGGAGATCGTCGGTCGCGACGTATTTTTCGGTGCCTTCAAAGCGCATGACGTTTCCTGAGCCGTTGTCATTAATGGCGGTTGCGGGCGACCCTAGGGGCGAAGGGGGGCGGGTTTCAAGCTTGCGTGCCTTCCCCTTACGTCAAGGCGATTTGACGGGAGCCGAACTGAACGTCGATTTTCGACGGTGTTTCCCGGCCGTCACATTCGTTTGTCGTATTCGTTTGTCGGTTTTCGAGTGGGTCGGGCGGCGATGCGGCCAGATGTTGGGGCGTATCGGCAGAAGACCACAACGACTCGTTCTTCGGTTTTTCGCGTTTTCAGGTCGTCGTCTTTCTCCTTTCCGAGGCGTCCGCGCCCGCATCCGTGCTGAGGGATGGTGCGTGGGTAAGAATATAGGCCTATTCCGCAGAGGGTCAATCGGGAGCTCGGCCGGCGGCGCAGGTAAGCCCGGGGCGCCTGGCTCGACGCATCGCTGCGCGTTCCGGGTCGGTTTGATCATCGTGCGGGCAGGGGCAGGCCTGCTTCACGGGCGCGATGACCATGATGCAGCGCAATAAGCCCTTGCGGGCGGCCGGGATTGCGGATTTCATCAGACAGGATGACGAGCGAAGACAGCGCCCTTTCGCCTGAACTGGAAGAAGCCCCGGTCGATGAAACCGCGGGCGGACGCTTCGCCCGGCCCGGCATCGACGAGCCCTTCGACGCCTATGTGCTGGATCACACCTATGACGAGTGCTTCCAGCCCAATCGCTGGTCGCGCCCGCATTACGCGCCGCTGCACGAATTGCTGAGCTCGCTGCCGGTGGAGGAGATCCAGCGCCGGCAGCTGGCCTGCGAGCAGAGCTTCCTGCATCAGGGCATCACCTTCACGGTCTATGGCGATTCCAAAGCGACCGAGAAGATCATCCCGACCGACCTGCTGCCGCGCATCATCACCGGCGCGGAATGGGACGCGGTCGAAAAAGGGCTGAAGCAGCGCATCGCGGCGTTGAACCTGTTCCTCAAAGACATTTATCACGACGCCAAGGTCGTGAAGGACGGCGTGATCCCGGGCGATCTGGTCTTCGGCGCCAAGCATTTCCGCAAGGAGATGGTGGGCGTGGAGGTGCCGCGCGGGGCCTATGTGAGCGTCTGCGGCACCGATCTGATCCGCGACGAGAAGGGCCGCTTCGCGATCCTTGAGGACAATCTGCGCGTGCCGTCGGGCGTCAGCTATATGCTGGCGAACCGTGAGGTGGTGCGGCGCGCGTTCCCCGCGCTGTTCCGCCAGAGCCGGGTGCGGCCGATCGAACAATATCCGCAGATGCTGCTGGAGACGCTGCGCAGCCTCGCGCCGCCCGGGCGTGAGAATCCGCGCATCGTGCTGCTGACGCCTGGGGTCTTCAACTCGGCCTATTACGAGCACACTTTCCTGGCGCGCCAGATGGGCATCGAGCTGGTGGAGGGCCGCGACCTGCTGGTGCATGACGGCCGCGTCTGCATGCGCACGACCAGCGGGCTGGAGCAGGTCGACGTCATCTATCGCCGCATCGACGATGATTTCGCCGATCCGCTGGTGTTCCGGCCGGACTCGGTTCTGGGCGTGCCCGGCCTGTTCGAGGCCTATGCCAGGGGCAAGGTCGTGGTCGCCAACGCCTTCGGCAACGGCGTCGCCGACGACAAGGCGGTCTATGCCTATGTGCCCAAGCTCATAAAATATTACCTGGGCGAGGACGCCATCCTCGACAATATCGAGACCTATCTGTGCCGCGAGCCGGCCGCGCTGTCGCATGTGCTCGGCAATCTCGACAAGCTGGTGGTCAAGGCGGTGGGCGAGAGCGGCGGCTATGGCATGCTGGTCGGCCCGCACGCCAGCGCCGAGGAGCGCGCGGCCTTCGGCGAGCAGGTCAAGGCCGACCCCGACAACGACATCGCCCAGCCGACGATCAGCCTGTCGCGCGCGCCATGCTTTATCGAAGGCA
>CAZBPO010000422.1:0-2272 GCA_964493795.1 uncultured Flavobacteriaceae bacterium
TGTCGGCGTGGGTAAAGGGCGACAAGATCAAGGAGCCGATCCTGCTGATCCACGGCGCGGCCGACAGCAATTCGGGCACCTTCCCGGTCCAGACCGAACGCTTCTACGCGGCGCTGAAGGGCAATGGCGCGACCGTGCGCTATGTGGTGCTGCCGCTGGAGGACCATGGCTATCGTGCGCGCGAATCCGTGCTGCACACGCTCTATGAGATGACCGCCTGGCTGGACGCACACGTCAAGAACGCGCCCCCGCGCGGCGCGCCGTGAGGACGGATCGCCGCAAACCCTTACGTCTTCTTAACCGAGCCGGGACGAGTGTGGGGGCCATAACAATGTCCCCGACCCAGGGGATGCTTTAACACCCCGGCCCATGCGCGAGTTGTACCATCAGACCCTGTCCCCGGCGTGCCGCGCCATGCGCCTTGCGCTGGGCGAGAAGCAGCTGGACGCGGCTGCGGTTGCGGAGCGTTTCTGGGAGCGCCGGCGCGAGTTCCTGATGCTCAATCCCGCCGCGACGGTGCCGTTGCTGCTGGACGGGGAAACGCCGGTCAACGGCGCCTTCCACATCCCGGAATATCTGGAAGAAACCTATCCGGCGACGCCGCTTTGGCCGGCCGATCCGGCCTGGCGGCGCGAGGCGCGGCGGCTCTATGACTGGTTCCTCGTCACCTTCCAGGCCGAGGTGACCGAGCCGCTGCTGATGCAGAAGGTGCATCCGCGCTATTGCGGCTCGCCCTGGCTGCCGCGCACCGGCGGCCCCGACATCAACGCCATTCGCGGCGGCATGGAGGCGGTGCGCCGCCAACTCGACCTGATCGGGCATCTCGCCGACACCCGCCGCTGGCTGGCCGGCGACACGCTGACCTATGCCGATCTCGCCGCTGCGGCGCAGCTTTCGGCCATCGACTATGCCGGCGACGTGCCCTGGTCGCACAACGAACAGGCCAAGACCTGGTATATGCGCATCAAGTCGCGCCCCTCGTTCCGGCCGCTGCTTGCCGAGACGGTGCCGGGCGTGCCACCTGCGCGCCACTATGCGGTCCTCGATTTCTGAAGCGTCTGCCGGCGCGAAGCTGAAGGCCGCCATCGCCGCCAGGGCGAAGGCGCTGGGCTTCGACGCCTGCCGCGTGACCGACGCCGCCCTGCCGCCCGAGGCGGCCGAGGGCCTGGCCGGCTATCTGGCCAAAGGCCATCACGGCACGATGGACTGGCTGGCCGAGACGTTCCAGCGCCGCAGCGCACCGACCGCCATGTGGGCCGAGGCGAAAAGCGCCGTGGTCGTGGCGATGAATTACGGGCCAGAAGACGATCCGCTGGCCGTGACGCGGATGGGCGATCGCGGCGCGATCAGCGTCTATGCGCGCGGGCGCGACTATCACGACGTCATCAAGGGCAGACTGAAAGAGCTGGCGGCCGAGATCGCCAAACGCACCGGGGCCGGGGTGAAGGTCTTCGTCGACACCGCGCCGCTGATGGAAAAGCCGCTGGCCATGGCGGCCGGGATCGGCTGGCAGGGCAAGCACACCAATCTCGTCAGCCGCGATTTCGGCTCGTGGCTTTTCCTCGGCACGGTGCTGACCGAAGCGGCGCTGACGCCGGACACGCCGGGCGAGGATATTTGCGGCTCGTGCCGCGCCTGTCTCGACGCCTGCCCGACCGACGCCTTTCCCGCGCCCTATATGCTGGATGCGCGGCGCTGCATCTCCTACCTGACCATCGAGCACAAGGATCACATCGACCCCGCGCTGCGCCCCGGCATCGGCAACCGCATCTATGGCTGCGACGACTGTCTGGCGGCGTGTCCGTGGAACAAATTCGCCCAGAGCGGGCGCGAGGCGAAGCTGGCGGCGCGGGACGATCTGAACGCCCCTGCCCTCGCCGAGCTGGCGGCGCTGGACGACGCGGCGTTCCGGGCGCGGTTTTCAGGCTCGCCGGTCAAACGGATCGGCCGCGACCGCTTCGTGCGCAACGTGATGATCGCGATCGGCAACAGCGGCGATGCGGCGCTGGCCAAGCACGCCGAGGCACAACTGGACGATGCCTCGCCGCTGGTGCGGGCGATGGCGGTGTGGGCGCTGGGGCGGTTGCTGCCCGGCGGTGCATTTTCCAGCCTGAAGGCGAGGCATGCTGTCCGGGAGATCGACGCCGACGTCGTCGCCGAGTGGTCGGTCGCCTGATACCTGCTCGTCATGGTCCGCGGAGGCGGACCATCCACGCCTTACGGCGCGGATGAAGCCGTGGATGGTCGGCCTTCGCCGACCATGACACCTTGC
>CAZBPO010000423.1:0-2244 GCA_964493795.1 uncultured Flavobacteriaceae bacterium
CGATGGTCGTCTCGCCGGTCTCAAGATTGGTGGCCGTGACCGCGCCTTTGTCGCGGCCGCGCGTCTCGATCATGTAGAGCGTCTTGCCGTCGGCCGTCATGCCGGCGAGGCCGGTGGTCTGGTTGTCCTCGAAGGGAACCGTCGTGAAGGGCGTGGCCTTGAAATTCTCGTCGAGCTGGAAGATCTCGCTGCCGCCGTCGGCCGTCGCCTTGCTGGCGAAGCGCAGCTTGAGGTCGTCGTCGATGGTGAAGCCGTCATAGTCCCAGGTGTTGTCGACGATCTTGGTCAGCTCGCCCGTGCGGGTGTTGAGCAGATAGGGGTCGAACCAGCGCGGATCGCGGTTGTTGAGGCCGATCACCATCTCGTCGAGCCGCGCCCTGGAGCCGCCGAACGGAATGACGCGGGTTTTGGGGAAATCGGTGATGAGCTTGTTTTCGCCGGTCGCGGGGTCGACGCTGTAGAGCAGGAAGTTCTCGTCGCCGCCCTTGTCGTTCAGATAGAGGATGACCGAGGAGTTCGCCGCCCAGAACATCTGGCGGATGGGGCGCTCGGTCGCGGAGGTGACCGCCTTGGCGGCGCCGATGTCGTCGATGGGCGCGACCCAGACGTTCAGGACGCCATCCTTGGGCGCGATATAGGCCATCCACTTGCCGTCGGGGCTGATCTGGGCGGCGGTCTTGTCGGGATTGCCGAAAATGGCGGCGCGCGGGATGAGGCCGCCGCCGGCATCCTGAGCTGCGGCGACGGTTACGGAAGCCGGCACCAGCGCGGTGCAGGCGGCGAGCGCCAGCCACAGAGCGGTGCGACGGAACGGAGAACCGGATTTCGGCATACGGGCAGGTCCTTTCAGGTTCCGGCCGGGCAGGGGCCCGGCCGGGCTGAAAGGGTTTTAGTCGGGGCAGGCGTCCAGACTCACGCTGGAATCTTATGCTGCACTGCAAAAAGCGCCGCGGGCGCGGCGGCCATCACACTGTCAGTTCAGTTCGAAGACCACGCTGACCTGCGCTTCGAGCCCGACCTCGCCCGAGGCGATGGGAACCGAGGCGGCGGAATCGGCCCGCATGGTCTGAACCGCCACCGGCCCGGGGCTATGGACATAGCCCTCGGAGATGGAGATCACCCGGCCGACGGTGGCGCCGGCGGCGGAGGCCATGATCTGGGCCTTTTCGCGGGCGTTCTCGACGGCCTTGCGGCGGGCCTCGTCCATCGCGGCGGTCTTGTCGGCGACGTCGAAGGTCAGGCTGTTGACCTGGTTCGCGCCCTTGCCGACCACGATGTCGATGACCTCGCCCAGCCGGGCGATGTCTTTCACCCGCAGCGTGACGCCGTTATTGGCCTGATAGCCGATGAGCTTGGGGAGGCTGTTGTTGTCGTAGTTGTATTGCGGCGAGAGGCCGAGGCCGGTCGTCTGCATGTCGGTGACGCCGAAGCCGAGTTCCTTGAGGCCGTCGATGACGCCGGTCATGGCGGCGCTGTTGGCGTCGAGCGCCTCGCGCGCCGTGGCGGCGTTGGTGGAGACGCCCAGCGACAGCGTGGCGTTGTCAGGCGTCATCTGGCTGTGGCCGACGCCGTTCACGGAAATCGTGCGCGGAATGGACGGGCTGGCGGATGCGGCCGGCGGCGCGCTCTGCGCCATGGAATGGCCGGTCAGGGCTGCGCCACCGAGGGCGGCAGCGGCGACGGCGGCGAGAAGGACGGGGCGGAGCATGGGGAACCTCCATTGGGGGACAGGCGAAGCCGGCGTCCATGTGATGGCCGATTGCGCCCGAAAAGCGGCGGCCTTGCAGCATCACGAATAGCTGATAGGAGGTTCATCTATTGGTGGGGCCTGTAGCTCAGTTGGTTAGAGCGGGCCGCTCATAACGGTCTGGTCCCAGGTTCAAGTCCTGGCGGGCCCACCAAACCTCCCGGCTTTCACGCATTTCCCGCCAGCGCGGCGCGGATGACGGCCATCTGGTCGAAATAGGGTCGCTCGCAGATGATTTTGTCGCCGCCGGGCGGGAACTCGAAGGTCGCGGTCATGCGGACCCTGAACTTCTTTCCGGTGGGTTCGACGACGCGGTCGGGCAGGGTGAGCGGGCCGAGATGGGTGCCGGTCAGCCAGAACTCGACGAGGACGGTGTGGCTGCCGGCGTCGTGCGCCAGGGCGATGATCTCGTTGCCCTGATCGGCGAAGAGGCCGTGCGCGCCTATTTCGCCTCATCGCGCACGCCCTTCCCCGATCAGGGCAACGAGATCATCGCC
>CAZBPO010000424.1:0-2243 GCA_964493795.1 uncultured Flavobacteriaceae bacterium
CCTTCGAACGAAGGTCGCGGCTATGTCCTCCGCCGCATCATGCGCCGCGCCATGCGCCACGCCCATCTTCTGGGCGCGAAGGAACCGCTAATGTACCGGCTGGTTCCGGTGCTGGTGGCGCAGATGGGGGCGGCCTATGGCGAGCTGATCCGCGCCGAGGCGCTGATCTCCGAGACGCTGCGTCTTGAGGAAATCCGCTTCCGCCAGACCCTCGAGCGCGGCCTGCGCCTGCTCGACGATGCGGTGGGTGAGATGCGCTCGACCGAGTTGCCGGGCGACGTGGCGTTCCGCCTCTACGACACTTACGGTTTCCCGCTCGACCTCACGCAGGACGCGCTCAGGGCGCGCAATCTCACGGTCGACCTGCCGGGCTTCGACGCCGCGATGGCCGCCCAGAAGGCCGCCGCGCGCGCCGCCTGGGCGGGTTCGGGCGAGGCGGCGACCGAGACGGTCTGGTTCGGCATCCGCGAGCGTGAAGGCGCGACCGAGTTCCTCGGCTATGACGCCGATGTGGCGCAGGGCAAGATCGTCGCCATCGTGAAGGATGGGGCCGAAGCCTCGTCGCTTCAGGCGGGCGAAGAAGGTGCGGTCATCGTCAACCAGACGCCGTTTTACGCCGAAAGCGGCGGCCAGACCGGCGATACCGGCGCGATCGCCCTGGGCGACGCCGTCTTCACCGTGGCCGACACTGCCAAGAAGCTGGGCGCGCTGCATGTGCATCTGGGCCGGCTGGCGGGCGGAACGCTCAAGGTCGGCGACGAGGTGACGCTGTCGATCGACGCCGCGCGCCGCAGCACCACGCGCGCCAACCACTCGGCCACGCACCTGCTGCACGAGGCGCTGCGCCGCGTGCTGGGCGATCACGTCACCCAGAAGGGCTCGCTGGTCGCGCCCGACCGGCTGCGCTTCGACTTCAGCCATAACAAGGCGGTCACGCCCGCCGAGATCGCGGCGATCGAAGCCGAGGTGAACCGCGTCATCCGCGACAACAACGCCGTGACGACGCGCCTGATGACGCCCGACGACGCCATCGCGGCCGGTGCGCTGGCGCTGTTCGGCGAGAAATATGGCGAGGAAGTGCGCGTCCTCTCCATGCCCAGCGCCAGCGATGTGGCGGGCCGGACCTTTTCGGTCGAGCTTTGCGGCGGCACGCATGTGGGCCGGCTTGGTGATATCGCGCTGTTCAAGATCGTCGGCGAAAGCGCCGTCGCGGCGGGCGTGCGCCGCATCGAGGCGCTAACCGGCGAGGCCGCGCGCCTCTGGCTCGAAACCCAGGCGGCCATCGCCCGCGACGCGGCCGCAGCGCTGAAAAGCCAGCCGGCCGAGCTCGTCGACCGCGTCGTCTCGCTCACCGAAGAGCGCCGCCGCCTGGAACGCGAACTGGCCGACGCGAAGAAGAAGCTGGCGCTCGCCGGCCCGGCCGCCTCGGGCGGCGACGAGGTCGAGCAGCTGGGCGACGTGAAGGTGATCTTGAAGTCCGTCTCGGGCGTGCCGGCGAAGGAACTGAAATCGCTGGCCGACGAAGCCCGCGCCAAGCTCGGCTCCGGCGTCGCCGCCTTCGTCACCGATGACGGCGGCAAGGCCTCGGTCGTCGTCGCCGTGACGCCCGACCTTACGGCGCGCTTCGACGCGGTCGCCCTGGTGCGGCTCGCCAACGAGCAACTGGGCGGGAAGGGCGGCGGGGGCCGCCCCGATATGGCCCAGGCCGGCGGTCCTGACCCGTCAAAGGCCGCCGCCGCGCTCGACGCCATTCGCGGGGCGCTGACCGCTTCGGCCGCCGCATAAAGAGAAAGGCCCCGCGGGAGCGGGGCCTTTTCGTTTTCATCGCACCGGTCTCAGGCCGCGGCGACCAGATTCTCGGCGACCTTGTCGAGGAAGCCTTCGGTCGTCAGCCACGACTGGTCGGGACCGACCAGGATCGCGAGATCCTTGGTCATGTGGCCGGCTTCGACCGTATCGACGCAGACTTTCTCCAGCTTCTCGGCGAACGCGCCCAGCTCGTCATTGCTGTCCAGCTTGGCGCGGTGCTTGAGGCCGCGGGTCCAGGCGAAGATCGAGGCGATGGAGTTGGTCGAGGTCTTCTCGCCCTTCTGGTGGGCGCGGTAGTGACGCGTCACCGTGCCGTGGGCGGCTTCGGCGAGAACCGTGTTGCCGTCCGGCGTGAGCAGCACCGAGGTCATCAGGCCCAGCGAGCCGAAGCCCTGTGCCACGATGTCGGACTGCACGTCGCCGTCATAGTTCTT
>CAZBPO010000425.1:0-2234 GCA_964493795.1 uncultured Flavobacteriaceae bacterium
CCGCGTTCGAGAGAAGGTTGATGAGAGTCTGACGCATCATCCGCGAGTCGGCGAACACGCAAGTGACGCCTTCTTTGCCCTCGAATTCGATGGGCACGCCCATCGCGCGCGGATGTCCGCGCGTGACGTTGACCGCTTCGGCGATGAATTCGGCCGGGTCGACCCATTCGCGGCTGAGGGTCATGCGGTTGGACTCGATCTTCGCGATGTCGAGGATGTCGTTGATGATGCCGAGCAGATGCTGGCCGCTGTTCTCGATGTCGCCGAGATAGTCCTTGTAGCGCGGGCTGCCGATCGGGCCGAACATCTCGTCGCGCACGATCTGCGAGAAGCCGATGATCGCGTTGAGCGGGGTGCGGAGCTCGTGGCTCATATTGGCGAGGAAGGTGGACTTGGCGTGGCTGGCGCTTTCGGCCTGGACCTTGAGCGCCACCGCCTCGTCGCGCGAGGCGGCGATGTCGCGGGCGAGATCCTCGTTGGCGATGCGCGTCGTCACCAGCTCGATGAAGCGGCGACGCGCGGTGAGCGCCATGAAGCAGTACCAGATCAGGCCGAGCGAGAGCATGACGGCCGCCGCGAGCGTCGTCTCGTTGGGCTGGAACGCGAAGGCGAGCGCGAACACGGCGGTTTCGGTGAAGGCGATCGCGGCGAAGAAGCCGAACGACTCGGTGTGCTCGCTGGTGGCGCTGGAGATCGAGAGCAGGCAGAGCGCCAGCAGGGCGAAATTGTTGATCGGGACGCCCGGCGCCCAGAGCAGGAAGGCCGCCGAACCCCATACGAGGCCGTTGGCGGCGAACAGGGCCATATAGACGGTGCGCCAGGCGCGCAGGTCGCGCGTTTCTTCCGGCTGCCTGTGATAGGCGCGGGTCAGCAGCGTGGCGGCGACGGCCCACAGGCTGGTCAGCAGCCAGAAGGTCAGCGCGCCGTCGGCGGAGACATCGCCCATCGAATCGATGAAGTAGAACGCCGCGGCGATGCCGCCGGCGAGCGGCGGAACGCCGAGCGCGGCGCGGCCGGTGGAGGCCGATGTCTGGTCGAGTTGCTCGCGCGTCAGCCTGTCGGCCGGGCCGTCATAGCGGCGCGTTATACGTTCGTGGCTCATCCATCCGGCCCCCGTCGCCGGCATCGGGAACTCTAGACGGGGCGGCTTAAGGCCGGCTGTGCCCGGATGGGCGAATTGCCGTTGCGGAATTAGGACCCCGGCGAGATTGATGAACGAAGCGTTACGTCGGGAGACGGCGACGCGGTCCTGCCCTCGGGGCGGCTGGCGCGCTAATTTGAGCGCTTCCGATTCGGTCTTTACCCAAGTTCACATGGCGAAATCTGGCGATCTTTTCAGCGGCTCCGGCGGGAGCGACGGCTATGACGGCAAGAGCATCGAGGTTCTGGAGGGGCTGGAGCCCGTCCGCCGCCGGCCCGGCATGTATGTGGGCGGCACCGACGAGCGGGCGATGCATCACCTGGCCTCGGAAATCCTGGACAACGCCATGGACGAGGCGGTGGCCGGCTATGCCGACCATATCGACATGGAGCTGCGCGCCGACGGATCGCTGCTGATCCGCGACAACGGGCGCGGCATTCCCGTCGATCCGCACCCCAAGCTGAAGCCGAAGACGGCGCTGGAGGTGGTGTTCACGGTGCTGCACGCCGGCGGCAAGTTCTCGGGCGACGCCTATCAGACCTCGGGCGGCCTGCACGGCGTGGGCGCGTCGGTGACCAACGCGCTGTCGGAGTGGCTGGAGGTGGAGGTCGCCAAGGACCGGCAGCTCTATGCGATGCGCTTTGAGCGCGGCGTGCCGATGAGCAAGCTGAAATCGCTGGGGGCGATCCACAACCGGCGGGGCACGGTGGTGACGTTCCTGCCGGATGCGCAGATCTTCGGCAAGGACGCGCATCTGAAGCCGGCGCGGCTGTACCGCATGGCGCGCTCGAAGGCGTATCTGTTCCGCGGCGTCGAAATCCGCTGGTCGTGCGCGCCCGAGCTGTTGAAGGAGAACGACGAGACGCCGGCCGAGGCGGTGCTGCATTTCCCGGGGGGACTGGCCGACTTCCTGAGCGCGACGCTGGAGAAGGAGACGACGGTGACGCCGCGCGCCTTCGCCGGGCGCTTCGAGGCCAAGGACAAGCGCGGCGCGGTGGAGTGGGCGGTGCACTGGGCGCCGGGGCGCGACAGCTTCCTGAACTCGTACGCCAACACCATCCCGACGCCGCAGGGCGGCACGCACGATCTGGGC
>CAZBPO010000426.1:0-2231 GCA_964493795.1 uncultured Flavobacteriaceae bacterium
GCGAAATTCGGTGATTTGCTGACCATCTTTTAAAACGATGGCGTCCTTGCCGACCAGATCGATGCGGCTGATATGGCTGTCGAGATTGATGCGGATGCAGGGCCAGTTAAGGCGCGCCGCGACCTGTTCGATATGGGTCGACTTGCCGGTGCCGTGATAGCCCTGAACCATCACGCGGCGGTTGAAGGCGAAGCCGGCGAGGATGGCCAGCGTCGTCTCGCGGTCGAAGCGATACGATTCGTCGAGATCGGGGACGTAGGAATTGGGCTGGCTGAACGCCGGCACCTGAAGCTTGGTCTCGATCCCGAACACGGTCTTGGCGTCGACGGTGGTGTCGGGGGCGGCCTCGGGGGAGAGGCCCTCACTCATCTCGGCCATGGGAATCCTGCGGAGGTGTTGGGGTTCGGAATGTCTGGCGGCGTTCGCGGCGGGAATAAGGCCGGGCCGCGAGCGGGCTTAGCCGAAGTTCGATTTCTTCAGCACGCCATATGCGCGGATGACCAGCGCAAGCCGCTCTTCAGCCGACCGATCCCCGCCATTCACGTCGGGATGGTAGCGTTTGACCAGTTCCTTATAGCGCGCCTTGACGTCGTTCAAGGATGCCTCGGCGGTAAGCCCCAGCACGTCGAGCGAATCCATCTGGAGCTTGGGCACCACGCGGGTCCGCTTGCCGGACGCCTCGCTGCGCACCCGGGCGGCCTGGCCGTCCTCGAAAATCTTGTAGGTGTCGTTGGTCTTGCCCGCGAAGGTGCCCTTGTCGGCGCGGGCCTGCCACGAGGTCGACTGGCGGTCTTTCAGCTTCCAGGTGGGGCGGTGGCCGATCTGGGCGTCGCGCTGGAACTGCTGCACCTCGGCGTCGGACATGCCGTCGAAGAAGTTCCAGTTCTCGTTCACGAAGCGCACATGCGGCATGCACAGCCAGCGATGCTCGCGCAGATTGTCCTTGGACTTGGGCGCTTTGTGCGTGCCGGGCTGGTCGCAGCCGGGGAACTCGCACAGGCGCACCTGCGGGCGCTTGGGCGCAGCGGCGGCGGCCGTGCGCTTGATGGAGAAATCGAGATTGATGCGGGCGCGGGAGTCGCTCATGTCAGATCAAATTATGGGAAGCGGTGGTTAACAACGCAAGAAAACGCCGTGCTTGACTTTCGCGTGCGGCAGGCGGTTTTCGGCGGCATGTCCGTCGAAGCATCCATCCGCGACAAGCTGACCGCCGCCTTCCGTCCGGTCAGCCTGACGATCGAGAACGACAGCGCCCGTCATGCGGGCCATGCCCATCTGCGCCAGATGCGGGCCGAGCAGGGACCGACGGGCGAAACGCACTTCAACCTGACCATCGTGGCCGAGGCGTTCAGGGGCCTCAGCCGCGTCGCCGCCCAGCGTCTGGTCTATCAGGCGCTGGCCGACGAACTGGACGGTCCGGTGCACGCGTTGAGCGTGAAGGCGTCGGCCCCGCTCTAGAGGCGGCGATTCCGGGTTCGGGCGGGCGGCCATTGGTCGCATGGTTCCGGGGGCGAAATCGGTCTCATCGTATCGGCCTCCTGCGGGGAGGCCGCCGATGTCCAGGAAACCCACCGAACAAGCAGAAGCCAGCTTCCGGTATGCGGAGCGCGCCTCGATGGCGGCCCTGAACGGGGTGAAGGCGAAGGGCGACGAGATGTCCGTCGCCACCTACAATATCGGCACCAGCCTCGTTCACATGTCGCGGGGCATGACGAACCTCGCCATCGGGCTGCGCCCTACCTACCTGCTGCTTGAGGACGTCAATCGCAAGCTGGACGCGCAGGCCCTCAAACCGCGCTAACTCCGCGCGTGGGTGACGCCGCCGTCGACGATGAGGGTGGAGCCGACCACGTAGTCGCCGGCGTTCGAGGCGAGGAAGATCGCCGCGCCCGCCATGTCTTCGTCCTTGCCGATGCGGCGCAGCGGAATGCGGGCGGCGGTGGCCTCGGCCTGATCGCGGGCGGTCGTGTTCATCTCGGAGGCGAAGGCCCCCGGCGCGATGGCGCTGACTGCGATCTGCTCCGGCGCGAGCTGTAGCGCCATGCGGCGGGTGAGCTGGATGAGGCCGGCTTTGGAGGCGGCGTAGGAATAGGTCTCCTGCGGGTTCACCGAGACGCCGTCGATCGAGGCGATGTTGATGACCTTGGCGACGTGGGCTTTCGCCGCCGCGCGCAGCTGGGGCAGCAGCGCCTGGGTGAGGAAGAAGGGCGATTTGACGTTGAGGTCCATGA
>CAZBPO010000427.1:0-2225 GCA_964493795.1 uncultured Flavobacteriaceae bacterium
CAGCTGGGGCGTTTCGGCCCGGGCGCATTCTTCGCCCCAGATATATTTCTGCGTCGGCGTCCAGCCGGTGCCGCCATACTCGACCGGCCAGGAGGGAACGACCCAGCCCTTCTTGTAGAGCGTGCGCTGCCAGGCGAGGAAGTCTTCCTTGGCGCGATATTCACCGCGGCGCACACCTTTGAGGTGGTGCGGCTGGTTCTCTTCGATGAAGGCGCGCACTTCCGCGCGGAACGCTTCGTCTTCCGGCGTGAAATTGATGTCCATGATCTCTCCTCGCGCGCTTTTTATCTGCGATGGCGTGCCCGGCATGGGCCGACAAATTGTCAAAAGGCGCGCGATGATAGCCAGCGAGACCGCGCGCGCAAGCCGACGTTGCGTCAACGTAAGACAGGTTTTTTTAAGAGGCCGGCCCTCGCGCTGCAGCCGGTACGGCGTCCGTTGGGCGCGCCGATCGCCCCTGGGCGCTTGCGGCGGCCAGCGCACCCGCTTACGTCTTGAGCATGTCAGCCGCCTGGCAGCCCATAGAAACACCCTGCGTCAAGGTCTGCGTGCTGGACCAGACAAGCGGGTTTTGCACCGGATGCCGCCGCACGCTGCGCGAGATCGCGGCATGGGGTTCGATGCCGCCTGAGCTGCGCGCGCGTATTATGGCCGAACTGCCGGCGCGGAACCTGGAAAGCCCAAACCAATGAGGGCGTTCGGCTATTTCGTCGTCGCCCTTTTGATGCTGATCGCGCTGGCGGCGCTGGCCTCGTGGGCGCTGGGTATAAGCGTCGGAGAGGACTGGAGCGACGATCGCGGGGTCAGTTTGACCTGGCTGGGCACGATCGCCGCCTTGATGTCGGTGGGCATTCTGGCGAGTTCCCGTCAGAAAGCCTCAACGACCCTGTTCAGCCTGCTCGCCTGGATCGGCGCGTTTCTGATCCTCATCCTCGCCTATTCCTATCGTGACGACGCCAAAGCCATGTGGGGCCGCATCCGGGGCGAGTTCTTCGGCAGCGAGGCCGTGGTGACGGCTGGCGGCGACGTCGAGCTAAGGCGTACGGGCGATTCCCATTTCTACGCCGACGCCGAAGTAAACGGCGGGCGCGTGCGGTTCATGGTCGATACCGGCGCCACCATGGTCGCCCTGTCATGGGCCGACGCCCGCGCCGCCGGCCTGGACCCCGAAACGCTGGATTTCTCGCGCACTGTGATGACTGCCGGCGGTCCGGTGAAGGCCGCGCCGGTGCGGATCGCACGGCTGACGATCGGGCCGATCGAACGCCTGGGCGTCGCGGCCGCCGTGCTGCCAAGGGGCGTTCCCGGGTCTCTGCTAGGCCTCAGCTTCCTCGATACGCTGCGATCCTATGAGATTTCCGGCGACCGGCTGACCCTTAGGGATTGATCGCCGGTGCGCCGCGCGCCTATCTAGCCCCCTTTTCTCAACATCGGATCGCCCATGCTCGCCACCCCGCGCGACGACCTGAAGCCCAATACCGCCTTGTGGGAAAGCGTGCCGCATATCGCCGCGACCGGGTTCCGCGAATATGACGCGCGCTGGAAATACGGCGTCGATATCAATCTGATGGGGTTCCAGGCGCTGGGCATGGCGCTGGGCACGATGGTGGTCGATCGCTGGGTCGCGACGGGCGAAAAGCCGCGCATCGTGGTCGGACACGATTATCGCGACTACTCGCTGATGCTGAAGCACTCGCTGACCGTGGGGCTGATGGCGGCGGGATGCGAGGTGAACGATATCGGGCTGGCGCTGTCGCCGGTCGCCTATTTCGCGCAGTTCGCCTATGACTGCCCCGCCGTCGCCATGGTGACCGCCAGCCACAACGAAAAGCCGTGGACGGGCGTGAAGATGGGTGTCGAGAAGCCGCTGACCTTCGGCCCCACCGAGATGACGGCGCTGAAAGAGATGACACTGGGCGCGAAATGGAAGCTGCGGCCCGGCGGCGGCTATGTGTTCCACGCCGATGCGCGCGAACGTTACATCGCCGATCTGCTGAAGGACGGGCCGCTGAAGCGCAAGATCCGCGCGGTCGTCGCCTGCGGCAACGGCACGGCGGCGCACTACGCGCCGGAAGTGCTGGAGAAGTTGGGGGTCGAGGTCGTGCCGCTGGACGCCGAGCTGGACTACACATTCCCTCGTTACAACCCCAATCCCGAAGATCACGAGATGCTGCACGCCATGGCCGAGGCGGTGCGCGAGACCGGCGCGGAGCTGGCGCTGGGCT
>CAZBPO010000428.1:0-537 GCA_964493795.1 uncultured Flavobacteriaceae bacterium
ACGAGGGCGGGGGCGCGCGCGCGGGCGTCGGCCAGCGTCAGGCCGGGCGTCAGCCCGGCCGCCGCCGCGATCCGGCTGGTCGCCGTGACGCGCAACGCATTGCCGGTCCGCGCGACCAGGACCAGCGGTTCATCCTGTACGCCGCAGAAGGTCTTCTGCCGTTCCGCCGGCAGAAAGGGCAGCCACAGGGCGAGATAACGGCGGCGCGCGCTCCGCGCCGACGGCGTCGAAAGAGAGCCGGTCACGGTTCCACTCCACAAGCCAGGTTTGCCCCGCCATGCCGCCGCGCCGGCGCAACAGGGTCGCCTCGAAGGCCGGAAATCCGGGTGCGCCGCCTGTCAGCCGCCGTGACGGCGCGGCCGCGATGCGCCAGCGCGTCTCGGCGGCGCTGGGCGCGGGCGCGGCCCCGGTCCGCAGCAGGATCACCGTTACCCCCGCCGTCGCCGCCGCCAGCACCAGACGGCGGCTGGCGGTGAGATCGAGACAGTGCGGCGCAGACCAGGGCTCGATAAGGACCGCGCCGAGCCCGGCGCAGCG
>CAZBPO010000428.1:547-2225 GCA_964493795.1 uncultured Flavobacteriaceae bacterium
CGCACGGCGTCTTCGCCGGCCCGCAACACGTCATGAGCGTCATGGCCGCGCGCCAGGACGATCCGCGCCGGGACATGGCCAAGTTCGACCAGGCCGGGCGGATGCACGTGTCCGGTTTCGGCGTCCAGCATGTCCTGCCGCGCCCACAGGATCGGCCGGGCCGCCGCCGCCCGCGCCGCGAGGCCGAGGGCGAAGGCGGTGGTGGCCAATTCGTCGCCGGGCCGGGCGGGGAAGGTCTCGTGCAGGGCTCCCTGCTTCAGGCCGCCGCCCAGCGCTGCGTCCATGTCAGGAACACCAAGCTTCGCCTGAGCCGCCGGGGCGACATCGCAGGCGACGGATCGGCGCAATCGGTCGAGAAGATGAGCGGATGCAGACATGATGAGGAAGTTCTGTATTTGTTCTTATTCCGACCTGCCTCGGAAAAAGAGTCAAGGGCATCGGTCACCGCCTTGGAATCAGGCGGCTTTTCTTCCCCGCCAGGGCGCATCCGCGAACCGCCTGACCAGAAATTCGATCAGCGCGCTCACTCTGGCCGGGCGCTGGCCGCCGGGCGGCGTCACCAGATTCAAGGAAATGGGCGGGGCCGCCCAGTCCTCCAGAACCGCCTTCAGTCGCCCGTCGCGCAAATGATGCCACACGACGAAATCCGGCTGCAGCGCCAGCCCCAGCCCGGATATCAGCGCGGGCATCAGGGCATCGGCATTGTTGGCGCGCATCCGCATGCCCGGGCGCGCCGCCGCTTCCTCGCCGCCGGGGCCGGTAAAGCGCCAGATATCGGGCGTCGCCAGATAGGAATAGGTCAGGCAGTCATGCCCGCTCAGATCGCGCGGATGGGCCGGCGCGCCGCGGCGCGCCAGATAGGCGGGCGCGGCCACCACATAACGCGGCACGTCGCAGAGCCGCCGCGCGATCAGCGAGGAATCCGCCAGCGCCCCGATCCGCATGGCGACATCGAAGCCGCCGCCCACAAGGTCCACCATCGCGTCGCTGAGATGAAGGTCGACCGTGACATCGGGATATTGCGCCAGGAAATCGGGCAGGGCGGGCGCCAGATAGGCGAGGCCGAATGACATCGGCCCGGCCAGTCTTATCTGTCCGCGGGGCGCGGCGGCGTCATCCATAGCCTGCGCCTCGGCCGCCTCGCCGGCCGCCAGCATCTCGCGCGCCCCCGCCAGCACGCCGCGCCCGGCTTCGGTGAGCGACAATTGGCGCGACGTGCGGTGAAACAGCCGCGTCCCCAGCCGGGTCTCCAGCCGTGTCACCGCTTTCGACAGGGTGGCTTTCGAAATGCCCAGTTCGCGCGCCGCACGGGCGAACGCCCCGGCCTCCGCCACCTTGGCGAACAGCGCCAGCGCTTCCAGATCGGGCAAATTCATAAGGTCATTTCCAGAAACGATAACTTTCTGACGTTTCCCTTTCTGATCTTATGGTGAGCCCTAGCTTCCTGTCCAGAAACGCCGGACATCCGGCAACCGGAGACAGAGCCATGATCATCCACAAACCTTTCGAAGCCCTCGGCGGCGCCGACCACGGGTGGCTGAAGGCCAAGCATCACTTCTCGTTCGCCAGCTACTACGATCCCAAGAACATGGGCTGGGGGCCTTTGCGGGTCTGGAACGACGACGAGATCGCCCCGAAATCGGGTTTCCCGCCCCATCCCCATGCCGACATGGAGATC
>CAZBPO010000429.1:0-2224 GCA_964493795.1 uncultured Flavobacteriaceae bacterium
ACCAAGTTCGCCGCCCCGTTCGTGATGCTGGCCTTCGGCTGGGAGACGGTCGCCCAGATGTGGGCCGCGGTCCTCGCGGGCCTGGCCGTCATCGTCTTCCTGGTCACCCGCGACGATCCCGACCTGGTCCGCCGGCGCTCGACCGGCGAGAAGCCGAAGACCGCCGCCGCGCAGCTCTCGGCGCTGGGCAAACTGCAGGTCTGGCGCTTCGCCCTCTACTACTTCTTCGTCTTCGGCGCCTTCGTGGCCCTGTCGCTGTGGCTGCCGCACTACCTGATCGACGTCTATACGCTCGACATCAGGACGGCGGGCGCGCTTGCTGCGGCCTATTCGGTGCCCGGCTCGCTGTTCAGGGTCTTCGGCGGCTGGCTGTCGGACAAGATCGGCGCGCGGCGGGTGATGTACATCACCTTCGGCGTCAGCGCCGCCTGCGCCTTCCTTCTGTCCTACCCGCCGACCAGCTACGTCATCGACGGCGTTCGCGGGCCGATCAGCTTCCGCCTGGCGACCGGGCTTGTCCCCTTCGTGGCCCTCCTGTTCTGCCTGGGCTTCGCCATGAGCATGGGCAAGGCGGCGGTCTACAAGCACATCCCCGTCTACTACCCCGACAACGTCGGCGTCGTCGGCGGCCTGGTGGGCATGGTCGGCGGCCTGGGCGGCTTCGTCCTGCCGATCGTCTTCGGCCTCCTCAACGACGTCACCGGCGTCTGGACGAGCTGCTTCATGCTGCTGTTCGTCCTCGTCGCCGTCGCCATGACCTGGATGCACCTGGCCATCGGCCGCATGGAGCGCCGGGCAAGCCCCGTCCTCGCCACGCTGCCGCAGCTGCCCGAGATGGCCGGCATGGCCCCTGCCCCACAACCCGCGCCCGCTCAGGCTCGATAGGAGCAAGCACGACCATGGTTTCGCGAAAAGCCCGCACCCACGTCATCGAGGACTGGCGTCCAGAAGAGCCGACGTTCTGGCGCACGCGCGGCAAGGCCGTGGCCAGCCGCAACCTGTGGCTCAGCGTGCCCAACCTGCTACTGGCCTTCGCGATCTGGATGGTCTGGTCGATGGTGGTGGCCAAGCTGAAGCTGATCGGCTTCGGCTTCACCACCGACCAGCTCTTCTGGCTGACCGCCCTGCCGGCCCTGTCCGGCGCGACGCTCAGGATCTTCTACAGCTTCCTGGTGCCGATCCTCGGCGGGCGGCTGTGGACCACCCTGTCGACGCTGTCGCTGCTGGTCCCGGCCATCGGCATCGGGCTGGCGGTGCAGAACCCGCAGACGCCCTACTGGGTGTTCGTCGCCCTTGCGCTGGCCTGCGGGCTGGGCGGCGGCAGCTTCGCCTCGTCGATGTCGAACATCTCGTTCTTCTTCCCCAAGGCCGAGAAGGGCAATGCGCTCGCCGTCAACGCCGGCTTCGGCAACCTCGGCGTCAGCGTCATGCAGGCCCTGGTGCCCATCGTCATCGTCATGGGCGCCTTCGCGCCCGTGGTCGGCGCGCCCCAGATCGCCGTCGAGAAGGGCGCGGAGAGCCGGCTGTGGCTCCAGAACGCCGGCTTCGTGTGGGTTCCCTTCATCCTGGCGGCCGCCGCCGCGGCCTGGGCGGGCATGAACGACATCGCCTCGGCCCGGGCCTCCTTCTCGAGCCAAGCCGTGGTGTTCAAGCGGCTCCACAACTGGGTGATGTGCTACCTCTACCTGGGCACCTTCGGCTCCTTCATCGGCTTCTCGGCGGCCTTCCCACTGCTGATGAAGACGCTGTTCCCGGCGGTGGACGCGCTGCAGCTCGCCTTCCTGGGCCCGCTGGTCGGCGCCTCCTCGCGGGCCCTGACGGGCTGGGTGTCGGACCGCTGGGGCGGCCAGCACGTCACCCACTATGTGTTCCTGGCGCTGGTCACCGGGGTGCTGGCGGTCCTGCACAGCGTCGGGGCGCTGGGCGCCGAGCCGTCCTTCGACCTCTTCTTCGCGGCCTTCCTGTGGCTGTTCTTCTGGACCGGCGTGGGCAACGCCTCGACCTTCCAGATGATCCCCGCGATCATGCGCAACGATATGTCCCGGCTGATCCCGGCCGTCGACCCGGCGGTCCGCCTGAAGGCCGCCGAGATGGAATCGGCCGCCATCGTCGGCTTCTCCTCGGCCATCGGCGCCTACGGCGGCTTCTTCATCCCCAAGGTCTTCGGCGACTCCCTGCGGTCCACCGGCGGGCCGGCGATGACCCTGTGGGTGGTGCTCGCCTT
>CAZBPO010000430.1:0-1745 GCA_964493795.1 uncultured Flavobacteriaceae bacterium
GCGACGCCAGTCCGCGCGACCAGCGCGATCTGATGGAGCGGCCCTTCTTCTCGCTCGCCAAGGCCAAGCGTACCTCACCGATCCACTACGAAGCCGGCGACGTCCGCGTCGAAGTCTTCGCGGTCCCGGAGCATGGCATGGCGACCATCTGGGATGCCGACATCCTGATCTGGGCCGCGAGCCAGATCGTCGAGGCCGCAAACCTCGGCTTTCAAACGTCACGCTTCCTGCGCTTCACGCCATATCAACTCCTGACCGCCATCGGGCGCCAGACCGGATCGCGCGACTATCGGCTCCTCAAGGGCGCTTTGGCACGCCTTCAGTCGACGGTCATCCGCACCACGATCCGCAACGGCGAGCATTGGCGGCGCCAGCAATTCTCCTGGATCAACGAGTGGGGTGAATGCACGACGCGCGACGGCCGCGTGGAGGGCATGGAATTCGTCCTGCCCGACTGGCTCTATCGCGGCGTCATTGACCGCTCGCTCGTCCTCGCCATCGACCCTGCCTATTTCCGACTGACCGGCGGCATCGAGCGCTGGCTTTATCGGGTCGCCCGCAAGCATGCCGGCCGTCAGCCAGCGGGCTGGACCTTCGAAATCGCGCACCTGCACGCTAAATCGGGCAGCCAGGCGCGTGTTTCCGACTTCGCCATCGACATCCGCCGCATCGTCGCCCGCCAGCCGCTGCCCGGCTATCGCTTGGCTCTGGAGCGCGCCGGTCGTCAGGAACGCCTGCACATCCGCCCCATCAACTTGTCCACAGGCCCTGTGGATGGCGTTGTGGATACAATCGGGACTTCGGGCGCAAATGGTATCGGGATTTCGGGCGCAGCCACATCGGGACTTCGGGCGCGCGGATCGCAACTAACCCTCTGGCCTGAAACGGCGATTCCGAACCTTAACTTAGAGTCTAACAACGAATCTAACTTTTTGTTGGAGCGGGGCAACGGTGGAAAACCACCCCGCGGCCGACGGAGCGCGCGGTCATGATCGTCGCGTTGCTCAACCAGAAAGGCGGCGTTGGCAAGACGACGATCGCCCTTCATCTCGCCGGCGAATGGGCCAGCCGCGATCAACGCGTCATGCTCATCGACGCCGATCCGCAGGGTTCCTCACTCGACTGGTCTGAAGCCCGTGCCCGTGAAGGCCTGCCCCGCCGGTTCGCCGTCATCGGACTGGCGCGCGACACCTTGCACCGCGAAGCGCCCGAACTGGCGCGCGGCGCCGATCATGTGGTGATCGATGGGCCGCCGCGCGTCGCCGGCCTCATCCTGATCCCGGTTCAGCCGTCGCCCTTCGACGGATGGGCGTCAGCCGAGATGCTGGCACTGCTCCGCGAAGCACGCCTGTTCCGCCCGTCGCTTGTCGCCCGGTTCGTCCTCAACCGCTGCGGCGCGCGCACCGTCATCGCACGCGAAACCGCCAAGGCGCTCGCTGAACACGATCCGCCGGTGCTGGCGAGCGCCATCGGCCAACGCGTCGGCTTCGCGGATGCAGCGCAATCGGGCCGCCTGATCTCCGAACTCGAAGGCCAGCGCGCCGGTGCGCGCGAGATCGTAGCGCTCTGCGCCGAAGTTGGAAGGCTCGCACCATGACCAGGCGCAGCTTCGCCGCGCGGCCCGGCGACCCGGACACCTGGATCAAGGCCGCCGACGATTCGCGCGGCCGCAGGGCTGACGCCATCGCCTACACCGCGCGCCTCACGATCGACGTCACGCCGGACCTGCGCGGCCGGATCAAGGT
>CAZBPO010000430.1:1755-2212 GCA_964493795.1 uncultured Flavobacteriaceae bacterium
GATCCGGATCGCTGGATCAAGTCCGCCGAGGCCGCGCCGCGCGCCGCCGCGGCTGCCGGATACCCCGCGCGGCTCCCCGTCGTTGTCACGCCGGACCTGCGCGGCCGGATCAAGGTCACCGCGTTCCAGCGCGGCCAAACCGTCGCGGACATGCTGCGCGAGCTCCTCGCGGGCGCGTTTCCTGCCGAGGGCGACGCGCCATGAGCGCACCGGCAATTCATGGCGCAGCGGGCGTTCGGCCGTCATCACCTCCCGGTCGGCTCACCGAGGTCGAACTAGTCTGGCGCGAGAAGCAGATCGAGCACTGGATCCGCTTCGGCCATGCGGTCCACGAGCAGATCCTCGACCGACGGCGCCGCGTCCTCAGCTTCCCCGCCGGGGCTGTCTTCGCCTTCGTCCGCTGGGCATCGAATGGCTTTGGCACCGTCGTCTCGCGCATCGACATCCTGCGCGCCGT
>CAZBPO010000431.1:0-2205 GCA_964493795.1 uncultured Flavobacteriaceae bacterium
GCGCGGGCGGGGCGCAGTCGCGCGTCAGGTCGATCTTCGGCGTGTTCGCCGGCAATGTCAGCAGCGACGAAATCCGCGCTCTCGAGCGGGAATTCGCCCCCATCAACTCGGCCTTCCAGGACGATATCGTCCAGAACGAGGCGCTCTTCGCGCGCATCAAGGCGGTCTATGACGGGCGCGATACGTCAGGCTACAGCGTCGAACAGCAGCAGCTGCTCGATGGCTACTATCAGCGCTTCGCGCGGCGCGGCGCGGCGCTCGACGCCGCCGGCAAGGCGCGGCTGCGCGAGATCAACGCCGCGCTGGCCTCGGAATACACGCGCTTCGGCCAGAACGTTCTGGCCGACGAAGAGAACCAGGAAATGGTCCTCGCCGGCAGCGATCTCGACGGCCTTCCCGACAGCGTGAAGGCCGCCGCACTGGCCGCCGCCGAGGCCAAGGGCCTGACGGGCCAGTATGTCTTCGCCAACACGCGCTCCGCGATGGAAGCGATGATGACCTATTCGACCCGCCGCGACCTGCGCGAGCAGGCCTGGCGCATGTTCACCATGCGCGGCGACAATCCGGGCCAGTACGACAACAAGGAGGTCATGTTCCTCATCCTGCGCCTCAGGCAGGAACGGGCCAGGCTGCTCGGCTATGCCAGCCACGCCCATTGGGCGGTCGACACCAACATGGCGAAGACCCCGGAAGCCGCGATGGCGCTGATGGAGAAGGTGTGGCCCGCCGCCCGCGCCCGCGCGCTGGAAGAGATCAAGGACATGCAGGCCGCGGCCGACGACGAAAACGCCGGCATCACGATCGAGCCGTGGGACTATCGCTTCTATGCCGAGAAGGTCCGCAAGGCGAAATATGACATCGACGAGAACGAGGTGAAACCCTACCTCCAGCTCGACAAGATCCGCGACGGCATGTTCTGGGCGGTGAAGACCCTCTACGGCACCGAGTTCAAACAGATCGAAGGTCCCGCCGTCTTCCACCCCGACGTCACGGTCTGGGAGGTCACGCGCGACGGCAAGCGGGTGGGCCTGTGGTATTTCGATCCCTATGCCCGCCGGGGAAAACGTTCAGGCGCCTGGATGAACGCCTATCGCAGCCAGGAGCGCATCGACGGCGAAATCACGCCCATCGTCTCGAACAACCAGAACATCATCGCCGCAGCGCCGGGCACGCCTGCGGTGATGTCGTGGGACGACGCGTCGACCATGTTCCACGAATTCGGCCACGGCATGCATGGCCTGCTGTCGAACGTCACCTATCCCGGCGTCAGTGGCACCTCCGTCAAGCGCGACTTCGTGGAGTTCCCTAGCCAGATTCACGAACGCTGGCTGGAAACGCCTGAAGTGCTGAACACCTATGCGCTTCACGCCGAAACCGGCGAACCGCTGCCGCAGGCGTTGTTCGACAAGATCATCGCCGCCAAGAACTTCAATCAAGGCTTCTTCACCGTCGAATACCTGTCGGCCGCGATCTACGACATGAAGGTCCACCTCGCCTTTGCGGAAGGCGAGGTGAACCCTGCGGCGTTCGAGGAACGCTGCATGGAAGAGATCGGCATGCCCAAGGAGATCGTCATGCGCCACCGCCCGACCCAGTTCGGCCACATCTTCGGCGGCGACGGCTACTCGGCCGGCTATTACGTCTATCTCTGGGCCGACACGCTCAGCGCCGACACATGGGAAGTGTTCGCCGAAAAGGGTGCCTACGATCCCGACACCGCCAGGCGGTTCCACGACACGATCATGGCGGTGGGCAACTCGGTGCCGCCGGATGTCGCCTTCCGCAACTTCCGGGGCCGCGACGTCGACACCGACGCCCTCATGCGCGCCCGAGGTTTCGCGTAGGTCGGACGCCTTTCCTCCCCCGTCCTTACGGGGGAGGCGCCCCGAAGGGGCGGAGGGGGCAGGGCCTCGCCGGTTGCCTAAACCGCGCCGCCCCTCTACCCCCAAAGGGCACAGGAATCGCGTCAGCCGGGGAACCGCCTTGTCCATCGATCTGGAAATCGCCCGTGCGGCGACGCTGCAGCCTATCGGCGCGATCGCCGCCAGGGCGGGCATTCCCGACGCTGCGCTCGCCCCTTACGGCAAGCACATCGCCAAGCTGGAGCAGCCCTTCCTGCACGAGCTGGCGGCGCGCCCCAAAGGCCGTCTGATCCTCGTGACTGCGATCAACCCGACGCCGGCGGGCGAGGGCAAGACCACCACG
>CAZBPO010000432.1:0-2190 GCA_964493795.1 uncultured Flavobacteriaceae bacterium
GCCTGCTCGACGGTCAGCGTGCCGCCTTTCTTCAGGCCCAGCTTGGTCGGCTTCTGCGCGGCGGCGTTGGCGGAGAAGGTGATCTCGTCGGTCAGCTTCAGACGGCCGGCCTTGATCTGATCGAACACCAGATAAAGCGTCATGATCTTGGTCAGCGAGGCGGGGGCGCGGGCGGCATCGCCCGAGCGGGCGTAAAGCACCCGGCCGGTTTCGGCGTCCATCACCAGCGCCGCGTCGTTTCCGACGCCGGCCCGGGCCGCAGGGGCGGCGGCCAGCATCAACGCTCCCAGAAACAGGGCTGCGATCGACCGGACGAAATTCGCGTGCGTTCGCGTCATGGATTCAAGACCCGCTGTTCGTGTACCCGACCTGCCGCCCCGCTTTGCGATGCGGCAGCCACCTCCAAGCCTAAGTCCCGGGTCTGAAAGGTTGGTAAACGCTGCGTTGGTCAAACCGACGCCGAGTTCCCACTAAGCCCCCGTCAGCATTCATGCTTTCCCCTCGCGCGACGCTACGGAAGCATCCCTTGTGCGTCAACAAGACGAACCTCCTAGGAATTGAGGCGGTTGACGTAACGTCTTCGCGGGCGCATATAGATTATGTTGCAATGCAGCATGCCCGAGTCGGCATGCCTCTCCACCTTCCACCTGAAGGAGTGCGCGATGGCCAAGAAGCCTGAAAGTTTCGAGAAAGTCTCGTCGTTCCAGAAAGAGGCGATGGACGCCTTCATGGAAATGGCGACCACCTCCGGCAAGGGTTTTGAAAAGCTCCAGGCCGAGATCCTCGCCTATGCCAAGTCGTCGGGCGAAGCGTTTACCGAGGCCGCCAAGGCGGTCTTCGGGGCCAAGTCGCTGGAGGCCGCGTTCGAAGCCCAGCAGTCCTACGCGAAGAGCGCCTTCGAGGCCCATGTCAGCGAGATGACCAAGCTGACCCAGCTGTTCTCGGAATCGCTGACGGCGGCGTTCGAGCCTGTCGCCACCCAGGCCAAGGCGTTCGCCGAAAAGTTCGAACTCAAGGCCGCCTGATCGCCTTGCATGACTGCCTGAAGGCCCGGGTGCATCCCGGGCCTTTTCGTTTGCGGGGCAGGTATTTGGCCGCGCCGGCTCAGATTCTGAGTCTTCCTGCGCCGTCCCCCGGCGCTGTGCGCGCCGCCGCTTTTAACTTTCGCGGAAATCCCTATCTAATTGCGGCATGAGCACAGGCGACGACAATCAGGACGGGCGCGGTGGCGGCGGCGGTGCCTCCACGGGCATCGTGGTCAAGACAAAGCCGAAGACCAAGAAGCCCTCTCTCTACAAGGTGCTGCTCCTGAACGACGACTACACGCCGATGGAGTTCGTCGTGCACATCCTCGAGCGGTTCTTCAACAAGAGCCGGGAAGAGGCCGTCGACATCATGCTCCACGTCCACCGTCACGGAGTCGGGATGTGCGGGGTCTTTACCTACGAGGTCGCCGAGACCAAGGTGACGCAGGTGATCGACTTCGCGCGGCAGCATCAGCACCCGCTCCAGTGCACGATGGAGAAAGAGTAAGGAACCAAAGTCAGTGCCCACATTCTCAAGGTCTCTCGAGGAATCGCTGCGCCGGGCCATCAGACTGGCGACCGAGCGAACGCACGAGTACGCGACGCTCGAGCACCTTCTGCTGTCGCTGACGGACGATAAGGATGCTGCGGCGGTCATGCGGGCCTGCAACGCCGATCTCGACCAGCTGCGCCGGGCGTTGACCGGCTATATCGACAGCGAATTGAAGTCGCTGCGCTCGCCGGCCGGCGAAGACGCCAAGCCGACCACTGCCTTCCAGCGCGTGGTCCAGCGCGCGGTCATCCACGTCCAGTCGTCGGGGCGCGAAGAGGTCACGGGCGCGAACGTGCTGGTCGCCATTTTCGCGGAGCGCGAAAGCCACGCGGCGTTCTTCCTGCAGGAGCAGGGCATGACGCGGCTCGACGCGGTCAATTATATCAGCCACGGCGTCGCCAAGCGGCCCGGCCTGTCCGAATCGCGGCCGGTGCGCGGCGCCGAGGACGAGGAGGGCGAGAGCGGCGGCCGTTCCGAGCAGGGCGGCGAAAAGGGCGCCAAGACCGGGCAGGAGGCGCTCGACGCCTATTGCGTCAACCTCAACAAGAAGGCCCTGACGGGCAAGATCGACCCGCTGATCGGGCGCGAGGCCGAGGTCGAGCGCACGATCCA
>CAZBPO010000433.1:0-2185 GCA_964493795.1 uncultured Flavobacteriaceae bacterium
CGTGCATGTGATCGGCGCGTGCCGCCATCCGGAACGCGCTGCTGGACTGGGCGCGCGCGCGGATGCCCGCGTTTCAGATGCCCCGCTATCTGGAATTCATCGAGGCTTTTGAAAAAACCCCGACCCAGCGGATCGCCAAGGCAAATCTGTCGCGCTCGATCGGCGATGCCTATCAGGCGCCAGAACCCGGGCCAGCGCCGCGCGGCGCTGTTCGCCGCCGGAAAGACGGCCCGGCGTTTCGTCCCCCGTCAGACCCAGCTCGTTCAGCAGGTAGAGCGCGCGATGATCGTCGTCGCCGGGCGCCAGGCCGCCGCGCACGTAATCCAGCACCGTCGCGAAGCCGGTGAGATCGGGTTCCTGCGGCAGATAGCGGATGGTCGCGCCGCTATCGGCGAAACGTTCCCCGGCATCGGCTTCGACGATCCCGGCGGCGATCTTGAGCAGCGTCGACTTGCCCGAACCGTTGCGTCCGACAAGCGCCACGCGATCACCGGGCGCGACGACAAGCTCCGCGCCGTCAAGCAGCGGCGCGCCGCCGAAGGTCAGGCGAATGTCGCGCAGTTGAAGCAGAGGTGCGGCCATGGGGCGGGGCTTATGCGCGATCGCACGCGGCATTGCAAAGGCGCCGGCAACCCCGCGATCCCGTGCGGTTTCGTGAAACTTTCGCAAGACTTCGGAACTTTCGCCGCTCGCGCGCGCCGGAAACCCCGGTTTTCTGCGCGGGCCCAGACCGGCTTCACCGATTGCGACCGACTGACACGAGCTGTGACCCATTCGCCTCGGTCGGATCGCCGCCCGCCGCGTTGTTAAGGCACGCGCATCGCCCAGACCAACCGCCGGAACATCGCTTCCGGCGGCAACGGGCGGGCGCGCCTGTCGGAAACCTTGAGGAGCATTTCATGACCTTGATTTCACGCGCCCGCATCGCCGGAGCCCTGCTGGCTTCGAGCGCGCTCGTCGCGACCGTCACCGTCGCCCACGCGAATGGACAGGGCACGCCCATCGAGCCTGTGCCCGCGCCCGCGCCGACCGTGCTGGAACCTGCCGGGCCGGCGCCAGCGGTCGAGGCGCCCGCGCCGCGCCGCCAGTCGAACTGGGGCGGCTTCTATGTCGGCGGCCATCTCGGCTATGGCTGGTCGGCTGAGAATGACGACGAGGTCTTCAACTTCGACACCGATCTTGACGGCGTCTATGACGACACCGTTCTCACCGCGGCCGGCGCCAACGCGTTCTCGCCGGGCTTCTGCGGCGGCGCGGCGACGTCCACCGCCAACGCCGACTGCGAAGACGATTCCGGCGGGTTCGATGGCGGCCTGCGCCTCGGCTACGACTGGGACTTCAACGGCTTCGTGGTCGGCGTGCTGGGCGAGATCAGCATGGCGGATGTGAGCGACAGCGTGTCGGGCTTCTCCACCACGCCGGCCTCCTACACCTTCACGCGCGAGCTCAACTATCTCGCCGCCGCGCGCCTGCGCGCCGGTTTCGCGTTCGACGACTTCCTGATCTACGGCACGGGCGGCTACGCCTATGGCGACCTCGACCGCACCTTCACCACCACGAACGGCGCGAACACGTTCACCGGCGTCGACAATAACGGCGCGCATGGCTGGCAGCTGGGCGGCGGCGCGGAGATGAAGCTGACCGACAATCTCAGCCTCGGCGTCGAGTACATCTACACGAGCCTCAAGGACAACGAGTACTTCGTCGCCGTCGGACCGGGCACCGCCCCGGCCACCAATCCGTTCCTGATCGACAATCCGGCGGGCACGAACATCCAGCGTTCGGACGATCGCTTCGAGATCCACTCGGTGCGCGCGACCATCGCCTATCGCTTCGGCGGCTAAGGCGTATCCAAAAGCGAAGGGGCCGGAGCGACGCTCCGGCCCCGTTCGTTTGCCCGAAGACCTATTCGGTGAAGCGCGCCTCGGTCTTCGCCTTCACCTCGTCCAGCGACGTGCCGGGGCTCAGCTCGACCAGCTTCAGCGGCGCGCCCTTCACCACGTCGAAGACGCAAAGATCGGTGACGATCCTGTCCACCACGCCGGCCCCGGTCAGCGGCAGCGTGCAGGCCTTCAGCACCTTGCTCTCGCCAGCCTTGTTCGCGTGATCCATCACCACGACGACCCGGCGCACGCCGGCGACCAGATCCATCGCGCCGCCCATCCCCTTCACCATCTTGCCGGGG
>CAZBPO010000434.1:0-2170 GCA_964493795.1 uncultured Flavobacteriaceae bacterium
AACAGAACGCGCCGCCCCTGCTGGCGCTGGTACGCGCTGCGTCATCGGGCGATGCTGCTCGACACGCGGCTCGACATGCCCTGCACGGCGTTCGAGGTCATCCCCCCGCAATGCGGCGTCGATGACGGCGAAGTGCGCTACGGCCCGGCCAGCGTCCTTTATTTCTGGGGCCGGCTGCCCAATCTCGACGGCCTCGACTACCGCGACCGCCAGCGCGGCGTGACGCCGGACGCCGCGACCAACGGCGTTTTCTACACGCTGCAGAAGACATTCGGCGCGCTGCCGGAAGGCGACGCCGCGCTGGCCCTCGCGCGCAGCGAGATGGGTGCCTACGGGGCCTATCTGGAGCGCCAGATCAGCCCCGGCGTTCTGGCGGTCGAAGCGGCCGAGGGCAGCGCCGCCAAGGCGGGCAGCTTCTACGCCGTTTACACCACCAGCCATGGCCGGCAGATCGCCGCCGCCTGTTTCGGCGATGTCTGCAAGGTGCCGCAGGCGACCTGGCGCGACGGCCTGGCCTATGGCCTCACCGTCAACGCCCGCAACGCCGCGACGCTGCCCGAGGCCGACGCCGCCGTCCGCGCCCGTCTGGAAGGCTTCGTCGTCCGCTAAGGCATCGAGCTGAAACGTCGGCTTTCCAATATCTTTGTCTTCATGGCCGGGCTGAACACTGCGCCCCGGCTGTTGCGCTTTGGCTGTCCCTCTCCATCGCGCTTGCGATGGGGAGGGCCGGTTCGCGCTGCGGCGCGAACCGGGAGGGGCCTTGCCGTCGCGGATCGTTGGCTGGGGGCGGCGCCCCGGCACCTCACCTGACCGCTGCGCGGTCTGTCCTCTCCCCGCTCACGCGCGGAGAGGTGTCGGGTGCCGCCGGAGATGCCTTCTAAACGCGCTCCAGCCGTCCGTCCGGGCCGCGCACCGCGCGATAGAAGCAGGACTGCGCCCCTGTGTGGCAGGCCGGGCCGCTCTGCTCGACTTTCAGCCAGACGGCGTCCTGGTCGCAGTCGATACGCAGCTCGACGACCTTCTGCGTGTGGCCCGAGGTCGCGCCCTTGCGCCACAACGCGCCGCGCGAGCGCGACCAGTACCAGGCGTCGCCGCTCTCGATCGTCAGCTTCAGCGCCGCCTCGTTCATGTGCGCGACCATCAGCAGATCGCCGCTCACGACGTCGGTGACGACGGCGGTGATGAGCCCGTTCGCGTCGAAGCGCGGCATGAGATCAAGGCCCTGTTCGCGGGCGGCGGCGGCGTCTGAGGTCATGCCGCGACACTGGACCGCACTGCGCCTCAAAGGCAACAGCTCGCCGCGAACCAGCTTGCAGACGCCACTTCAGGATGGACGCGCAAATCGCAGGGCGCTATCTCGCGGCTCCCAAAGGGAAGAACGACGTGTCTATCAGACTGCCCAATACCGTCATGCAGGCCAGTGTCGAACGCAAGTTCGGCAATGGTTATGCGCGCGCGCGTGGAGGGATGACCTGAACAGGCTCAAGTCGATCTGACTTTTGGATGTTCGAAGAACCCCTCCCGGCCCGGCCTGGAGGGGTTCTTCGTGTCAGCGGGACTCTTTCATGCCGTGAAGCCGGGAGGGGCGGCGTGAAAAAGGAGAAAATCCGATGAGCGGATTTGAGTACATCAATGGCGGCCGCGTCCCGATCAAGGCGTGGACGCGCGGCGTTCCCATCGAGGATTCCGCGCTGGCGCAGCTGCGCAACGTCGCCAACATGCCGTTCGTGCACAGCCATGTCGCGGTCATGTCCGACGTGCACTGGGGCATGGGCGCGACAGTGGGGTCGGTGATCCCGACGCTGGGGGCGATCATCCCGGCGGCGGTGGGCGTCGATATCGGCTGCGGCATGATGGCGGTGCAGACCAGCATCCGGGCCGAACACCTGCCCGATCATCTGGGCGATATCCGCTCGGCGATCGAAGCGGCGGTGCCGCATGGCCGTACCGACAATGGCGGGCGCAACGACAAGGGCGCGTGGGCGAAAGACCCGCCGGCCATGGCGGCGGCCAAGTGGGCGGATCTTGAACTCGGCTACAAGGCGGTGATCGAGAAGCATCCCAAGGCCGCGCATCCGCGCGGGTTCGGGCATCTCGGCACGCTGGGCACGGGCAACCACTTCATCGCGCTCTGCCTCGACGAGGCGGACCGCGTGTGGGTGATGCTGCA
>CAZBPO010000435.1:0-2169 GCA_964493795.1 uncultured Flavobacteriaceae bacterium
CGCGAATACGCCAAGGACGTGGTGACGAGCGGCCGGCATCTGCTGGGCGTCATCAACGACGTGCTGGCGGTGGCGCGCATCGAAGCCGGGCAACATTCGTTCGAAATCGACGCCTGCGATGTAGAGGAAGTGGCCGAGGAAGCCATGCGCATGGTGCGCCAGGAAGCTGCCGACAGCGGCGTGACCCTGAGCGTCGCAAGCGGCGAGGCGCTGGTTCTGGCGGATGTGCGCGGCCTGCGCCAGATCCTGCTGAATCTGCTGTCGAACGCCGTGAAGTTCACCAATGAGGGCGGGCGCGTCTCGGTGAGCTGGAGCGAGCGGCGCATGGACAATACGGTCGAGATCGCGGTTTCGGACACCGGCGTGGGCATTCCGGCCGACAAGATCCCCTTGCTCGGCACGCCGTTCTTCCAGGTTTCGGACGTGCTGGCGCGCAATCACGCCGGCATGGGGCTTGGCCTGTCGATCGTGAACTCGATGGCCAAGGGCATGGGCGGCTCGGTCCACATCCATTCGGTCGTCAACGCCGGCACGACGGTGCGCGTGCGCCTGCCGGCCGCCGCGATCGCGAAGGTGCCCGGCGTGGTGAACCAGGCGGCCTGACCCCGCCCTGGGGCCGTTGACGCGGCCTTAGGAAAAGGCGTGTTGTCTGCCGGCGTTCCGTCATGGAGAGCTGTCAGATGCGCCGATTCGCCGCCGTTATGCTGTTGAGTGTGCTGCCGCTGGGCGGCTGCGCCGTGGTTTCGGCCGGGGGCGCCGTCGTCTCGGCTGCCGGTTCGGTGGTGGGCGCCGCCGCGAGCGCCACGGGGGCCGCCATCGACGCGGCGACCGGCGATTCCTGCGACGACGGCCAGACCAAGGGGCAGGACTGCTGAAACGACAAAGGCCCGGCGTTTCCGCCGGGCCTCGTCGTTTCCGATGCCGCCGCCTTTATTCGGGCTTGGGCAGCGCCTCGAGCGCCTCGGGAAGGCCGTGCACATAGGCGGCGCCTTCGAGCACCTGCAGGCTGGCGCCCTTGAGGTCGTCGCCGATCGGCTGGGCCCGGCCGCCGAGGCACTGGGCGAGGAAGCCCTCATAGACCGCGTAGGACGAGATGCGGTTCGCCGGCTTGGCGAAGCCGTGGCCTTCGTCGGGATAGAGGAGATAGGTGACCGGCAGGCCCTTCTCCTTCATCGCATTCACGACCTGGTCGGACTCGTCCTTGTTGACGCGCGGGTCGTTGGCGCCCTGGGCGACCAGAAGCGGACGCTCGATATTGCCGATATGCGTGATCGGCGAGCGCGAGGCGAGGAACGCCTTGCCTTCCTCGGTCGTCGGGTCGCCGACGCGCTTGTAGAGCTGGGCGCGGAACGAATCCCAGTAGGGTGGGATCGTGTTCATGAAGGTGTTGAGGTTGGTGACGCCGACGATGTTGACGCCGCAGGCGAAGGTGGTGGGCGTCTTGGTCATGCCGACCATGGTGGCGAAGCCGCCATATGAGCCGCCATAGATCGCGATCTTGTCTGCGGTGGTGACGCCTTCGGCGATCGCCCACTGGACGGCGTCGAGCAGGTCGTCATGCATCTTGCCGCCCCATTCGCCGTCGGCCGCGTTGACGAAGTTCTTCCCGTAGCCGGTCGAGCCGCGATAGTTCACCTGCAGCACGGCGTAGCCGCGATTGGCGAGCCACTGGGCTTCCGAGTGATAGCCATAGGTGTCCTGCGCCCACGGACCGCCATGGACGTTGAGCACCATCGGCACCGGCGTTTCGGGCTTGCCGTCGCCATTGGTGTCGGCGCCCGCCGGCAGCGTGAGGAAGGACGGCAGGGTGAGGCCGTCGCGCGCCTTGATCTCGACGCCGTGCATCGGCGCGAGCTGCGCGCCGACCAGAGCCGAGCGCACGTCGAACAGCTTGGTCAGCGTCTTCGCCGAACGGTCGTAGAGCTGGTAGTTGACCGGCGCGGTGACGGGATCGTTGACGATGATCCACTTGCTGGCGTCGCGGGTCTGGCCGGCGTAGCTCCACTGGCCCGCGAGGTTCGCGGTCAGGTAGTCGAAGTCGGCCTGCAGGGCGGGGTCGATCGCCGTCCATTCCGTCTTGAGGTAGTGCGTCGAGAACGCCAGAAGCTGGCCGGTCGTCGGGTCGGTGATGACCGAGCGGACGTCGGCCTTGTCGCTTTCGGCGACGAT
>CAZBPO010000436.1:0-2152 GCA_964493795.1 uncultured Flavobacteriaceae bacterium
TGGGCATGGTCAAGCGGGTTGGCGTGGACTCCGCCGGCCACCAGCCCGGCGAAATGCGCCATGTCGACCATGAACTTCGCCCCGACCGAATCGGCGATCTGGCGAAAGCGGGCGAAGTCGATCGCCCGCGGATAGGCCGAGCCGCCGGCGATGATGAGTTTGGGCCGGTTCTCTTGGGCGAGACGTTCGACCTCGTCATAGTCGATGCGGTGATCGTCGGGCCGTACGGTGTAGGGAATCGGGCGAAACCACTTGCCCGACATATTCGCCGGAGAGCCGTGCGTCAGGTGGCCGCCGGCCGCCAGGTTGAGGCCCATATAGGCATCGCCCGGCTGGAGAAGCGCCAGGAACACGGCCTGGTTCGCTTGCGCGCCCGAATGCGGCTGAACATTCGCGAATTTCGCGTTGAACAGACGGCAGGCCCGGTCGATGGCGAGGCTTTCGGCGACATCCACGAATTCGCAGCCGCCGTAGTAGCGGCGGCCCGGATAGCCTTCTGCGTATTTGTTGGTCAGAACCGAGCCTTGGGCTTCCAGCACCGCACGCGAGACGATGTTTTCCGAAGCGATCAGCTCGATCTGATCCTGCTGGCGGCGCAGTTCGGCGCCGATGGCGACGAACAGCTCCGGATCGCCGGCGGCGAGATCACGGGAGAAAAAGGGCGATTGCGAAGCCGTCTGGCTTCTGGCGCTTGTGGCGGTCATGGGCGTCCCCGATCAATTCTGGCGCGGCGCTTATAGCCCAGCCCCGTGGGCTATGCACCATATCTGGTAGGGCCTAGATAAGCGCAAATAGTTCCATCCGAATCGGGTCGATAACCTCAAATTGTTCGCGTATATCGACGCTATATTGCGGCGCACATCGGGCTGATGTATAATAATACCGTTGGATTTAAAGGATAGAGTCGCGATGACAAAAGATGACGGTAGCGTACTCTCCGCCACCAGCGGAGATAAGTCGGAACTTCTCGAGTATGCCACGGGGATCGTGGCCGCGTATGTAGGACGCAACCAGATACTGCAGAGCGACCTGCCCGTTCTTATCAAATCCGTCTATGACGCGCTGGCCGGGCTGGCCCAGCCGGCGGTCGAGGCGGCGGCGCCCAGCGCGCTCAAGCCGGCCGTGCCGATCAAGAAGTCAGTCACCGACGAATACATCATCTGCCTCGAAGACGGCGCGAAGCTGAAGATGCTCAAGCGTTATCTGCGTACGCATTACGACATGTCGCCCGACGACTACCGCGCCAAATGGGGCCTTCCCTCCGACTACCCGATGGTCGCGCCCAACTACGCCCAGGCGCGTTCGGAAATGGCCAAGCGCATCGGCCTCGGCAAGCTTTCGCCCGCCTCCGGCCGCGGCCGGAAGAAGAAAGCCGCCTGACAGGCGCCATGCCTAGACGACAATGCCCCGCCCTCCTCCGGGCGGGGTTTTGTTTTGCCCGTCTTCCGGCCCGGCCGGATCGAGCCCCAGCGCGCGCATGAGCTTGGCGACGGCCAGTTTCTGGAGATCGCCTTCATAGGCGTTCAGCGGTCCGACCACAGACGCCTCCACGCCGGATGCGGCGTCGATCGCGGTCGCGCGGATCGCATTTCCCTGTCTCAGGAACTCGACATAGATCTCGCCCGCTGCGGGCGCATATCTGTCGCGCCGGCGGTCGTCAGGCGACACGCCGGATCTTCAGGCGGCGCCAGCACCTGTCGAGCGCCGCGACCAGCTCCACCAGCTTCTCGTCGCTATGCGTCGGCGACGGCGTGAAACGCAGGCGCTCAAGGCCGCGCGGCACGGTGGGGTAATTGATCGGCTGAACATAGATGCCGTATTCGAACAGCAATTCGTCGGCGACGGCCTTGCACTGCACAGGGTCTCCGACCAGCACCGGAACCATGTGCGAGACCGAGCTTTCCATCACGGGCAGCCCGGCTTCACGCAACAGCGCCTTCAGCTTGCCGGCCTTGGCGTGCAGCGTTTCGCGCTCGACCGCGCTGGTCTTGAGGTGGCGCACGCTCGCCAGAGCGCCCGCGACCAGCACAGGCGACAGCGATGTCGAGAAGATGAAGCCCGGCGCATAGGAACGCACGCAATCGACGATGCGCGCGCTGGCCGCGATATAGCCGCCCATCACGCCGAACGCCTTGGCCAGCGTTCCCTCGAT
>CAZBPO010000437.1:0-1919 GCA_964493795.1 uncultured Flavobacteriaceae bacterium
AATCATTGCCGCACGTTGGGGAATATGCGCCGCATCAAACTGGATTCGATCGACAGGAAAATCCTAGCCGAGCTGCAGGCGGACGGCCGGATGACGAATGTCGAACTGGCCAAACGCGTCCAGATCTCGCCGCCGCCCTGTTTGCGCCGCGTCAGGGCGCTGGAGGAGGCCGGTCTCATCAAGGGTTATCACGCCCAGCTTGAGCCGAAACTGCTGGGTTTCGACGTCAGCGTCTATGTGATGGTCGGTCTTTCGAGCCAGGCCGACGCCGATCTCAGGGCGTTCGAGGAGCAGTGCCGTAAATGGCCGATCGTGCGCGAATGCTCGATGCTGAACGGCCAGGACGATTTCATCCTGAAATGCGTCGCGACAGACCTGTCGGCCTTCCAGACTTTCCTGACCGACGAGCTGACCGCTGCCAAGAACGTGGCGCATGTGAAGACGTCGCTGATCGTGCGCACGACCAAACACGAACCCGGCGTTCCTGTTCCCCCGCGCTGAGGACGGCCATGGCGGACGAAGCGACCATCTACGATTTCGAGTTGAAGACGCTGCTGGGTTCGAAGCCGCTGCCGCTGTCGCAGTTTCGGGGTCAGCCGCTGCTGATCGTGAACACCGCGTCGCAATGCGGCTTCACCTATCAGTACAAGGGCCTTGAGGCCGTCTGGCAGGAGAATCGCGACAAGGGGCTGGTGGTGATCGGCGGGGCGTCGAACGATTTCGGCGGACAGGAGCCGGGCAAGGCCAGCGAAATCGCGCAGTTCTGCGAGATCAATTTCGGCGTCGATTTCCCGCTCGCTGAAAAGACGCCGGTGAGCGGCCGCGACGCCCATCCTTTGTTCAAGCGGCTCGCCCGAGAAGGCGGGTTCCTGTCGCGGCCGCGCTGGAATTTCTACAAATACGTGGTGGGCCGCGACGGCAGGCTGGCCAGCTGGTTCTCGAGCCTGACCAAACCCGACAGCGGCGCGCTGCGCCGCGCGCTGGCGAAGGCCATCGGCCCGTAGAGGCCGATGGAACTCTTTTCGCGTTAGGGTGAACGAAGCGTTTCCCGCAGCACGGCATTTGAAAGCATAACGCTGCGCCGACTGCGTTCCGTGGCGGATTTCCGGCGTTTAACCGCTCGTTGAGGTTACCGCCTCGATAGGATTTGATTCGGCCGATGTTAGGCGCTTGAGGCGATGATGCTGGTACGGAAACCAGTGATAGAGCGCCATGTCGACCCCATCCTCAGCAAGCTCCCGTGAACGCCGCCGGCTCCTGCTGGACGTGCTTTTGCCGGTCGCCGCCCTGATCCTGCTAGGCGCGGCCGTCAACGTGTTCCTGATCAACCGCGCCGGCTCGACGCTGGACGACGAGGCGGGCCGCACGCAGAAACAGATCGTGTCGTCGATGGCCAAGCGCCTGCTGATCAAGCTGGACCGCTTCGTGGGCGACTTCGCGCTGTGGGATGAATTCTACGTCCACTCCGACGCCGAGACCTATCCGGTGGAGTGGAGCGACGCCAATCTGGGCCCGTATATCGCGGACGCCTTCGACGCCAGCGGCGCCTGGGTGATCACCGAAGGCGATGAACTGATCTATTCGTGGGCGGAAGATCCCGAAAAGGATTCCGACGCCATCTATCGCAGCGGTCCGGATCTGCGGCGTCTGGCGCAGGCGGCGCGCGATCTGCCCGATCGCGAAGGCTCCTCCAACCCGGTTTCGGCCTATATCGTCGAGAACGGCCAGGTCCATATCGCCGCTGCGGCGGTGATCGTGCCGACCTCGCCCGAGATGGTCGCGATCGAGGACAAGCCGCGCAACGTGTTCATCGTGATGTCGGACCTGGACGCCACGGGCTATCAGGAGCTGGCCGAAGACTTCGAGCTTTCGGGCCTGAAATTCTCGCCCGAGGAGATCGACGAAGAAGGCGTCGCCAG
>CAZBPO010000437.1:1929-2148 GCA_964493795.1 uncultured Flavobacteriaceae bacterium
TCGGCTATCTGGCCTGGGAAGTGGATTCGCGGTTCGGCGCGTTCATGGCCGGCTATGGGCCGGCGGCGCTGGCGCTGTTGCTGGCGATCGCCTGTATCGTCGCGGTGCTGGGCCTGCGCTGGACGCGCACCATCGACCGTCTGCAGTCGGTGACGCTGGCGGCCGACGCCGCCGAGAGCGCGAGCCACGCCAAATCGGCCTTCATCGCCAATATGAGCC
>CAZBPO010000438.1:0-2133 GCA_964493795.1 uncultured Flavobacteriaceae bacterium
GTGATCGGCAGGCACGGTGCGTCGCGGGTCTACATGCAGCCGGCATCCGACGGCACCGGCATCATCGCGGGCGGTCCGATGCGCGCGATCTTCGAGTCGCTCGGCATCGCCGATATCGTGGCGAAGTCGGTCGGTACGTCGAATCCGTACAACATGGTCCGCGCGACATTCGACGCGCTGAAGAACGGCCACTCGCCGCGCGCCATCGCCGCCAAGCGCGGCAAGACCGTGGCCGAGCTGTTCTCGCGCAAGGATGCCGAAGCGGCTGAGCTGGCCGCCTGAGCTTAGGGAAGTCGAGAGATGTCCGAGCAGAAGAAGACCGTCACGGTCACCCAGATCCGCAGCGCGATCCGCCGCACCGACGACCAGGCGGCGACGCTTCGCGGTCTGGGCCTGCGCAAGATCCGCAGCACCAGCACGCTTGAAGACACGCCCGCCGTCCGCGGGATGATCAACAAGGTCGCGCACCTCATCAAAGTCGAGGCCTGAGGCCATGAAACTGAACGAAATCGCGGGCCGTCCGGGTTCGCACAAGCGCTCCAAGCGCCTCGGCCGCGGCATCGGTTCGGGCAAGGGCAAGACCGCTGGCAAGGGCGTGAAGGGTCAGAAGGCGCGCTCCGGCATCGCCATTCATGGCTTTGAAGGCGGCCAGATGCCGCTGCACATGCGTATGCCGAAGCGTGGCTTCAACAACATCTTCGCGCGCGAATTCTCGATCGTGAACGTCGGCGACGTGCAGCAGGCGGTCGATGCCGGCCGCCTGAAGGCCGGCGAAGCGCTGAACGCCGCGTCGCTGACCGCCGCTGGCCTGACCAGCAAGGCGAAAGACGGCGTGCGTCTCCTTGCGCGCGGCGAGTTGAAGACCAATCTCTCGTTCGAAGTCGCCTATGCCTCGCCCGCCGCGATCGCTGCGGTGGAAAAGGCCGGCGGCTCGGTCACGGTGACCGGCGTCAAGGCGAAGCCCGAGAACAAGGGCCGCGTCGGCAAGCCGGTCGGCAAGCGCCAGCAGCGCCGGATCGACTCGGCCAAGCGTCGCGCCGAGCGTTCGGGCGCCACCGCCTAAACGGGGCGCCGCCGGGGTATACCGGCGGCCGAGGGAGCGATCGAATGGCGTCAGCCGCCGAGCAACTTGCCGCGAATCTGAATTTCTCGTCGTTCGCGAAAGCGACCGAGCTGCGCCAGCGCATCTGGTTCACGCTCGGCGCCCTCATCGTTTTCCGCATCGGCACGTATATTCCGATGCCGGGCATTGATCCGGCCGCCTTCAAGTCGGCCTTCGACGGCCAGAACCAGGGCATTCTGGGCGTCTTCAACATGCTGGCTGGCGGTGCGGTCGAGCGCATGGCCATCTTCGCGCTCGGCATCATGCCGTATATTTCGGCCTCCATCATCGTCCAGCTGCTGGCGGCGGTGTCGCCGCGGCTCGAGGCGCTGAAGAAGGAAGGCGAGGCGGGCCGTAAGGCGCTGAACCAATATACCCGCATGGGCACCGTGGTGCTCGCGGCGGTTCAGGCGTTCGGTATCGCGATGGGGCTCCAGAACTCCGGGCTCGTGATCGATCCGGGGCCGTTCTTCATCGCCTCCAGCGTCATCACGCTGACGGGCGGCGTGATGTTCCTGATGTGGCTCGGCGAGCAGATCACCTCGCGCGGCGTCGGCAACGGCATCTCGCTGATCATTTTCGCGGGCATCGTCGCGGCCTATCCGGGCGCGTTCTATCAGGTCTTCGAATCCGGCCGGAACGGCTCGGTGTCGCCGTTCGGCATCGCCATCTTCTTCGTCATCCTGATCGCGACGGTGGCCGGCATCGTATTCGTCGAGCGCGCCCAGCGCCGGCTTCTGGTCCAGTATCCCAAGCGTCAGGTCAGCCAGAACCGCCAGACGGGCGGCGAATCCTCGCACCTGCCGCTCAAGCTGAACACGGCCGGCGTCATCCCCGCGATCTTCACCTCGTCGCTGCTGCTGCTGCCGCTGACCTTCCTGCAGTTCCAGCAGGATGCGCCGGAATGGCTTCAGACCGTCGCCATTCATCTCAATCACGGCCAGCCGCTCTATATGGTGCTGTACGGCCTGTTGATCGCCTTCTTCTGCTTCTTCTACACCGCGATCGTCTTCAATCCGGGCGACACGGCC
>CAZBPO010000439.1:0-2131 GCA_964493795.1 uncultured Flavobacteriaceae bacterium
GATGGAAGGCGAGGCCGGGGTCCTGCAACAGCGGGTTCAGGCCGCTGGCATCCAGCGGCGCGGGGTCGAGGCGGTCGAACGGATTCGAGGTCAGCGCGATGAACAGCAGGAAGGCGAGCCCGATCAGCCCCTGCACCGCCAGCACGCGCGCCTTCAATGTCGACGGCACGCGCTGTCCGAACAGCGCCACCAGCCCGCCGAACGCCGCCAGCATCAGCGACCACAGCAGCATCGAGCCTTCGTGGTTCCCCCACGCTCCGGCGATCTTGTAGAGCAGCGGCTTGAGCGAGTGCGAGTTGGTGGCCACCGAGACCACCGAAAAATCCGACTGCACGTAAAGCGCGATCAGCACGCCGAACGACAGCGTCAGCGCAGCGGCCTGGGCCAGCGCGGCGTTGCGCGCGGCGATCATCAGGGCGGGCGCGTTGCGCGATGCGCCAAGCAGGCCTGCCAATGTCTGGAACAACGCCAGCCCAGCGGCCACCAGCAGCGCGAACTGACCAAGCTCGGCGATCACGGCTGCGCGCTCTCCGGCGGCGCATAACCTTCCCCGCCCTCACCCCAGCGGCCCGATTTCTTCAGCTCGTTCACGATTTCGGGCGGCATGTAGTTTTCGTCGTGCTTGGCGAGCACCAGATCGGCGGTGAAGGCGTTGCCCTCGCCGAACGTGCCCTGCGCGACCACGCCCTGCCCCTCGCGAATGAGGTCGGGCAGGATATCGTTATAGCTGACCGTCACCGTCGTCGCGTGATCCGTCGCATCGAGAACCGCGAAGCTGACATGCTTGTCCGCGCCATAGTCGAGGCTGCCTTCCGCGACGAGACCGCCCAGCCGAATGCGCTGTCCGGGCTTCAGCTCGCCCGAGGCGAGCCGGGAAATGGCGTCTTTCGGCCCGTAAAAGACCACAATCGTATCGCGCAGTGCGATGAGTACGAGGGCCGTTGCGGCCGCCAGCACCGTCAACCCTAACGCAAGGAAGGCGAAACGGCGCTGCTTGCGGGTCACTCCCGTCCTCTCGAAACTGCTACATGCGCGGCCCGGGAGTCCGGGCGCGGCGCGAACCTACAGAATTGCGCTCCGGCGCGCCAGCAAAGGAGTGGAGATGAAAATCCTCAAAGCGGTCGCCGCAGCGGGACTGGGACTAATGCTGACAGCCTGCGTACCCGAGTTCGAAAACGCCCTGGATTCCGGCCCTGCGGCCGATCCCGCCCTGATCGGAACATGGGATGGCAAGAGCGACGTCGACACCGACGTCATGCGCCTGACGATCACGAAAAGCGGCGACGAGCTGCATCTTCTCATGACCGATCCCACAGGCGGCAGCGACGAGAAGATTGTGTTGGTCGGCCGCACCGCCGAGGTCCAGGGCGTGCGCTATCTCAGCGTCACGCCGCAGGACGCCGAGCTTCTGGGCGCGGGCGAAGAGAAGGTCGGTTACTACATCCTGCGCTATGCGCCTGAAGGCGCCGCGATCAAGGTCTGGTCGCTCGACATGAGCAAGCTCTCCGCCGCCGTCGAGGCGGACCGCCTGAAGGGCGAGGTCACGGGCTCGGGCTCCAAGAGGGCCATCAAGGTTTCCGCCACGAGCGCCGAACTGGCGGCGTTCTTCGCGACGGACGAAGGCCGCACGGTCTTCAACGAGCAAGGACCCGGCGCGGTCCTCACTCTTACACGCGTGTCGCCCTGACGGGCGCGAAAGGGGAGTAACAATCCATGCTGAAACATCTTGGCGCACGGCTTACCGCCGGCGCAGGACTCGCCGCCCTTATGGTCTTCTCGGCCCAGGCCGCTGAGCTGCAGCTCAAGCGCGTCATGCTGTCCTCGGGCGGCGTCGGCTATTTCGAATATCAGGCCGAGGTCGAAGGCTGGGAGACGATCGAAATTCCTGTCCGCCTCGACCAGGTCGACGACGTGCTGAAGAGCGCGGTCATCTTCGACGACAAGGGCGGCAGCGGCGTCGTCGAGCTTCAGGGCCGCGACAGCCTGGCCGAAATTTTCCGCACCATGCCGGTCGGCCCCGACGCCTTCTCGTCGCCCGCCGCGCTCTACGGCGCGTTGCAGGGCGAGGAAATCTCCGTCAGCGAGCCGGTCAGCGCCAAAGGCCGCATCGTCTCGGTGGTCAACGTCGAGA
>CAZBPO010000440.1:0-2118 GCA_964493795.1 uncultured Flavobacteriaceae bacterium
TGGGCATGGCGCTGAACTGGCTGGCGGCGGGCCTGCTGGCCTTCACCATCTTCTTCTACGCCGTCGTCTATACGATGTGGCTGAAGCGTTCGACGCCGCAGAACATCGTCATCGGCGGCCTCGCCGGCGCGATGCCGCCCGCCGTCGGCTGGGCCGCCGCGACCGGCAGCCTGGACGTCGCGCCGCTGGTGATGGTGGCGCTGATCTTCCTGTGGACGCCGGCCCATTTCTGGGCGCTCGCCCTGTATCGCTGCGGCGACTACGCGCGGGCCGGGGTGCCTATGCTGCCGGTGACGGCGGGCGAGGCTGAAACGCGCCGCCAGATCCTCATCTACACCGTGCTGACCGTCATCGCCTCGCTGGCGCCGCTGCCGCTCGGCTTCGCCGGGCTGCCCTATCTGGTCACCGCCGTGCTGTCGGGCGCGGGTTTCCTGTGGTTCGCGGTGGCGGTGCTGCGCGCGCCCGGCGATCACAAGGCGGCGATGCGGCTGTTCGCCTTCTCGATCTTCTATCTCTTCCTCGTCTTCGCGGCCTTCATCGTCGAAACCGCTTTCGGTGTCGCGCCGCTGATGGCCGCCCCATGACCGAGCCGGAACCCGCCTTCGTGCAGCTGACGCCGGAACAGGTCCGGGCGCGCCGTTCGCGCAACGTCGCCATCGCGGTCATCCTGTTCGCGCTGGTCGTGCTGTTCTTCGTCATGACCATCGTCCGCCTCGGCGGGCAGGCGCTGGATCGCTTCTGATGGCGATGGACCGCAACACCCGCACCGTCGCCATCTGCCTCAGCGTCGTCGTGGGCATGACCGGGATGGCCTATGCGGCGGTGCCGTTCTACGCCTGGTTCTGCCAGGTCACGGGGTTCGGCGGCACCACCCAGGCGGCCGAAACCACGCCCGACGCCTCGCAGGTCGCCTCGCGGGTGATCCGCGTGCGGTTCGATTCCAACGTCGCCCCTGGCCTGACCTGGGACTTCCAGCCGACCGAGCGGCATGTCGATCTGCATGTCGGCGATGTCGGCATCACCTCCTATGTGGCCACGAACTACGGCAAAGAGCCGACGCGCGGCCAGTCGACCTTCAACGTGACGCCCGATAAAGCGGGCAAGTATTTCGTGAAGGTCGCCTGCTTCTGCTTCACCGACCAGCCGCTCGCTCCCGGCGAGACGCGCGAGATGCCCGTGAACTATTTCATCGACCCGGCGATCCTCACCGATCGGCTGGCGTCGGACATCACCGAGATCACGCTGTCCTACACCTTCTTCCCGCAGGAAGTCGGGGCGACGGCTGCCGTCGACGCGGAAGCGTCGTCGGCGCAGAATTGAGTCAGAGGGGCCTTCCATGTCGAGCAGCGAAGTCAAGCACGACTATCATCTCCTTAACCCGAGCCCCTGGCCGCTGATCGGCTCGTTCGCCGCCTTCGTGCTGGCGATCGGCTTCGTGGTCTGGTCGAACGTCAATACGACGAATTTCGCCAGCGCCAGCGGCGTCGGCTTCTTCGGCCTAGCCGGCACGCCCTGGATCCTCCTCGCCGGCTTCCTGCTGGTCATCTACACGATGGTCGGCTGGTGGCGCGACGTGATCCGCGAAAGCGTGGTCAAGAAAGAGCACACGCCGGTCATCAAGCTGGGCCTGCGCTATGGCATGATCCTCTTCATCGCCTCCGAAGTGATGTTCTTCGTGGCGTGGTTCTGGGCCTACTTCGCCGTCGCCATCTTCCCGGCCGACCATGGCCTCGCCTCGTGGCCGCCTGAAGGCATCGTCACGTTCGATCCCTGGCACCTGCCGCTGGTCGGCACGCTCGTCCTGCTCACCTCGGGCACCACGCTGACCTGGTCGCACCACGCGCTGCAGACCGGCGTGCGCAAGGAAGCGATCTGGGGCCTTGGCATCACCATCGTGCTGGGCCTGCTCTTCACCGCCCTCCAGGCCTACGAATATTCGCACGCCGCGTTCTTCTTCGGCGCCAGCGGCGACGTGCTCGAGCCGGTGGCGGCCCAGTTCTTCACCGCCGGCGTCGATCAGGTGACCGACCCGATCATCTACGGCTCCACCTTCTACATGGCCACCGGCTTCCACGGCTTCCACGTGATCGTCGGCACGATCATGCTGATCGTCGCATT
>CAZBPO010000441.1:0-2100 GCA_964493795.1 uncultured Flavobacteriaceae bacterium
CGCGCTGGCCCTGCTCTGGTCGGCCGTGCTGCTCGGCCGCATCCGCATGACCGAAACGCCCCAGCAGCCGGCCGAAGACAGCGGCCTCAAGGCGGCGCTGGGCGGGCTGAAGGCGGTCGGCGGATCGCGCCTGCTCGTCGCGCTGTTCGGCGCGGAATCGGTCTTCATGTTCTCGGTCGGCTTTTTCGCCGCGCTCTACATGCTGTTCACGCTGCGCGTTCTTGAGCTCGATATCGGCTTTGTCGGGCTCATCATCTCGATCGGCGGCATCGGCGCGCTGATCGGCGCGGTCGCCGGTCCGCCGGTCGTGCGGCGGCTGGGGCTCGGCCCCGCCATGCTGCTGTTCTTCGCCGTGACCGTCGGATCAGGCCTGCTGATCCCCGCTGCCACCGGCGCCGACACGCTTTCGATCGCGTTTCTGGTGATCGCCCAGCTGGTCGGCGACGCGGCGGCCGTCGCCTATTTCATTCAGGCGACGACGCTGCGCCAGCTCGTCACGCCGCCGGCCGTGCTGGGCAGGGTCAACGCCGCGCTGGTCACCCTGCACGGCTTCGTCATCATGGTCGGCGCGCTGGTGGCGGCGCCGCTGGCCGAGGCCATCGGCATCCGCGCGACGGTCTGGGTCGGCATCGTGATCGGCCTGTTCGGCGTCCTGCCGCTGGTCTTTTCGCCCGTGCCGCGTCTGCGCCGGATGGAAGACGTTCAGCCTACCGCGCCAGCCACGCCGCCCAGCGCTGGTTGATCTCGTCCTGGTGATCGGCCCAGAAGCGCGGATCGACGGTGATCGTGCGTCCTTTGTCGGGCGTCGGCAGGTTGGGCAGCATGTCTTCGCCGTTCGAGGCGTTCTTGCCCACCAGCGGCAGCGACGATTTGCGCGCCGGGGCATAGGCGATCCAGCTCGCCTGGGCGGCCAGCTGTTTCGTCGCGGTCGCGAATTTCAGGAATTCCATCGCCGCGTCCTTGTTGGGCGCGCCCTTGACCATGACATAGGTGTCGTATTCCGAGACCTGACCGTCCCAGACGATCTTGAACGGCTTTTTCTCGGCCGTGACGGCGTCATAGAGGCGGCCGTTATAGACCACCGTCATCACCACTTCGCCGTCGGCCAGCAGCTGCACCGGCTGCGATCCGGCCTCCCACCACACGACGCTCGACTTGATCGTGTCGAGCTTGGCGAAGGCGCGGTCGAGGCCTTCCGGCGTCGCCAGAATCTCATAGATCTCCTCCGGCGGCACGCCGTCGGCCAACAGCGCCATCTCCAGCGTCGCTTTGGGGTTCTGCTTGCGCAGGCCGCGCTTGCCGGGGAATTTCTGAAGGTCGAAGAAGTCGCCGATCGTGTTCGGCTTGTTCGGGCCGATCTTGCTGTCGTCGAAGGCGAAGACGGTCGAGAAGATGATCGAGGTGGCCCAGCATTCGGTCAGCGCCTCGGGATAGAAATCCTCCGGCGCGGGCGTGCCGTCCTCGCCCGCCGGGAACGACGACGGGTCCAGCGGCTCCAGCAGGCCCTCGTCGCAGGCGCGCAGCGCATCGCCCACTTCCATGTCGACGATGTCCCACACCACGTTGCCGCTTTCGACCTGCGCCTTCACCTCGGCGATGCCGCCATTGTAGTCGACATTGGTGACGCCGATCCCGGTCTCGGCGGTGAACGGCTTGTGATAGGCCTCGACCTGGCTCTTGGTATAGGCGCCGCCCCACGACACGACGGTGATCGGCTTGCTGCTGGCGGCGCTGGCCGTTTCGATCACGATGGTCATCGCGCCCAGGATCGCGGCGGCGCTCAGGCCTGCGTAGAGAAGAGAACGGCTCATGCGGCGGCTTGCTCCTTGATGGGCTTGGGGGCGTCTTCCGGCGGGAAGGCATAGGCGTCGGCGGCGCGCCAGCCGATGGTCACGTCCGCGCCGGCGTCCGGCAGGGTTTCAGCGTCGAGCCGAGGGGCCTTCAGCGCCACGTCCTCGCCCGACTTCAGTTTGACGACCAGGCGCACATGATCGCCCGCGAAATATCTCTCGGCCACCCGGCCTTCCAGCCGCGTCATTCCGGGCTGGGCGGCGGGATTAAGCGCGATGCGCTCCGGGCGGACGGCGATGACCGCATCGC
>CAZBPO010000442.1:0-2099 GCA_964493795.1 uncultured Flavobacteriaceae bacterium
GAGCGCCTGCATGGCATGCAGGAGGTCAGCGGTTCGATCCCGCTTGGCTCCACCATTTCCTTCCCCCCGATATTCAGACGCCGCCAGGCCGGCCCCGCTTGGGGGAACCCCGGCGCGCCAGCTGCGTTCTACTGCCGAGCGCCGTCAGAACGGCGTGAACCGATCGGGAGAGGACACATGGCGATGACCAACGGAGCGGCGGTCGAACGCACCGCGCGAAATGTGACGCGCGGCGCGCGCAAGGCTGTCCGGCGCGCCGCCCGCGTCGTGAACGAGGCCGCCGACGAGACGGCGAGCGCGGTGAATGGCGGCGTGTCCGGCGCGATGGACACGATGGAAGACGCGCTCAGCTGGGCGGGCGGCAAATTGTCGGCGCTCGGCGACCGCATTCAGGAGAAGCCGCTTCAGACCGCCGCCATCGCCGTCGCGGCCGGCGCTGCGATCGCCTGGCTGATGCGTCGCTGAAGCCTTGATCGCGCTCCGCGGCTGCGCTTGATGGGCGCATCGGCATCGGAGGCGTCATGAGCATCGAAATCCTTTCAACGCACCGCGTGTTCGGCGGTGCGTTGTCTTATGTGCGTCATCAGTCCGGCGCGCCCGGAACGCCGATGCGCTTCACGATCTTCGTGCCGGAAGGCGCGGCGAACGCCCCTGCCCTCATCTATCTGGCGGGCCTGACCTGCACGGAAGAAAACTTCACCGCCAAGGCCGGAGCCTATCGCGCCGCCGCCGAGGCCGGGCTTGTGGTGGTCGCGCCCGACACCAGCCCGCGCGGCGATGATGTGGCCGATGACGCGGCCTATGACCTTGGCAAAGGCGCAGGCTTCTACATCGACGCGACCGAAGCGCCGTGGACGCCCCATTTCCGGATGGAAAGCTATGTCACGCGCGACCTCCTGGCCGCGGTGACGGCGCAGTTCCCCGTCGATCCCGCGCGCATCGGCATCACCGGCCATTCGATGGGCGGGCACGGCGCGCTGACGCTGGCGATGAAACATCCGCATCTGTTCAAAAGCGTCAGCGCCTTCGCCCCGATCGTCGCGCCGATGCAATGCCCGTGGGGCGAGAAAGCGTTCACCGCCTATCTGGGTCCGGATCGCGCGGCATGGGCGGGGCATGACGCGGCGGCGCTGGTCGCCGCCGGCAAGGCCGCGCCGTTCGACGATATCCTGATCGACCAGGGCCTCGCCGACCAGTTCTACGAAGGCCAGCTGAAGACGCATCTGATCGAGGAGGCTGCCGCGAAGGCGGGCGCGAAGCTGACGGTCCGCCGCCATGACGGCTATGACCATTCCTATTTCTTCATCTCAACCTTCGTCGCCGACCACATCGCCTTTCACGCGGCGCGGCTTTAGGGCGCGGCAATTTGAACAAGCGACGGCGGCACGCCGCCGTGAGAGCGTTCCCCCGTCGTCATGCATGTGCGGGGGCAAAGCATGTTCGCATCAGCAGGTTTCGAGCTTTTTCACGTCGCCATCAGCATCGTCGGCATTGCGGCCGGCTTCACGGTCCTGGGCGGGCTGTTCACGTCGACACGCATGCCGACGGCGACGTTCGTCTTTCTTCTGATGACGCTGCTGACCAGCCTGACGGGCTTTCTGTTTCCCTTTAACGGGTTCACGCCGGCGCTGGCGGTGGGCGTCCTTTCGACGCTGATCCTGATCGTCGCCTTCTATGCGCTCTACACGCAAAAGCTGCAGGGACGCTGGCGCGCGATCTATGTGCTGACGGCGATGGCGGCGCTCTATCTCAACGTCTTCGTGCTGGTCGTGCAGACCTTCCTCAAATTCCCGGTCATCCACACGCTGGCCCCGAACGGCAACGAACCGCCTTTCGCGATCACCCAGGGGATCGTGCTGCTGGTCTTCGCCTGGCTGACCTGGCGGGCGCTGAAGACCTACAAGCCTGCCTGAACGCTCGCAGAATCAGGGCTCAGCCGCTAAACCTCGCGCGACAAGCATCGCCCGCAGGAGAGCCCCATGAAGACTCGCGCCGCCGTCGCCTTCGAGGCGAAAAAGCCGCTGGAGATCGTCGAAGTCGATCTGGAAGGGCCCAGGGCCGGCGAAGTGCTGGTCGAGATCAAGGCGACCGGCATCTGC
>CAZBPO010000443.1:0-683 GCA_964493795.1 uncultured Flavobacteriaceae bacterium
ACCGGCCGCTGTCGCATTTCTTCCGCCAGAACTTCAGCCAGGTCACCAACCCGCCGATCGACAGCCTGCGCGAAGAGCGGGTGATGAGCCTGAAGACGCGCTTCCGCAATCTGGGCAACGTGCTGGCGACCGACGAGAGCCAGACGGAAGTCTATGTGCTGGAAGGCCCGTCGATCTCGACCGGCATGTATCAGCGCATGAAGGACCATCTGGAAGGACGGTTCTACGAGATCGACTGCGTGTTCGAGACGAACGGCGACGGCACCGCCAAGCCCGGCGCGCTGAAGGCGGCGCTGGAGCGCATCCGCGCCGAGGCCGAGGACGCGGTGCGGCAAGGCTATTCCCACCTGATCCTGACCGACGAGCGGATCGGGCGCAGCTTCGCCGCCACGCCGATGATCCTGGCGACCGGCGGGGTGCACGCGCATCTGGTGGCCAAGGGCCTGCGGACCTTCACCTCGATCATCGTGCGCTCGGCCGAATGCCTCGACACGCATTACTTCGCCTGCCTGATCGGCGTGGGCGCGACGGTGGTGAACGCCTATCTGGCGCAGGATTCCATCGCCGACCGGCACGAGCGCGGCCTGTTCGGCGCGCGCAATCTGGGGCCGTGCGTGAAATCGTTCATCGACGCGGTGCATGCCGGGCTGCTGAAGATCATCTCGAAGATGGGCATCAGCGTC
>CAZBPO010000443.1:693-1349 GCA_964493795.1 uncultured Flavobacteriaceae bacterium
TGGCAAGGCTGTGGCGAATTTCAAGGAGGCAATCGAAGGCGGCTTGCTGAAGATCATCTCCAAGATGGGTATTTCGGTGATCTCCTCCTATCGCGGCGGCTATAATTTCGAGGCGGTCGGCCTGTCGCGCGCGCTGGTGGCCGAGTTCTTCCCCGGCATGCCCAGCCGCATCTCGGGCCTGGGCCTGGCCGGCATCCAGGACAAGTGCGTGCGCCAGCACGCGCGCGCCTTCCATGTCGACGCCGCCGTGCTGCCGGTGGGCGGCCTGTATCGCTATCGCCGCGGGGCCGAGACGCACGGCCATTCGGCGCAGGCCATCCACATGCTTCAGGAAGCGGTGGGGCGCGACAGCTACCAGCTCTACAAGCGCTACTCGAAGATCGTGTGGGACGAGAAGCCGGTCGCCCCGCGCCATTTGATGGATTTCCGCCCCGCGTCGGCGGCCGTGCCGCTGGAGGAGGTGGAGAGCATCACCGAAATCCGCAAGCGCTTCGTCACGCCCGGCATGAGCCTTGGGGCGCTGTCGCCCGAGGCGCACGGCGCGCTGAACGTCGCGATGAACCGGATCGGCGCGAAGTCGGTGTCGGGCGAAGGCGGCGAAGACCCTGCCCGGTTCAAGCCGCTGCCCAATGGCGACAACATGAACTCGGCGATCA
>CAZBPO010000443.1:1359-2083 GCA_964493795.1 uncultured Flavobacteriaceae bacterium
GGCCAGCTGCCCGGCTTCAAGGTGACCGAGCTGATCGCCAGGCTGCGCCATGCGACCGAGGGCGTGACGCTGATCTCGCCGCCGCCGCATCACGACATCTATTCGATCGAAGACCTGGCGCAGCTCATCTACGACCTCAAGCAGATCAACCCGATCGCCCGGGTCTGCGTGAAGCTGGTCGCCTCCAGCGGCATCGGCACGATCGCCGCCGGCGTGGCCAAGGCCCATGCCGACGTGATCCTGATCGCCGGCCATGTCGGCGGCACGGGGGCCTCGCCGCAGACCTCGATCAAATATGCCGGCATTCCCTGGGAGATGGGCCTGACGGAAGCCAACCAGGTTCTGACGCTGAACAATCTGCGCCACTCGGTCACGCTGCGCACCGACGGCGGCCTGAGGACCGGCAAGGACATCGTCATGGCGGCGATGATGGGGGCCGAGGAGTTCGGCATCGGCACCGCCTCGCTGATCGCCATGGGCTGCATCATGGTGCGCCAGTGCCACTCCAACACCTGTCCGGTGGGCGTGTGCACCCAGGACGCCAGCCTGCGCGAGAAGTTCACCGGCACGCCCGACAAGGTGGTGAACCTGTTCAGCTTCATCGCCGAGGAAGTGCGCGAGATCCTGGCCTCGCTCGGCTTCCGCAAACTGACCGACGTGATCGGCCGCACCGACCTGCTGATGCAGGTCAGCCGCGGCGCGGAATCGCTGGACGACCTCGATC
>CAZBPO010000444.1:0-2073 GCA_964493795.1 uncultured Flavobacteriaceae bacterium
CGAGATCGCTTCGCCCTCGCGATCGGGGTCGGTGGCGAGGATGAGCTTGTCGGCGCCCTTGACCGCCGAGGCGATTTCCGAGAGCCGCTTGGAGGCCTTGGGATCGGTCTCCCAATCCATGGCGAAGTCGTCGTCGGGGCGGACCGAGCCGTCTTTGGGCGGCAGGTCGCGGACGTGGCCGAAGCTCGCGAAGACTTTGAAATCGCGGCCGAGATACTTGTTGATCGTCTTGGCCTTGGCGGGCGACTCGACGATGACGACGGTCATGGGCTGGTCTGAAATGTTAGGACAGAGGGCCTATCGGGTTGGCCGGGAACATGATGACGGCGGCCGCATGTGTCAACCTCACGCCGGAATCCGGCGCAAATGAACGGTGAATTGCAACCCACAGGTGTTTGTAATGCACGAGGCGTCCGGAGATTGTTGCGGTTCCAAATCACTCTGAACGGCAGTCGGGAATGCCGCTATCGAAGCAGAAAAAGTCGCGCACGGCCGCAAAAGACGGACCGGCGCAGATCGCCTTTCTTCACGACATGCTGGCCGAGATGGACGGCATGGCGCGTGGCGGCGGGCACGCGTTTCTGGGGTATCTGATCTCGATGGCGCGGCAGGAAGCGGCGCGTCTGGCGCGCGGCGGCAAGCCGTCAGACTAGCGCGACGGCTTGCCCCGGGCTGCGATGCAGGCGGCCGGCGAGTTCGAGTTCCAGAAGGATGGACAGCACCAGCGGCGCGGGCAGGCCCGAGCGGCGGATGAGGTCGTCCTGATTGACCGGCGTGGGGCCGAGCAGGTCGAGCACCACCGGGCGCGCGGCGTCGGAGTCGCTTTCGGGCGGCGGCGCGGGCGGAGGCGGCGGCGGCTCGCGCAGGGCGAAGCGTGGGGATGCCTGAAGGGCCTTGAGCGCCTGGAGCACGTCGTCGGCCGATTCGGTCAATGTCGCGCCCTGACGGATGAGATCGTTGCAGCCGCGCGTGCGCGGGTCGATGGGCGAGCCGGGAACGGCGAAGACCTCGCGATTCTGGTCGAGCGCCTGACGGGCGGTGATGAGCGAGCCGGAGCCGATGGCGGCCTCGACCACCACCGTGCCGAGCGCGAGGCCGGAGATGATGCGGTTGCGGCGGGGGAAGTGGGCGGCCTGCGGCGTCGTGCCCGGCGGCATCTCGGAGACGATGGCCCCTTCGGCGGCGATGCGGGCGTGCAGCCTGGCGTTCTCGGGCGGATAGACGTTGTCGACGCCGCCGGCGAGGACCGCAGCGGTGCCGGTGGCGATAGCCCCGATATGGGCTGCGGTGTCGATGCCGCGGGCGAGGCCGGAGACGACCGTGACGCCGGCGGCGCCGAGGCCGGCGGCGATGTCTTCGGCGAGCTTGCGCCCGCCTGCCGAGGCGTTGCGCGCGCCGACGACGGCGATGGCGCGGCGGGCGAGGAGCGCCGGGTCGCCCAGCACATAGATCAGCGGCGGGGCGGGCTCGACGGCGCGCAGCAGGGCGGGAAAGTCAGCGTCGTCCCAGATGAGAAAACGCGCGCCGAGCGCGGCGGCGGCTTCGAGTTCGCGCATCGCGTCGTCGGCGGGGAACAGCCGGAGCGGGGTGCGGCGGCCGCCCTTGCGGGCGAGGTCGGGGATGGCGGCGAGGGCGCGGGCGGGGTCGCGATAGGTTTCGATCAGACGGGCGAAGGTGACGGGGCCGACGCCCTCGCTGCGGGCGAGGCGAAGCCAGGCGATGCGCTTTGCGTCAGACACGCCCGGCTTCGGCGGGCGGCTGTTTCTTCGACGCGCCGATCTTGGGCTCGGTGCCGTTGAGGAGGCGCACCATGTTGTACCAGTGCGACCACAGCACCATCAGCGCGAAGAAGATGCAGACGAAGGCGACGACGCGGTCGCCGAAGAGGAAGGCGATCACCGGCGCGGCGAAGACCGCGATGATCGAGCCGAGCGACGAGTAACGCGTGGTGAAGGCGGCGGCGAGCCAGAGCGCCGCGGCGACCAGTCCGGTCGGCCAGTGGAGCGCCAGCACCGTGCCGAAGAAGGTGGCGATGCCCTTGCCGCCCCTGAAGCCGAGGCCGACGGGAAAGAT
>CAZBPO010000445.1:0-2061 GCA_964493795.1 uncultured Flavobacteriaceae bacterium
GAAGATGGCCATGGGCCATCTTCTCGGACGTCGCCTCGGCATGGAAGTCGACAAGGATCGCGTCGGCCATGTGGCCGAGGGGGCAGGCGTCGAGTTCCTTCTCGACGCCGCGGAAGGGGCAGTCGAGCGGGTCCATGAAGACCCGGCCCATGGCGTGGACGACCAGCACGTTGCGGCCGTCGGCGGTGTTGAAGAGCCCGGCTCCGCGCCCCGGCGTGCCGGGCGGGAAGTTGAGCGGGCGCAGGATGCGCTGCTCGCGGTCGATATAGGTCAGCAGCTCGCGCTGGTCCCACACATGGTTGCCGGTGGTGATGACGTCGGCCCCGGCGTCGAACACCTCGTTGGCGATGGCGGGCGTGAGGCCGAAGCCATGCGCGGCGTTCTCGGCGTTCACCACGGCGAAGTCGAGGCCGAGCTGGCGGCGGAGGAGAGGCAGTTCGCGGACCACGGCGTCGCGGCCCGCCTTGCCGACGATATCGCCCAGGAAAAGCAGTTTCATGGCGGGGTTTCTATCACGGCCCGGCGCGGAACGCGCCCTCTTCGGTGACGATCCAGTCGAGGCGCTGGTCGTGGTCTTCGCGCGGAACCTGGGGCACGCGCTGGGCGGCGAAAGCGACGCCGGCCGTCACCACCGGGCCGGCGGCCCTCAATTCCGCGATGGTGCGGTCGTAGAAGCCGCCCCCCCGCCCCAGCCGCCACCCCTGGGCGTCGAAGGCGACAAGGGGCACGACGAGGATGCGGGGCCGCTGCGCCGCCGCCCGGCCGCCGGGCTCGCGCGCGCCGAACGCGCCGGGAATGAGCGGGTCTCCGGGACGCCAAAGATGGAAACTGAGCGGCTTGCCGGCCTCGGCGACCGGCAGGGCGATGTCGTGTCCCATGGCCGCCAGCTCGCGCAAAAGGGGGCCGGAATCGACCTCGCCCTTCAGCGGCGCGTAGCCGGCGATGACCGAATGGGCGGGAATGTCGATGCTGTCGATGAAAGCCTGAGCCACGCGCGCGGCCACCGTCTCGCCGTAGGCGGCGGCGGCGGACTTGGCGGCGGCCAGGCCCCGCTTGCGCAGGGCGGCCTTGGGATCGGTGTCGGTCGCGCTCAGAGGTGTGGCCGGCATTGATGGGTGGACGGGCACCAGCCAAACGCCGTCGAAGGGTGATCCTCATGGGCCTGCGTGTGCAGGTGGGCGCCGTGTTGCCCCGGACCACGGCCCGGAACAGGGACAGCTCCCGAGAGAACCATTAAGGCCCCTGGGGTATCGGTCTTCTAACGCACGGGCCAGTGATCCCGTCCGCCTTCAATATAGGGGCCGGGCGCGTCCCCGCCAATCGGCGTTTCAATCGGCCGTCCGGGTCAGCGGCCACAGCGCCGCGAGGCTGATGAGGGCGGCAGCGGCGAGATAATAGCCCACATAGGTCAGGCCGCCTTGCTGGCTGAGCGCCTGGGCGATGATCGGCGTGAGGCCGCCCCCGATGATGCCGCCGACATTGAAAGCGATCGACGCGCCCGAATAGCGCACGCGCGCCGGGAACAGCCCCGGCAGGAACGCGCCGAGCGGGCCATATACGAAGCCCATCAGCAGCAGGGCGAGCGACAGAAAGCCCCACATCGCCAGCAGGCTGCCCGATTCCATCATCGGAGCCATCAGGAAGGCGGCGAAGACGGTGAGGACGCAGCCCGCCATCAGCACGCGCCGGGGGCTGGTGGCGTCGGCCCAGTAACCGGCCCAGACGATGCCGATCGCCATGAAGACGATGGCCCCGAGCTGGAGGGCGAGAAAGGTCTCGCGCGCGACGCCCAGCGTGGTGGTGCCGTAGCCCAGGGCGAAAGCGGTGGTGAGGTAGAAGATCGCGAAACAGGCGACGACCGCGAAGGTGCCGCCCAGGGTCTCGCGCCAGTGACGGCTCAGCAGCTCGCCCAGCGGCACGCGCGGCGGCGGGGCCTCTTTCAGCGCCTCGGCGAAGGCCGGGGTCTCGGTCAGCCTCAGCCGCACCCACAGCCCGACCCCGACCAGAACGACGCTGGCGATGAACGGGATGCGCCAGCCCCAGGCGAAGAACTGTTCCTGC
>CAZBPO010000446.1:0-2058 GCA_964493795.1 uncultured Flavobacteriaceae bacterium
AGCACGGCATCCTGCTGATCTTCGATGAGGTCATCACCGGCTTTGGGCGTCTGGGCGCGGCCTTCGCCGCCGAGCGTTTCGGCGTGACGCCCGACCTGCTGACCTTCGCCAAGGGCGTGACCTCGGGCGCCGCGCCGATGGGCGGCGTTCTGGTCGACAAGCGCATCTACGATCAGTTCATGACCGGCCCGGACCACGCCATCGACATGTTCCATGGCTATACCTATTCGGGTCATCCGATCGCCGCCGCAGCAGCCTGCGCGACGCTTGACGTCTATCGCGACGAGGGGCTGTTCGAGCGCGCCAGGGAGCTGGAAGGCTATTTCGGCGAGGCGGTCCACAGCCTCAAGGGCAAGCCGGGCGTCGCCGACATCCGCAATATCGGTCTCGCCGCCGCGATCGACCTCGACCCGATCGACGGCGCGCCGGGCAAGCGCGGCTTCGATCTGATGAAGCACATGTTCTTCGACCGCGACGTGATGTTCCGCGTGGCCGGCGACACGCTGGCTTTCTCGCCGCCGCTGATCGTCGAGAAGACGCATATCGACGAGCTGTTCGGCAAGCTGGGCGAAGCGCTTTCGGCCTGACACGGGTGCGCAGGGTCTTTTACCTGACGCATCCGCAGGTGCGGATCGACCCGGCCGTGCCCGTGCCGCAATGGAGCTTGAGCGAAACCGGCCGCGCCCGCGCGGCGCTGGCTGGGCGCAGCGAGTGGGCTCGGGGCGTCGGCGCGATCGTCTCGTCGAACGAGACGAAAGCGCTGGAGACGGCCGCGATCATAGGCGCGGCGCTGAAAATCAGGCCCCGTGCGAACGCCCGGATGCACGAAAACGATCGGTCTTCGACCGGATTTCTTGAGCCTCTGGCGTTCGAGACAGTTGCGAACGCGTTCTTCGCCGTGCCGGACGAGAGCGTTCGCGGATGGGAGACGGCCCGGGATGCCCAAGCGCGAATCGTCGCAGCGGCGGACGCGGAAATCTCCGGAAACGATGCTGGCGATCTGCTATTTGTCGGCCATGGCGCGGTTGGGACATTGCTGATGACCGCCTGGCTGGGTGAAACGATCTCACGTGACTTCGACCAGCCTGCCGGCGGTGGATATGTTTTCTGCGCCGACGCGATGACGCGGCGTGTCTTCAGCCGCTGGAGAGCGCTGGAGGATGACGTAATCCGGTGTTAGGCTAATCCAGTTAGGGCCAATTTGGCCCCTTATTCAGGGGATTTCCATGCTTATCGGGGTGCCTAAAGAGATCAAAGTCCACGAATATCGCGTCGGCATGACGCCGGCGGCCGTGCGCGAACTGATCGTCCATGGCCACAAGGTGATGGTGCAGACCAATGCCGGGGCGGCGATCGGCCTGACCGACGATTTCTACCGTCAGGTCGGCGCGGAGATCGTGGGCGGCGCAGACGAGATATTCGCGCGGGCCGACATGATCGTGAAGGTGAAGGAGCCTCAGCCGATCGAGACGGCGATGCTGCGCGAGGGGCAGGTGCTGTTCACCTATCTCCATCTCGCGCCGGACGAGGAACAGACGCAGGCGCTGCTGAAATCGAAATGCGTCGCCATCGCCTATGAGACCGTGACGGATGCGCGCGGCGGGTTGCCGCTGCTGGCGCCGATGTCGGAAGTGGCGGGGCGGATGTCGATCCAGGCCGGAGCGCACTGCCTGGAGGTGACGCAGGGCGGTCGCGGCATGCTGCTGGGCGGCGTGCCCGGCGTGCCGGCCGCGAAGGTCGTCATCATCGGCGGCGGCGTGGTGGGCGCGAACGCGGCGCGCATGGCGATGGGGCTTGAGGCGCATGTGACGGTGATCGACAAGTCGCTGCCGCGCCTGGCCGAGCTGGACCAGCAATTCGGCGCGAAGCTGAACACGATCTATTCGACCTACGATGCGATCGAGAGCCACGTGCTGGAAGCCGATCTGGTGATCGGCGCGGTGCTGGTGCCGGGGGCGGAAGCGCCCAAGCTGATCACGCGCAAGATGGTGTCGCAGATGAGGCCGGGCTCGGTGATCGTCGATGTCGCCATCGACCAGGGCGGATGCGCCGAGACGG
>CAZBPO010000447.1:0-2053 GCA_964493795.1 uncultured Flavobacteriaceae bacterium
GCCGAGCTCGTCAAGATCGAGCCGAAGTCGATCGGTGTCGGCCAGTACCAGCACGACGTCGACCAGGGCAAGCTGTCGCGCTCGCTCGACGCCGTCGTGGAGGACGCGGTGAACGCCGTCGGCGTCGATCTCAACACGGCCTCCGCGCCGTTGCTTGCTCGCGTCTCGGGGCTGGGCACGTTCCTCGCCGAGGCGGTCGTCGCCCATCGCGACGCCAATGGCGCGTTCACGACCCGCAAGGAACTCCTCAAGGTCGCGCGCCTCGGCCCGCGCGCCTATGAGCAATGCGCCGGCTTCCTGCGCATCACCGGCGGCGACGAGCCGCTCGACGCTTCATCGGTTCACCCGGAAGCCTATGGCGTGGCCCGGCGCATCGTGGCTGCATGCGGCCGCGACGTGCGTACGCTGATGGGCGACGGCGCGATGCTGAAAAAACTCGACCCCGCCGCTTTCGTCGATGAACGCTTCGGCCTGCCGACGGTGAAAGACATCCTGGCCGAGCTGGAAAAGCCCGGCCGCGATCCCCGTCCTGAGTTCAAGACCGCCACCTTCGCCGACGGCGTTGAGGAGATCAGCGATCTCAAACCCGGCATGATGCTGGAAGGCACCGTCACCAATGTCGCGGCCTTCGGCGCGTTCGTGGATATCGGCGTCCACCAGGATGGTCTCGTCCACGTTTCGCAGCTTGCGGATCGCTTCGTCAAAGACGCGCACGAGGTGGTGAAGGCCGGCGACGTGGTGCGCGTCCGCGTCGTCGAGATCGACGTAAAGCGCAAGCGCATCTCGCTCACCATGCGCAAGGATGGCGGCGATGTCTCGTCGCGCGGCGCGCCCCCGCCAAAGGATGCGCCGCTCACCCGCCATCAAAAGCCGTTCATGGCGGGCGGCCGCAAGGCCGAACCGTCCGGTCCGCAAGGCGCGCTCGGCGCCGCATTGGCCGAGGCGCTGAAACGAGGACGCTAGAGGCTGCGAGCGCAGGGCCTCTGGCGCATCGCGTCGCCGAAGGCCCTGAAGATCCGGGACGACGGCTCGTCGCTGCTTACCCAGTATTCGGGATGCCATTGCACGCCGAGCGCGAAGCCCGTGGCGTCGCGAAGGCGCACGGCCTCTATTGTCCCGTCCGGCGCGCGCGCCTCGACCGCAAGGCCCTCGGCCAGACGCCCGATCGCCTGGCGATGCAACGAATTGACCTCGATGGTCGCGCGGCCGAGCAAAGCGTTGAGATAACCGCCGTCCTCAAGAGACACGGCGTGGCGAATGGCGAAGCGCTCGCCCTGCGCCGGGCTGTCGGGCGCGCGATGATCCATGCGGCCCGGCCGGGCCTGAATTTCGCCTTCAAGCGCGCCGCCGAGCGCGACGTTCATCTCCTGAAGCCCCCGGCAGATGCAGAGCAGCGGCAGGCCGCGGGCGAGAGCCGCGCGGATGAGCGGCAGCGTCGTCGCATCGCGCGCCGGGTCATAGGGTTCGTGCGCGGCGTCCGGCGTGGCTCCGTACCGGGCTGGATGAACGTTCGACCGCGATCCGGTGATCAGCGCTCCGTCCGCGATATCCAGCAGCGCGTCGAGGTCGATGTCCGCGCCATAGCTTGGAACGATCAGCGGCGTCGCGCCCGCACCGTGGATCAGGGCGTCGAGATAGGTGTGCGGGGCGCCGTGCCAGCGATAGCCCTCGCTCTCGCGGACATCTGACGAGACCAGAACCAGCGGGCGGGCGGCGCTCACCGGTCCAGCCCGCCGACCAGCACATATTTGCGCTCCGCGTATTCGTCGATGCCGTGCTGCGAGCCCTCGCGCCCGAAGCCGCTCTGCTTCACGCCGCCGAAGGGCGCGATCTCGGTGGTGATCGCCGCAGCGTTCACCCCGACCATGCCGAACTGCAACCGCTCGGCCAGGCGGAAGACGCGGCCGACATCGCGCGCATAGACATAGGCGGCGAGGCCGTATTCGGTGTCGTTGGCGGCGCTCACGACCTCGTCTTCGGTCTCGAAGCGGAAGATCGGGGCGAGCGGGCCGAACGTCTCCTCGCGCGCCACCGCCATCGCTGCGGTCACGCC
>CAZBPO010000448.1:0-1355 GCA_964493795.1 uncultured Flavobacteriaceae bacterium
GGATCCAGAACGCCAGGCCGAGCAGCGCCGCGCCGACCCGGAAGATGTTGTGATACGACCCGATCACCCACAGCGTGCCGGTGGGCTTGAGCACCCGGCGGCACTCGGCCAGCCAGGCCCGGCTGAAGGCGTCGTATTCCGCGAAGCTGGAGAACTTGTCCCAGGCGTCGTCCACGCCGGCCACCCGGCTCTGGTCGGGCCGGGTCAGCTCGCCCTGCAGCTGAAGGTTATAGGGCGGGTCGGCGAAGATCAGATCGACCGAGCGGTCGGGCAGGGTTCTCAAGGCGGCGACGCAATCGCCCGATAGAATCGTATCGACCGGCAAACGCTGCGCCTGTGCGGCTTGAGCCGCCTTGACCGCCTGAGACACCTGACACCCCGCCACTATGTCCGCGCAAGCTGAGTCGAGGCGGACTCGCGGTCAAGAGTCTCAATAGAATCAAAGTGTTAACACATCTTCCTGTGGAGTCTCTTCAGGTCGCCACCCACTACATATGGGGGGTCGAAATTAACCATAACCGCAGAAGGCGACCCCAAGGGATTCAAAAGACTCACCGATTCCCGCTTTGGCACAGCCAGGTGCCCGCGCCGCCCGGCCCGGCTTTCCGAAAGCGAACAGGATTCACCTGACAAAGGCCGCAGACCGCCCCGTCGCCCGCTTTCACAGCCCGGCCACCCAACAGATTCAAAAGATTCACAGATTCCGTCCCTCTCCGCGCGCGAGCGGGGAGAGGGCAGACCGGCGCAAGCCGGTCGGGAGAGGTGCCGGAGCGCCGTCGCCGGATCGTACGCGCCGCGCCGGCCTCAGAACCCGCGCTTGGCCGACGCGACCGGGCCGAAGGTCATCCGGTGGATCGGGCACGGCCCCAGCCGCAGCAGCGCCTCGGCATGCTGGGCGGTGCCATAGCCCTTGTGGCGGGCGAAGCCATAGCCGGGATGGGCGGCGTCCAGCGCCGCCATCATCCGGTCGCGCGTCACCTTGGCCAGGATCGAGGCGGCGGCGATCGACAGCGACAGCGCGTCGCCGTTCACCAGCGCCCGGGTGGGCACGTCGAAGGCCGGCGGGTCGTTGCCGTCGACCAGCGCGGCCACCGGGGGCGGGCCCGACAGCGACAGCGCGGCGTAGGCCCGGCTCATGGCCAGATGGGTCGCCTGACGGATATTGATCTCGTCGATCTCGCCCGGGCTCGCCACCCCGACGCCATAGCTCACGGCGCAGCCGGTGATCGCCTCGAACAGGCGCTCACGCTGACTCTCCGTCAACTTCTTGGAGTCGTTGATGCCGTCGGGCAGGGGGCATTCCATGTCCAGGATCACGGCGGCGGCCACCACAGGACCGGCCCAGGGGCCGCGGC
>CAZBPO010000448.1:1365-2046 GCA_964493795.1 uncultured Flavobacteriaceae bacterium
GATCGGGCGCCCGGGGTGGAGGATCACCGCCGCCACCGTCACCGGACCGGCCAGGGGGCCGCGGCCGGCTTCGTCCACGCCGGCGACCGGCAGGCCATAGAGCGCGGCCATCGCCCGCTCGGCGGCGAAGTCCGGACCTGCCGACCGGGCGGCGGGAGCGGTCGCGATCCGTGTGCGGGTCAGCGCGCGTGCCATGACTCCACCCCATACGCGATTCGCCCCCCGCGACGCGATTCCCGCCATGGCGACGGCGCTCACAGCAGGGCCAGTTGTTGCGGCGCGCCGGGCTTGGCCGGCCTCAGGAACTGGGTCGCGTCCAGCGGGAAGCGCTGGCTGTTCAGTCCCAGCCGCCGGGTCGCCACGCGGAAGCGCTGGCCGATCAGCTCGGCATAGGGGCCGCCGCCGGTCATCCGGGCGCCCCAGCTGGCGTCGTAATCCTTGCCGCCGCGCATCGCCCGCACCAGCGTCATGACGTGTTTGGCCTTGTCGGGCACATGCGTCTCCAGCCATTCGCGGAACAGGTCTTTGATCTCCAGCGGCAGGCGCAGCATCACATAGCCGGCCGAGGTCGCGCCGGCTTCGGCCGCCTTTTCCAGAATGGCCTCCATCTCCATGTCGTTCAGCGCCGGGATCAGCGGCGCGGTCATCACGGCGGTGGGGATGCCGGCCCGGGCCAGCGCC
>CAZBPO010000449.1:0-308 GCA_964493795.1 uncultured Flavobacteriaceae bacterium
TCGTGCTGACCGATCCCACCACCGGGGGCGTGACCGCCTCCTACGCCATGCTGGGCGACGTGCAGATCGCCGAGCCCGGCGCGACCATCGGCTTTTCGGGCCGCCGGGTGATCGAAAACACCATCCGCGAGAAACTGCCCGACAGCTTCCAGAAGGCCGAATACCTGCTCGAGCACGGCATGGTCGACATGGTCGTCCACCGCCATCGCATTCCTCAGACGGTCGCGCGTCTGATCGCGCTGATGACCAACGCGCCCGCAGCGCCGGCCGCCATCGCGCAAGAGCCTGCGGCCGAGGAAGGTGCGCCC
>CAZBPO010000449.1:318-1113 GCA_964493795.1 uncultured Flavobacteriaceae bacterium
CAGCCGGAAGCCGCCGCCGCCGTCGAGCCGCCTTCGGATACGGAGCCGCAGGCCGCGCAATGAGCGCCGACGCGTCGAGCGACGCGATCCTGGATCGCCTGACGACGCTGCATCCCAAGGCGATCGACCTTTCGCTGGGCCGGATGCGGACGCTGCTGACGCGCCTGGGCGAACCCCAGACGCGTCTGCCGCCGGTTTTCCACGTCGCCGGCACCAACGGCAAAGGCTCCACCTGCGCCTTTCTGCGCGCCATGCTGGAAGCCGCCGGCAAGCGCGTCCATGTCTATACCTCGCCGCATCTGGTGCGCTTTCACGAGCGCATCCGCCTTGCCGGCACGCTGATCAGCGACGATGCGCTGCAGATTCTGCTCGACGAATGCGAGCGGGCGGCCGGCGATACGCCCATCACGTTTTTCGAGATCACCACGGCGGCGGCGCTTCTGGCCTTCGCCCGGGTGCCGGCCGATGCGCTGATCCTCGAGGTCGGGCTCGGCGGACGGCTCGACGCCACCAATGTCATCGAGCGCCCGCTGGTCTCGGTCATCACGCCGGTCGGGCTCGACCATCAGCATTATCTCGGTGAGACGATCGAGCTGATCGCCGCCGAGAAGGCCGGCATCATCAAGCGTGGTCAGCCGGTGGTGATCGGACCGCAATCCGACGCCGCCTATGAGGTGATCGAGCGCGAGGCCGACCGGTTGAATGCGCCGCTTGTCGCCTGGGGCCGCCAGTTCTCGGCGCATGACGAGCGCGGCCGCATGGTCTTTCAGGACGACAGCGGCGTGCTCGACTTGC
>CAZBPO010000449.1:1123-2046 GCA_964493795.1 uncultured Flavobacteriaceae bacterium
TCGACTTGCCGCACCCGCGCCTTGCCGGGGCGCATCAGATCGAAAACGCGGCGCTCGCCATCGCCGCGCTGAAGGCGCAGGCCGTCTTCAAGGTCTCGGATGCCGCCATCGAAAGAGGTCTCGCCAGCGTCGCCTGGCCGGCGCGGATGCAGCGGCTCACCTACGGCCCGCTGGTCGAGCAGGCCCCGGAAGGGGCCGAGGTGTGGCTGGACGGCGGGCATAACCCGCATGCCGGCGCGGCGGTTTCGGCCCTGCTGGCCGATCTGGAAGACCAGCGCCCGCGCCCGCTCTTCCTCATTTGCGGCATGCTGAACAGCAAGGATGCCGCGAACTATCTCGCCCACTTCCGCGGTTTGGCGCGCCATGCGGTCACGGTCGCCATTCCCGGCGAGAAGAACGCGATGGGGGCGGGCGCGCTCTACGACGCCGCACGCGCCGCCGGCCTCAACGCTGATCCGGCCGACGATCTTGAGGACGCGATGGACCTGGTCACCGCGCGCGCCCAGCTCGACGGCGACGCCGCCGCGCCGCGCATCCTCATCTGCGGCTCGCTCTATCTCGCGGGCCGCGTGCTGGCGCAGAACGGATGAGCCTGCGCACCCGCCTCAGACGTCTCGGCTTCGGCCTTTCGACCGTTCTGGGCCTCGCGAAATGCGGCTTCTTCATCCCCTATCGCTATGCCGCCGGCGTGACGGAGCCGAAGGGGCGCGGGGCCTATGGCGCGCTGGAGCCGTTTTTCGCGGCGGCCGAACCCGATTTCCGCGCCCATCTCGCCCGCATCGATGCGCATGCGGCGGCGCTGGAGGCGATCGGCGGGCAAAAGCCGCCCGAACCCAAATGGACGCAGGACTGGTTCCCCCGTCTCGACGCCGCCGCCGCCTATGCGCTGGTGCGCGACCTCCGCCCCGTCCGGATCGTCGAGG
>CAZBPO010000450.1:0-2004 GCA_964493795.1 uncultured Flavobacteriaceae bacterium
CAGTGAGTCACCACCCCTCAGCTTTGGGAATCCTGAATGTGGATTGGCTCTAGTCCTTGAACCAGACGATCTGGGTGGTGGTCGCGATCAGCCCCTCGGCGGGCGACCACATCTCGGCCGTCTGGTCGAAGAAACCCTTGTCGAACAGCTTGGTGTCGGCGACGCACAGCAGCGGCGCGTCACCATGCGCCGCCAGCGTTTCCCCCGTCGCATGGAAATAGGTAGTCATCGACACTGTCGCGACCGGCGGAATGTCGCCGCGCGCATGCAGGATCCGCACGAAGAAGGCATCGCTCATTGCGGTCAGCGACACGAAATCCAGCCCGCGCGCCGGATTGTCGCTCAGCCAAAGGACCGAGCGCGGATCACGCCCGTTGTCGTCGCGCTCCAGCACCGGCGCGCCCTGGACGAAGCGCATCGCATAGCGAGTGGTCCAGCCGATGTTTCCCAGTTGGGGCAGAAGCGGAACGTTCGCCGGCGGCGACGCAGCGGGCATTGTTGCGTTCACGAACCGCCAGCCAGGCCGGCGCAGCGCCGTCACCGCGGTCGCCGTGGCGACGCTCGTATCGCCTTGCGTCAACTCGACGATCCAGTGCTGCACGCTCTTGCCGGTCCGCGCCGGGCGCACGGTCAGCGCCAGCGGTCCGCGTGCTATCGCGCCGCAGAAATTGACGGTGATGCTCACCGGTTCGCCGATCCGCCGCGCGTCCTCAAGGACCGCGCGCATCAGCAACGCCGCCGTCGCGCCGCCGAACGGGCCGGCCATGTTCCAGTAGTCTTCAGGGGCGTCGGCGCTCAACAGGTCGCCGCTGCGGCGGATATGCGTGGCGCGGTCGATGGGGTGCGATGTCGTCATGCCGGGCAGCCTGACGTATCGCCGGGTCCGCGTCGATGACGTCAAGGGTTATCGGAAGCCCCAAATGAAAAGGCGGCCCGTCGCCGGACCGCCTTGTTCAACGTCACGGCAGAACCGTGATCAGATCGCCTTGAGGTTGCCGGCGGCGGGCTTGCCGCGCTCCATCACCACCTCGTATCCGACCGCCTGGCCCTCATCGAGCCCGCGCAGGCCGGCGGCCTGGACGGCGGTGATATGCACGAACACATCCTTCCCGCCGTCGTCCGGCTTGATGAAGCCGAAGCCCTTCTGCGTGTTGAAGAATTTCACGGTGCCAGTCGCCATTTAGCCAAACTCCAGTCGAGTGTCTCAAGAACGGGCGCGCGCGCCCCTGTGGTCGGCCCGATTTGAACGTTGGGTTCAGCCCACAGTCGCCCCGGTCCTTGCAAGATTCAGTAGCAGCGCCTCAGTCGCCCCGCAATCAGCTCTCAATGACAATCGCGACAGGTTGCGTCCATGTTTTGGTCCCACTCGCCCATGCGCGGATCGGCGTCGAGAATTTGCTTCAAATACCGGTACATGGCGCACATCCGCGCTTTCGAAACCGGGCTCTCGGCCACGACGACCAGCTGCGGCTTGTTCGACGACGCGCGGATCAGGCCCCACGTTCCGTCCTCGGTGGTGAAGCGCACGCCGTTCACCGTCAGCACGTCGATGATCTTCTGGCCCGTCACGCTCTCGCCGTCGGCCTTCATCTTCTCGAACCGGGCGACCAGCTCGTCGACGACGCCGTATTTCACGGTGTCCCCGCAATACGGGCCCATGGTGAGCGTCGCGTGCGTGACCGGCAGGTCGGCATAAAGCTGCGACAGCGACTTTCCGGGATTACGCTCCATCATCCGCAGCACCGCGATGGCCGAAACCAGCCCGTCGTCATACCCGCGCCCGACCGGCGCGTTGAAGAAGAAATGGCCCGATTTCTCGAACGCCGCCAGCGCGTTGATCTGGTGGTTGCGCCGCTTGATATGGCTGTGGCCGGTCATCCAGTAGTCGGCGCTGGCCCCGTTCGCCTTGAGGACCGGATCGACGGCGAACAGCCCGGTCGATTTCACGTCCGCCACGAATACGCGGTTGGGAAGGGTCCAGGGGCCGATGCGCATCCGGGGATT
>CAZBPO010000451.1:0-1965 GCA_964493795.1 uncultured Flavobacteriaceae bacterium
GCTCGCCCTCCATCATCACCAGGTGCCGCACGCCGGCCATGCGCAGGAAGCCGGACCGGCCGCGCTCGCAATAGCGCAGATAATTGGCGTGATAGACGATGCCGGAGGTGTCGGTGTCTTCGTAGTAGATGCGCACCGGCAGGACATGGGTCTCGCCCTCGAACCAGCCGGAAAACGCGACGTCCGGCTCGCGGGCGTCATGGGCGTGGGTGTGCTTCTCAGACATCGCCGTCCTCGCGCCGGGGCATGTCGAACAAGGCGGCCTGCGAGGGATCGCGGCCCGGCGCGACGAGCCCCAGATGGCCATAGGCGTTCAGCGTGAGGACGCGCCCGCGCGGCGTGCGCTGAAGGAAGCCCTGCTGGATCAGATAGGGTTCGATCGTTTCCTCGATATTGTCGCGCGCCTCGGCGAGGGCGGCGGCCAGCGTCTCGATGCCGACCGGGCCACCGGTGAAGGCCTCTGCGATCAGGCGCAGATAGCGGCGGTCGAGCGCGTCGAGGCCCGCCCTGTCGACCTCAAGGCTCTGCAGCACGGAATCGGCGAAGCGCGCATCGACCGTGTCGGCGCGGCGCACCTCGGCATAGTCGCGCACACGGCGCAGCAGCCGCCCGGCGATGCGCGGCGTGCCGCGCGCACGGCGCGCGATCTCGGCCGCGCCGTCGGGCGACATGGGCAGGTTCAGCACGCGCGCGCCGCGGCTGACGATTTCGGTGAGGTCTTCCACGCCGTAGAATTCCAGCGCCGACTTGATGCCGAAGCGATCGTGCAGCGGCTTGGCGATCATGCCCGAGCGCGTGGTCGCGGCGATCAGCGTGAACGGCGCGAGGTCGATCCGCACGCTGCGCGCCGCCGGGCCCTCGCCGATGATGAGGTCGAGCTGGAAGTCCTCCATCGCGGGATAGAGCACTTCCTCGACCGCCGGATTGAGGCGGTGGATCTCGTCGATGAAGAGGACGTCGCGCGGCTGAAGATTTGTGAGCAGCGCCGCGAGATCGCCGGCGCGGGCGATGACCGGACCCGAGGTGGCGCGGAAATTGACGCCCAGCTCGCGCGCCACGATCTGCGCCAGCGTGGTCTTGCCGAGGCCCGGCGGACCGTAAAGCAGGACGTGGTCCATCGCTTCGGCGCGGCCCTTGGCGGCCTCGATATAGACTTTCAACCGCTCGCGCTCGCGGCCCTGGCCGATGAACTCGGAGAGCTTCTGGGGGCGGAGATGCTGGTCCGGCGCGTCGTCGTCGCGCTCGCCGGGCGAGATGAGGCGGTCGTTCATCGGGCCAGCCTCTTCAGGCCGTCACGGATGAGGGCGTCGAGCCCCGCGTCCTCGCCAAGCTCGGCCACCGCGGCGGCGACGGCCTGCCCTGCTTCGCTTTGCGCGTAGCCGAGATTGACGAGCGCGGAGACGGCTTCGGCCGGCGCGCCGCTGGGGGCGCGCGTGATGGCCGAGATGGCGGCGGCCGGCACGCCCGAGATCATCGCGGCCGGGCCTTTGTCTTTCAGCTCCGCGACGATGCGCGCCGCCAGCTTGGGCCCGACGCCCGGCGTGCGCGCCACCGCGCCCTTGTCCTGAAGCGCGATGGCCTGGGCCAGCGCCTCGCCCGGCAGCGTCGAGAGAATGGCCAGGGCCACTTTCGCGCCCACGCCCTGAACGCTTTGCAGCAGGCGGAACCAGTCGCGGTCGGCGGCGGCGAGGAAGCCGTAGAGGCGGATCATATCCTCGCGCACGACGGTCTCGATATAGAGCACCGCCGCCTCGCCGCGGGTCAGCCGTTCCAGCGTGCGCGCCGGGCAGAAGGCGACATAGCCGACGCCATGCACGTCGACGATCGCGTGATCGACGCCGATCTCCTCGACCCTGCCCGCGAGACGCCCGATCACGTCGCCAGCGCCTTCATCTGCATGGCGCGCGACTGGGAGAGATGCGCGTGGGTGATCGCCACCGCCAGGGCATCGGCCTCGTCGGGAGC
>CAZBPO010000452.1:0-1926 GCA_964493795.1 uncultured Flavobacteriaceae bacterium
CGAGCGCGGATGCCGGGAGCAGTCGCCACAGCAGCCAGGCCAGCAGGGTGTAGCTCCACAGGTAGGGCAGGAACCACAGGTGGTTCCAGGTCGGCAGCAGCAGGCAGCCGTCCGCGCCGCAGAAGCCGTGGTAGCCGCCCAGGTAGCGGGCGTAGAACGCAAGGTAGGACTCCCCGTAGCCGCCCGGCAGCTGCTCGACCACCTGGTAGTAGGACTGCGGTGGCACGATCACCACCATGCCGAACAGCAACGGCACCAGCAGCTGGCGCGAGCGCTGACCGAAGACTGGCTGGACCGTTTCGAGCGATTCCACGCCCTCGTCTGGCGCGGCGACGTTCTGGGCCCGCGCGTCGTCGCCTGGGCGGCGCATTTCCGTTTCCTCACCGCCGACCACGACCTGCTGTTCCGGTCGCGTCTGATGAAGGCCATGGCCGAGCAGACGCGTCACCTGGCGCGTAGCGTCGAGGCGACGCCGGTTGGGCCTGCCCGTCTGAACGCCGCAGCGGCGCTGGCGGTGATGACGCTGGCGATGCCGGAAGCGGTGAAGCGGCCCGAGCGCGCCTTCGCCGCCCTCGCCGCGGCAATCGCAGGCGCGTTCACGTCGGATGGCGGGATCGTCACGCGCAGCCCGCAGGATCAGGCCGGAGCGGTCGCTGCGCTGGCGCGCGTCAGGCGGGCGCTGAACGACGCCCGCACTGGCGAACCGCCATTCTTCGGCCGGGCGCTGAGCGCAGCCGAGACGCGGCTCTCCATGCTGCGCCTCGGCGATGGCGGGCTTGCCTGCTTCCACGGCGCCAGCGAAGGCGACCGGACGCGGCTGAACGAGCTGACCGACGCCGCGCGCGCGCAAGGGCCCGGCTTCGCGCCCGAAATGGGGTATGCGCGGCTGGCCGGCGGCGAGGGCGTCGCGATCTTCGACTGCGGCGGGCCGCCGGCCGGGGCATTCGCGATCACCGCCCATGCCGCGCCGCTGGCCTTTGAATTCGCACATGGCGAGCAGCGCCTGATCGTCAACAGCGGTGTCGCCCGGCGGCGCGGACCGGAATGGATCGACGCGGCGCGGCGGACGGCCGCCCATGCAACGCTGCAGATCGCGGACGCCGATGCCGGCGCGATCCTGGGCGGCGCGGCGGCGCGGCGGCTGGGCCAGAGGCTGTACGGCGGCACGGCGCGTGGCGTGGCCGATTTCAGCACCGAGGGCTGCTGGGCCGAAGGACATCATGACCTGTGGATGGCCAGCTTCGGCGCCATTCACAGACGGCGGCTCTATCTCGATCCCACCGGCACCGACCTGCGCGGCGAGGACACGCTGACGCGCGCAAGGCCGCGCGGCGCGCTGGAATTGACCGTGCGGTTTCCGCTGCATCCCGACTGCAAGGCGACATTGGCGCAGGGCGGCGACAGCATCATCGTCGCCCCGCCCGGAGGCCCCACATGGCGCTTCCGCGCCGCGCTGGAAGGCCCCGACGAGCGGCTGGAGCTGGAGGACGCCGTCTATATGGGCGGTGAGACGGTGCGACGCAGCCAGGCGATCGTCATACGGGCGCTGATGACGGGAACGGACTGGACCCTGCGCTGGGCGTTGAAGACCGAAAGCGCGGCGCACCGGCCCCGGCGGCGCTTGGTCTGACCGCTCGGCGCGTGCTACCAGCCGCGCGCATCCGAAATCCGATCCTGAGGCGATCTCATGACCGACACCAAGCGCCGTCCCATCCGCCGCGCATTGCTCTCCGTTTACGACAAGACGGGACTCGTCGAGCTCGGCAAGGCGCTGGCCCAGCGGGGCGTCGCGCTGGTTTCGACCGGCGGTTCGGCCAAAGCGCTGCGCGAGGCCGGCCTCGCCGTTCAGGACGTCGCCGAAATCACCGGCTTTCCCGAAATGATGGATGGCCGGGTCAAGACGCTGCACCCGATGATCCACGGCGG
>CAZBPO010000453.1:0-273 GCA_964493795.1 uncultured Flavobacteriaceae bacterium
CCGTAAACGGGGGAGGAAAGATCACGATCGAACTGGAACAAATCGATGCGCTCTCTGCCCCTCACCCCCGACGAACGCCGGCACATGCTGGGCGCGATCGGCGCGCGCTCCATCGACGATCTCTTCGTCGATGTGCCCGAAGCCGCGCGTCTGAAAGACCCGGTCGATCTGCCCCGCTTCATGGGCGAGATGCAGGTCGAGCGCGATCTTGGGCGGCTGGCGGCTGAGAACGTCACGGCCTCGTCCGCGCCGTTCTTCGTCGGGGCGGGGGCC
>CAZBPO010000453.1:283-1917 GCA_964493795.1 uncultured Flavobacteriaceae bacterium
ACAAGCACCACGTGCCGGCCAGCGTCGATCACATCATCCAGCGGTCGGAGTTCCTCACCTCCTACACGCCCTATCAGCCCGAGATCGCCCAGGGCACGCTGCAATATCTCTTCGAATTCCAGACCCAGGTGGCGGCCATCACCGGCATGGAGGTGGCCAACGCCTCGATGTATGACGGCTCCACCGGCACGGCCGAGGCGGTGCTGATGGCCGCCCGTGTCACCAAGCGCCGCAAGGCTGTCATCTCGGGCCGTCTGCATCCGCACTATGCCGATGTCGTCCGCACGGTCTGCGGCCATGCCGGCGCGAGCCTCACCATCGAGCTCAGCGGCGTGCATCCGACCGCCGCCGAAGACCTCGCCGCGCGCATCGACGGCGACACCGCCTGCGTCGTCGTCCAGAACCCCGATGTCTTCGGCAATCTGATCGACCTGAAGCCCATCGCCGAGGCGGCCCACGCGAAAGGCGCGCTGCTGATCGCGGTGGTGACCGAGGCGGTCTCGCTCGGCCTTGTCGCCTCGCCCGGCGCGATGGGCGCGGACATCGTGGTGGCCGAAGGCCAGTCGATCGGCGTCGGGCTTCAGTTCGGCGGCCCCTATGTCGGCCTCTTCGCGACGCGCGAAAAATACATGCGCCATATGCCGGGCCGTCTCTGCGGCCAGACGGTCGATGGCCAGGGCCGGCGCGGCTACGTGCTGACCCTCTCCACGCGCGAACAGCATATCCGCCGCGAGAAGGCGACCTCGAACATCTGCACCAATTCGGGCCTGATGTGCCTCGCCTTCACCATCCACATGACGCTGCTGGGCGAGCACGGCTTCACGCGGCTGGCGCAGCTCAATCACGAGGCGGCCTGCGATCTGGCCGATCTGCTCGCCGGCGTCCCCGGCGTCGAGGTGCTGACCAAAGCCTATTTCAACGAGTTCACGCTGAAACTGCCGCGGCCTGCGGCGGATGTGGTCAGCGCGCTGGCGAAGAAGGGCGTGCTCGGCGGCGTGCCGGCCAGCCGTCTCTACCCGGGCGACAAGGACGTCGAGAACCTGCTCATCGTCGCCGCCACCGAAGTGAATACCGACGAATGCCGCGCCGCCTTCGCCGCCGCGCTGAAGGAGGTTCTGGCATGAGCATGAACAATCAGGGCCGCCCCACGCACACCGTCGCGACCGGCGGCGGCGAGATCGTCACCTATACCGGCCACCGCGCGCTGGTTCAGGAAGAAGGCCTCATCTTCGATCGTGGCCGCTCGGGCAAATGGGGCGTCGATCTGCCCGAACCGAAGCTTAAGGCCGACCGCCTCGGCGGCGTCGCCCGCAAGGGCGAGATCGGCCTGCCGGACCTGTCGGAGCCTGAAACCGTCCGTCACTTCGTGCGCCTCAGCCAGAAGAACTACTCCATCGACACCGGGCTGTTTCCGCTGGGCTCGTGCACGATGAAGCACAACCCGCGCCTGAACGAGAAGGTCGCGCGCTTCCCTGGTTTCGGCGACATCCACCCGCTTCAGCCGCAGGAAACGGTGCAGGGCGCCTGGGCGCTGATCGACCGTCTGGCGCACTGGCTCAAAACGCTCACCGGCATGCCCGCCGTCGCCATGTCGCCCAAGGCGGGCGCGCATGGCGAGCTCTGCGGGCTGATGG
>CAZBPO010000454.1:0-1878 GCA_964493795.1 uncultured Flavobacteriaceae bacterium
GGGCGACGAATGGGTGATCAACGGCGAGAAATACTACATCTCCGGCGCCGGCGATCCGCGCTGCAAGATCATGATCGTCATGGTCAAGACCAGCCCCGACGCGCCGCCGCAGTTCCAGCAGTCGCAGATCCTGGTGCCCAAGGACACGCCCGGCGTTGAGATCCTGGGCCCGATGCATGTGTTCGGCGAAGACCACGCGCCGCAAGGCCACATGCATATGCGCTTCACCAATGTGCGGGTGCCCAAGGAGAACATCCTGCTGGGCGAAGGCCGCGGCTTTGAAATCTCGCAGCTGCGCCTGGGGCCGGGCCGCATCCATCACTGCATGCGCTCCATCGGCCAGGCCGAGAAGGCGCTGGACCTGATGGTCAAGCGCGGCACCTCGCGCGTCGCCTTCGGCCGCCCGCTGGTTCAGCTGGGCAAGAACCTTGAGCTGATCTCGCGCGCCCGCATCGATATCGAGGCCATGCGCCTGATGGTGCTGAAGGCCGCCCGCGCGATGGACGTGCTGGGCAATCGCGAGGCCCGCGTGTGGGTTTCGATGGTGAAGGCGATGGTGCCCGAGCGCGTCTGCGAGATCATCGACCAGGCGATCCAGATCCACGGCGCCACCGGCATTTCCGAATGGACGCCGCTGGCCAAGATGTACACCAACATGCGCCACCTGCGCTTCGCCGACGGCCCAGATGAGGTGCATCACATGGTGGTCGGCCGCGCCGAGCTGACGCGGCACTGAGACGACGCCATATCAAGATCGGGAAACGGCCTGCGGCGACGCGGGCCGTTTTCTTTTGCGCGGGCCCACCCTGCCCTATGCTTCCGATCAGCGATCCGGCGGGGGCAGACGATGCGCGAATTCCTGAAATCGACACTGGTGGGCGGTGTCGTCTTCCTGCTGCCGCTCGTTCTGGTGGCGTTGATGCTGAACTATGGGGTGCAGCTGGTCAGCGGCGTGGCCGGCCCGGCGCTGGAGTTCCTGGGCCTCGAAAGCTACGGCACCGTGCAGGGGCTCGGCATCGTGACGGCGGCCTCGCTCGTGATCCTGATCGCGATCGCCTTCCTTGCGGGCTTCATCGCCCGCACCAAATTCGGCAGCGGCCTGACCGAGTGGCTGGAGAAGGCGATCCTCAACCGCCTGCCGCAATACCAGATGATGAAGAGCATGGCGGGCTCCTACGCCACGCTGCACAGCCAAGCCGGACTGTCGCCGGCGCTGGTTCTGGTGGAGGGCATATGGCGCATCGGCTATCGGCTTGAGACGCTGGAGAACGGCTGGGAGACCGTGTTCCTGCCTCAGTCGCCGGGCACCATGACTGGCATCGTCGCCTATGTGCCGGCGGAGCGCGTGAGGCCGCTGGACATCACCATGGCCGAGGCGACATCACTGGTTCAGAACATGGGCCTGGGTTCGCGGGCGGCGCTGAAGAATATTGAGCTGGGCGCGGGGTGAGGCGCGCGCTTCATCGGGCGACTTCGAAAAAACCTTCGGGCGGGCTGCGTGGTTCGAGGCATCGCTGCGCGATGCACCTCACCATGACGAAGAGTGGGTTTTCCTATGGTCGTCATGGTGAGGTGCCCTGCGCAGCAGGGCCTCGAACCACGCATCATGTATCCTAGTCGCCGCTGCGTTTCGCCCTGAGCTTCGCCCAATAGTCCAGCCGCTTGGCGATCTCGCGTTCGAAGCCGCGCTCGACCGGCGCATAGAAGCGCTGGCGCTCCATCTCGTCGGGGAAATAATCCTGACCGGAAAAACCGTCCTCGGCGTCGTGGTCATAGGCATAGCCCGCGCCATAGCCTTCGTTCTTCATCAGCTTGGTCGGCGCGTTGAGGATATGGCGGGGCGGCATCAGCGAGCCGGTCGCGGCCGGCGCGACCGGC
>CAZBPO010000455.1:0-1869 GCA_964493795.1 uncultured Flavobacteriaceae bacterium
CGCGCTTCTAGACACGGTCCGGCACGAGATCGCCGCCTCCGGCGGCCTCTGGCGCTGGCTCACCGACGGTCTGGCGCTGATCTTCCTCTGGGCGGGGATGGTCGTGATGGTCTTCTTCCTCGACGCCCTGCACGCCCCGGTGCCGCAATGAAGCGCGCCGCCAAAGCCATCCAGAACCTTCGTGACGCCTGTCTCGCCGATTTCCGCGCGAGCCGGCTGACCCGCGATCAAGCCATCGACGGCCTCGTCTCCACCGGCCTCGACCGCACCGCAGCCGAATGGCTGCTCAACCAGACCACGAAAGGAAACGCGCCGTGACCGCTGCACGCGCCCGCCAGAAGGCCGCAGAACCCGCCGAAACCCCGATGCCGGAGAACATCACCGTCGATGTCTTCGTCCTCGTCGCCGCGGACCCCGGTTCGGTCCTTTCCGACCCCAAGACCTTCGCCGATGTGCTGAAGGCGATGCACGAAGAGATCGCGGCGCATGTCCCCGACCTCGCCTCGGCCAAGGGCCGCCAGGCGATTTCCTCGCTGGCCTACAAGGTCACCAAGACCAAGACCGCGATCGAGGCTGAGCGCAAGAAACTCACCGCCGACATGCGCGCCGAGATCAAGGCGATCGACGACAAGGGCCGCGAGATCCGCGAAACGCTCGACGCCCTTGCCGACAAGGTGCGCGAGCCGCTGACCCGTTGGGAGGAAGCCGAGGCGAAACGCCGGGCCGACGCCGAAGAGGCGATCTCGGATATGCGGCGCGCCGGCTTCGTCATGGTCGACGACACCGCCGACGGGGCTCAGGCGCGGCTCGACGCCGTCTCCGCGCGCGTCTTCGAGGGTGCCGAATGGGACGGCTTCCGTCAGCAGGCGATCGAGGCCCGCGACACGGCCGTCCAGTCCCTCGCCGCCGGCATCGCCCGCCTCCGCCAGCAGGAAGCCGAGGCCGCCGAACGGGAACGCGAACGCGCCGAACTTGAGCGCCTGAAGGCCGAAGCCGCCGCCCGCGAGGCGGAAGATCGCCGCCGCGCCGAGGAAGAAGCCGCCCGGCTCAAGGCGGAGCGCGACGCCGCCGAAAAAGCCGCCCGCGAAAAGCGCGAGGCCGAAGAGCGCGCCCGCCTCGAGAAGGAGGCCGCCGAGAAGGCGCGCATCGCCGCCGAGCAGAAGGCGAAGCGCGAGGCCGACGAAGCCGAGGCACGCCACCGGGCCGAGATCGGGCGCGTCGCGCGCGAAGCTGCCGAGAAGGTCGAGGCCGAGAAGCGCCGCCTCGCCGCCGAGGCTGAAGCCGCCGAACGCAAGCGCCTGGCCGAGGCGCAGGCGAAGCGGGACGCCGAGGAAAAGGCCGCCCGGGATGCCGAGCGCCGCGCCGCCACCAAGACGCATCAGGCCAGGGTGATGCGCGCGGCCGAAAAGGCGCTGATCGACGCCGGCCTCTCCGACGCCGCCGCGACGACCGCGATCGCCGCGATCTATGCCGGGAAAATCCCCGCCGTCGCGATCCAGTTCTGAGGCCGGCCATGGGACATATCGGCCAGACCGGCTTCTTCGATGGCGTCGACGACGCCGAATACCACGGCGACCTCTGCACGGGGCCTTCGCTGTCGTCGTCGGGGGCGCGCCAGCTCGTGCCGCCCAACCCGCCCTATCGGTTCTGGGCGAAAAGCTACCTCAACCCCGACCGGCCCGAGGAAGAGGGCAAGGAAATCTTCGACATCGGCAAGGCGGCGCATCTCGCCCTGCTCGAGCTTGAGCAGTGGGACGAGCGCGTCGCGGTAATCGATGCGGCGGACTGGCGCGACAAGGTGGCCCGGGCGGAGCGTGACGCTGCACGTCGGAGCGGGTTGATCCCCATTCTCGCCAAGCACGCCGAGCG
>CAZBPO010000456.1:0-1861 GCA_964493795.1 uncultured Flavobacteriaceae bacterium
AGGTCGCGGGTTCGAGCCCCGTCGCTCCCGCCACTCTCTGAAACAAGAAGTAAGCCTTTGTACGTTGCGCCATATTGCGGGCGCGAAGGCGGCGGCTATTGTGAGCCCGCGTTCAAGGAGTTTGCACGATGTCTGGTTTCCGCCTGCCGCTGACGGCGCTCGCCTTCGCCCTGACGCTTGGGGCCGCGCCGGCCGTGCAGGCTGCGCCGATCGTTCTTGAGGCTCCGTACGGGCTTTCCACGCTGGCGATCACTGGCGCGCCGGGCGGCGGCTTCGCCCTGGTCGCGCAGGAGTTGGTCCCCTATGCCGGCGGCACCGATGCGCGGCTGCATGTCTATCGCTACGAAGACAACGGACGGCGGCGCTGGACCCGGGTGATCGACCGCGCCGGTCCCCAGATCGCCAAGGCGATCACCTACGGGCCGGGCGAAATCCTCTATGTCGCCGGCCTCGACGGTTCGCAGCTGACGGCCAACGGCTATCAGGCGATGCTGGTGGGCGTCGGCCCGCATGGCGCGGTGCAGACCGACGAAGTGTTCGGTCAGCCGGCGCCGGTCGAGGACTATCTCACCGGCCTCGCCCTTGGCGACGGCGGCGACCTCATCGCGGCCGGCCGCCTGAAGACCACGCCGGAAGGAACGCCCGACCTTGAGGTCATGCGCATTACGCCGCGCGGTCATGTGATGTGGTCCGACACGCTCAAGAACGCCGCGAAGGAATCCGACCCCATCGTCGCGTCGGGCCGTGACGGCATTTACGTGGCCGGCAGCTTTGAAAACCGCACCGTCTATGTGAAGCGGATCGACGACGTCGCCGAGCGGATGGTGAACTTCGCCAGCTTCACGGTGCCGCGCCGTTGCGCGGTGGCGCAGATGACGATGCTGCCCGATGGCGGCCTCGTGATGGGCATCAATCTCAGCGGCGGCAAGAACGAGGCCCGTCTGGTGCGCCTCAGCCCGAACGGCGACGTCGTCTGGAACAAGGCGATCAAGGGCGAGGCGACCATCGCCGACCTGACGCTGCTTCGCAGCGGCGTGGTCGTGGTGGCGGGAACCAGCGATCACCCCACGACGCTTGAGACGCAGGCCTGGTTGCGCGCCTTCGACGACGGCGGAAACGAGATCGGTGAGATCCTGCCCGAAACCGACGGACAGACGCGCGCCGGAGGCGTGACGCTGGATCAGGACGGCGGCGTGTACTTCGCCTATTCGCCGGTGGACGAATCGATTCCGGCGCGGCCGATGCCGGTCATGGTGGAGCGGATTCGCGTCGATTGAATCGCGCGATTTCTGCGAGCCTGTCGCAACTGGCGGCGCATCGTTTCGCTTTGCGGTAAGTCACTGGACAAAAAAACGAAATTCGACCACCGATCCGGCCTTTGAGGGCTCGTGAGGCGGCTAGGCGCGCCCACGCTCTTGGGCTATAGCGAGCCGCAAATCGGGCTGGCCGGAGCAGCGCTTCGGGCGGCGCGCGCGGGGGCTAAATGGCCGAGTTTCTGACCGAATATCTGGCGATCATCATATTCCTGGGCGTCGCGGCGTTTCTGGGCCTCGTTCTGCTCGTGCTGCCGTTCGTGATCGCGCCGGTGAAGCCGGACGCTGAAAAGCTGTCGGCCTACGAGTGCGGCTTCAACGCTTTCGACGACGCCCGCATGAAGTTCGACGTGCGGTTCTACCTGGTGTCGATCCTCTTCATCATCTTCGACCTCGAGGTCGCGTTCCTGTTCCCGTGGGCGATCACGCTCAGCGATACGGGCCTGTTCGGCTTCGTCTCGATGATGATCTTCCTGGGGGTTCTGACCGTCGGCTTCATCTACGAGTGGAAGAAGGGAGCCCTGGAATGGGAGTGATCCTTCCTACGG
>CAZBPO010000457.1:0-1855 GCA_964493795.1 uncultured Flavobacteriaceae bacterium
TGCCGCCCTACTCGGTGGTCGTGCCCGGCACGCTGGGCGGCGGCAACGGCGCGCCGTCGCTCGCCTGCGCGGTGATCGTGAAGACGGTGGACGAGAAGACCCGCTCCAAGACCTCGATCAACGAGCTGCTGCGCGACTGACGCCTCTCAGGCCTGCGGCGTCGCCTTGGCGATTTCGTAGAGGCTGAGCCGGCGGTCGTGCATGCCGATCGTCTCGCGCGCCGCTTTCCAGGCCAGGAAATGCGGCGTCGCCCGGTGCGCGTCCAGCGCGTCCTGATCGCGCCACAGCTCCATCACGTTGATGAGGCCGGGCTCCAGCACGTCATAGCCGAAGGCGAAATAGGCGCAGCCTTCCTCGCGGCTCGACGCCTCGATGACCGCCGCCATGTGCGGTTCGGCCTCGGCCAGGTTTTCGGGCGGGATGCGGAAGGTGCCGGCGAGCATCAGCATGTCAGGCCTCGGGCGCTGTGACGGCGTCCAGCGCCTCGATGTCGATGCCCATCGCCTTGGCGATGGGGGCGAAGGTCGATTCCGCCGCCGTGCCGTTCGGCCCCAGCGTGATGCCGCCATCCACGGTCAGCGCCTGCCCGGTCACGAAGGATGCGCCGTCGCTGCCCAGATACAGCGCCGCCTCGGCGATGTCGGCCGGCACGCCGCCGCGCGGGATGGGCTGCGAGCCGCCGGCCGCCGCCGCGATGGCGTCCACCGTCGTGTCCGCGAACTGGCGGCCGAGCCCCATCGAGCTGGCGAAGATCGGCGTCGCGATAAGGCCGGGGCAGATCGCGTTCACGCGGATGCGCAAGGGGGCCAGCTGCACCGCCGCCACCTTCGACATGTGGATGATGCCGGCCTTGGCGATGGAATAGAGGATCGGTCCGAAGCCGTTCTGAAGCCCGGCGATCGAGGCGGTCGAGATGATCGACCCGCCATTCTCGCGCATATGCGGCACGGCGTGCTTGATGCCGAACAGCGCCGCCCGGATATGCAGGTGCATCACCGAATCGAAGCCTTCGGCGGTCACCGTCTGCGCATCCTCCAGCGGACCGCCCGTGCCGGCATTGTTGAAGAGGATATCGAGCTTGCCGAACTGGGAAATCGCGAGGTCCAGCGCCGCCTTCACCTCAGCCTCGTCCGTCACGTCGCAGCGGACATAGCGGAACGACGCGCCCAGCTCTTCCTCCATGCGCGCGCCCTTGTCGTCCTGGACGTCGCCGCCGATGACCTTTGCGCCTTCGCGCAGGAACAGGTCGACCGTGCCGCGCCCGATGCCCGACGCCGCGCCGGTGATCACCGCGACCTTGCCTTCAAGCCTGCCGCCCATGAACGCTCTCCCTTATTCTTTGGTGGCCGCACCATCTGCGCCCCGGGGCCCCGGCGCAAGCATTGACCCCCATGGCGGGCCTCTCTATCAGGCGAATTCCATGCCCGATCCTATCGACGCCCTCGCGCTCGCCCGCGACCTGATCCGCCGGCCCAGCGTCACGCCCGCCGACGAAGGCGCGCTGGGCGTGCTGGAGGCGGCCCTGACGCCGCTTGGCTTCGTCTGCGAACGTATGCCGTTCAGCGAAACGGGCACGGCCGATGTCGACAATCTCTACGCCCGGCTGGGCACGCAGGGCCCGCTCCTCTGCTTCGCCGGCCACACCGACGTGGTGCCGCCGGGCGACGTGAAGGCCTGGAGCGAAGACCCTTTCGGCGCGGTCGTGAAGGACGGCTTTCTCGTCGGGCGCGGGGCGTCCGACATGAAGGGCTCGATCGCCGCCTTCGCCGCCGCCGTCGCCCGCTTCGCGCCGAAGCTGGCGGGGCGCGGCTCGATCGGCTTCATCATCACGGGCGACGAGGAAGGCGTCTCGATC
>CAZBPO010000458.1:0-1853 GCA_964493795.1 uncultured Flavobacteriaceae bacterium
TGAACCAGTGGAAATCGGCCCACGCGGTCGAGACGACGGCGCGCACGCTGGAAGAGGCGCTGAACGGCGCCGACATCTTCCTGGGCCTTTCGGCCGCCGGCGCGATGACCCAGGCCATGGTCAAGTCCATGGCCGCCAAGCCCATCATCTTCGCCTGCGCCAATCCCGACCCCGAGATCACGCCCGAAGACGTGGCGGCGGCGCGCGGCGACGCCATCGTGGCGACGGGGCGCAGCGACTATCCCAACCAGGTCAACAACGTTCTCGGCTTCCCCTACATCTTCCGCGGCGCGCTGGACGTGCGCGCCTCGACCATCAACGAGGCGATGAAGATCGCGGCGGCCGAGGCGCTGGCCGAGCTGGCGCGCGAAGACGTGCCCGACGAGGTGGCGGCGGCCTATGCCGGCCCGCGCCCGACCTATGGGCCCAACTACATCATCCCGGTGCCGTTCGATCCGCGCCTCATCAGCCGCATTCCAGTGGCGGTGGCGAAGGCCGCCATCGAAAGCGGCGTCGCGCAGAAGCCGATCGCCGACCTGGAGGCCTATAGCCATTCGCTGTCGGCCCGGCTCGACCCGATCGCCAGCGTCATCCAGCGCCTCGTTTCGGTGGTGCGCGCCAACCCCAAGCGCATCGTCTTCGCCGAGGGCGAGGAAGAGACGATCATCCGCGCCGCCATGGCCTATGAAGGCAACGGGCTTGGCCAGGCGACGCTGATCGGCCGGCCCGACCGCATCCACGCCACCATGCGGGCGGCGGGCATCGAGGACACCGGCATCCAGATCATCGCGCCGCAGGAATCCCACCTGACGGCGGGCTATACCGACCGCCTCTACGCCCGGCTTCAGCGGCGCGGTGCGCTGCATCGCGATTGCCAGCGGCTCGTCACCTATGACCGCAACGTCTTCGCCGCCTCGATGGTGATGGCGGGCGACGCCGACACCATGCTGACCGGCTTCACGCGCAACTATTCCGTCGCGCTCGACGGCGTGCGCCAGGTGATCCCCACCAAGCGCGGCCAGCGCGTCATCGGCCTGTCGATGATCCTCTCGCGCGGGCGCACCGTCTTCGTCGCCGACACCAACGTCCACGACATGCCGACGGCGGTGGAGACCGCCGACATCGCGATCATGGCGGCAGGCGTGGCGCGCCGCATGGGCTTCGAGCCGCGCGTCGCCTTGCTGGCCTATTCCACCTTCGGCCATCCCACGGGCGAACGCTCGGCGGTGCAGCGCGAGGCGGTCGAGCTTCTCGCCTCGCGTGACGAGGTCGATTTCGAGTTCGATGGCGAGATGGCGGCCGATGTGGCGCTCGATCCTGCGGCCATGGCGCTCTATCCGTTCTGCCGCCTGAAAGGCCCGGCGAACGTGCTGGTGATGCCGGCGATCCATTCGGCCTCGATCGCGACGAACCTGCTGGAGCAGATGAGCCGCGCGGTTGTCATCGGCCCGATGCTGCTCGGTCTCGAAAAGCCGGTGCAGATCGCGCCGCTCGGCGCTACGGTAGGCGACATCGTTGACCTTGCCGCACTCGCGGCTTTCGACATCGACAGCGTGCACACCGCCTGACGCCCGTCAGGACTGGATGACAGGCATGGCCGGCTGTGGCAGGCGGGCCTGCCGCAGCCATTCGATCACGGACAGGACAACGGCGGCGCCGCCAAGCCAGAACGTGAGGATGAAGACGCTGTAATAGCCCTGCGCTTCGATCATGGCGCCCAGCCAGGGCCGGCCGAGCGTGCCGACCAGCATGGTGAGCGAGGCGAGCAGTGCGTACTGGACCGCCGCGAAACGCGGGTTCACGACCGATGTGAGGTAGGCGACGACCGCCACGCTGGCGAAACCGCCTGCGAG
>CAZBPO010000459.1:0-1848 GCA_964493795.1 uncultured Flavobacteriaceae bacterium
CCCGCGCGCCCTTCGTCTATCGGTTAGGACGGCAGCCTTTCACGTTGCAAAGAGGGGTTCGATTCCCCTAGGGCGCGCCACTTCTCTTGATCCCCGCACATCGCCGTCGGTCTAACGTCCCCCCGACAGGATCAGCCCGCGGATTTCCTGCCTGACTTCGTCGGCTTCGCGATACGGCACGTCAGGGTCGGCCGAGACGTGCAGCACCATCGTCGCGCCCTTGGGTGCGGCGAGGCAGAGTATCGATACGACGATGTCGGGATCCAGAATGCCCGTCAGGTTGTCTCCGGATCTGGTGATCTTGGTGATGCCATAGGCTTTCGCGGCGCGCATGGCGTTCTGGGTGCAGGTCTTGATGTTCGGCTGGGGATCATAGCTCCACACCAGATGCGCCGCCTGGGCGGGCAGGGCGAGCGCGAAGGCCGCCGCGGCGAGGGCGGATAAGCGGAAAGTCATGTCGGTTTCCCCGGCAGATTGTCAGTCCACGGAAATTAGGCCGCTTGCATCGGCTCAGGGAAGCCGTCTTGAGCCGGGCGCGTCATTTGGTCCGGACTGCGCGCGAAGCGGCCGGGCGGTTGGCCGACATGGCGGCTGAAGGCGGTGCTGAACGTGCTGGCCGAGCCGTAGCCGACGCGCCGCGCCACCTCGTCCATCGCCATGTCGCCGCCGCGCAGGAAGGTTTTGGCCAGCGCCATGCGCCAGGCCAGAAGATATTCCATGGGTCTGAGCCCGACGGTGCGCGAAAAGCGGTCGAAGAAGGCCGAGCGCGAAAGCCCTGCGTTGCGCGCCAGCCCTTCGACGGTCCAGCCGCGCGCCGGGGCGCCGTGCATGTCGCGCAGGGCGGTGGCGATGCGCGCGTCGGCGAGGCCGCGCAGCAGGCCCGCCGGGGTTTCTTTTCCGGGCGTCGCGCGCAGGGCCTCGATCAGCAGGATTTCGACCAGCCTCGTCAGGATGAGATCGCGCCCGTCGCGCCTTGCGTCGGCTTCCTCGCCGAACAGGCGCACCAGGGCCTGAAGGCGCGCGTCGCCGTGGACGTGGATCATGGCCGGCAGCAACGAGACCAGCAGGGCCGAATCCGGCGAGCCGAACATGAAATAGCCCCCGCGCAGGCGGACATCGGCGGGGCCGTCGCTGCGGCCGTGGCGCACATCGTCGCCGGAGCCCATTGCCTGCCGGGGATCGAGCCGGACGGGCGTGGCCGGTTCCAGGCTGGACATGACGAAGGCCGGGGTGGCGGGGAGAAGAACGAAGTCTCCGGCGTTGAGAATCACCGGCGGTTCGCCCGCCACGGCCAGCCGGCAGCGGCCCTCCAGCACGGCGCAGAAGCCCGGATGCCCGAAGGCGGAATAGCTGACGCCCCACCTGCCGGCCCCGGCGATGCCCTTCGCGAAGATCGCCTGAGGCCACAGAAGCGTGATGACCTGCCCGAGCGGGTCGACATCGTCAGGACTCATGCGAATAAATTATGGACTTATCATTGATGATAGTCCCGATCATGCCCGGTATCCCGTTCCTGTCAATTCCGACGCCGAGAAGCAGGAACTTCGCCATGAACACCGTTCTGATCACCGGATGCTCGTCAGGCTATGGCCTTGAGACCGCCCGCCACTTCCACGACAAGGGCTGGAACGTGGTCGCCACGATGCGCCGGCCGCGTCCCGACCTGCTGCCACGCTCGGAGCGAGTGAAGGTGCTGGCGCTGGACGTGACCGACCCCGCCAGTATCGCGGATGCGCTGGCCGTCGCAGGACCGTTCGACGTTCTGGTCAACAATGCGGGCATCGGCGTGGTCGGCGCGTTCGAGGCGACGCCGATGGCCCATATCCGTAAGGTCTTCGAGACCAATAC
>CAZBPO010000460.1:0-1624 GCA_964493795.1 uncultured Flavobacteriaceae bacterium
CGTGGTGTGGCTGTTCCTGTTCGCGGCCATCTATGTCTGGGGCGCCGGGCCGCATCCTGGCGGACACTGATATGGCGTTCTCCCTCGCCGGGCGCTGCCCGCGTTGCGGCGAGGGAAAACTGTTCGCCGGCTTCCTGAACCTCGCGCCGGCCTGCGACAAATGCGGGCTGTCGTATGAAGGGCTCGATCAGGGCGACGGGCCGGCGGTGTTCATCATCCTGATCGCCGGCTTCATCGTCTGCGGCCTGGCCCTGTGGGTCGAGGTCAGCTACGAGCCGCCCTACTGGGTGCATTTCGTCCTGTGGACGCCGCTGATCCTCGCCCTGACGATCGGCCTGTTGCGCCCGCTGAAGGCGCTCATGATCTTCCAGCAATATCGCACGCGCGCGGCGGAAGGCCGGCTGGATCAAAGCTGATGCGCTTCCGTCCGACCTTCTGGGCGACGGTTCTGGGCATTCCCGCGCTCGGCGTCCTCGTCTGGCTCGGGCTGTGGCAGGTCGACCGGCGCGAGTGGAAGCACGATCTGCTGGCCCGCATCGCGTCCGGGACCGCCGCGCCGCCGCGCGATCTCGTCGAGGTCCTGACCGGGCCTGAGGAAGACCGGCCCTATGCCCATGTCGAGGCCGACGGCGTGATCGACGGCGCGCGCGCCGTGCATCTCTTCGCGCCGGAAGGGCAGGGCGACGCCGACTACCGCGTGATCGCCCCGCTCGACTATGGCGACGGACGCATCATCCTCGTCGATCTCGGTTCGATCTCAGAGGCGGAAAAGGCCCGGCTCGAAGGCCCCGTGCCGCCGGCCGCCGCCGGGCAGGTCCATGCGGCCGGCATCCTGCGCCCGTCCGAAACCGCCGGCTGGACGTCCGCCGCGCCCGACCTGAAAGGCAATCGCTGGTATGTCCGCGACGTGCCGGCGATCGCCGCGGCGCTGGGCCTGAAAGACGTGCCGCCCTATATCCTGCAATCGGAAACGCCCAATCCCGGCGGTCTGCCGCGCCCGGTCGCGTTCCGGCCGGATCTCGCCGACAACCATCTCGCCTACGCCGTGACGTGGTTCTCGCTCGCGCTGATCCTTGTCGTCGTCTATGTGCTGTTCCATCTGAAACGCACCGTATCCCGCCCGGCCGACGACGTCTGACAATGCGCTATATCTCCACGCGGGGCGCCGCCCCCGCGCTTCCCTTCGACGCCGTCATGCTGTCGGGCCTCGCCCCGGATGGCGGGCTGTATATGCCCGAGAGCTGGCCGGCGATCTCCGCCGACGAAATGGCGGCGCTGGCGACCCGCACCTATCCTGAGGTGGCGCTTCAGGTGCTGAAGCGTTTCGTCGGCGACGCCATCCCGCTGTCCGATCTCTATGCCGCCATCCAGGCGGCCTACGCGTCCTTCCCCGGCGGCCAGGTCGCGCCGCTCCGCGATCTCGGCGACGGCCTGCACCTCATGGAGCTGTTCCACGGCCCCACCTTCGCCTTCAAGGACGTCGCGCTTCAGCTGCTCGGCCGTCTGATGGACTGGGGCCTCGCCCGCTCCGGCGGCCGGGCGCTGATCGTCGGCGCGACCTCGGGCGATACCGGCTCGGCGGCGATCGCCGGCCTGCGCGGGCTCAAGTCGGTGGACGTGGTCA
>CAZBPO010000460.1:1634-1846 GCA_964493795.1 uncultured Flavobacteriaceae bacterium
CGAAAACGTCCGCAACCTCGCTGTCGAAGGCAATTTCGACGACTGCCAGGCCATCGTGAAGGCGCTGTTCTCGGACGCCGAATTCAGCGCGCGCCTCAACCTGGCGGCGGTCAACTCGATCAACTGGGCCCGCATCGCGGCCCAGACGGTCTATTACGTCACCGCCGCTGCGGCCCTCGGCGCGCCGGCGCGCGAGATCGACTTCGCCGTCC
>CAZBPO010000461.1:0-1841 GCA_964493795.1 uncultured Flavobacteriaceae bacterium
CGCCGCCGGGGCGCTCGCCGCCGAGGCGCTCGCCGCCCTCAACCGTCACGCCATCACCGCTTTGTTCGTCGTCGATCCCGAAGGCCGCCCGGCCGGCCTGCTTCACATTCACGACTGCCTCAAGGCGGGCCTGGCGTGAGCGAGATCCAGCCCACAAGGCTGGCCTCGCTGGGCGCCCCGCGCGCCGAGGCCCGCTTCGCCGACGCTGAGCGACATCGCCGCCGGGTCAAGCGGCTGAAGATCGCGCTGCCGCTGCTGGCGACGGCCTGCGTGGCGGCGGTGTTCGTCAGCCTCGTCGTCAATCGCCGGCCGAACGTCACGCTGACCGGCGGCGAGACCCCGGCGATCGAGATGACCTCGCCCGAGCTCAAGGGCATCGGCGAGAACGGCAAGCCCTATGAGGTGAAGGCCGCCCAGGCCACCCAGACGCGCGAGGGCATCGTGCGCCTCACCGCCGTCCAGGCGCGCATCGAGCTCGACGACGGCGTGATGCTGATCGACGCCGCCTCGGGCGGCATCGCGCCCGAGACCGGCAAGGGCGATGTCGAGGGCGGCGTCGTCATCGACCTTGGCGGCCAGTACCGTTTCGAGACCTCGCGCGCCGATATCGACATGAAGGCCGGGGTGGTCACGGGCGATCAGAATGTCCGCGTCACCGGGCCCATGGGGGTGGTCGAGGCGCCGGGCTTCCGGGTCGAGAAATCCATCCGCCGCGTCACCTTTACCGGGGCGGTCAGATCGGTGCTCAATCCCGGCGAACAGCCACAGCCCGATTCGGAAACCGCGCCATGATCCGTCCCGCCGCCGTCTGCGCCTTTATCGGCGTCCTCGCCGCCGGCGCGGCCCAGGCTCAGTCCCAGACGCCGTTCGGCGATCTCGGCGACGACAGCGACAAGCCGATCCGCATTTTCTGCGACGGCGGGCAGGAATTCGACTTCAACGCCGAAACCTCCACCTGCCGCATCGCCCGCATCGAGCAGGGCGAACTGATCCTGCGCGCCGACACGGTTCTGGCCGAGGCGCCGGACTCCAAGCTCACCCGCATCACCGCCACCGGCGACGTGATCGTCACCTCGCGTGACGCCACCGCCCGCGCGCCCAAGGCGGTTTACGAGACCATCGCCCGCACCATCCGCCTTTCCGGCGGGGTCGTGCTGACCCAGGGCGGCAACACGCTGCGCGGCACCGATCTGGTGGTCGATCTCAAGGCCGGAACCGCCACGCTCACCGCCTCGGGCGGGCGCGTCGAGGGCGTCCTCCAGCCCGGCACGGCCAAGGGCCAGTAGCCGCCGCGGGGGCGAAACTCTTCGCACTCGCAACACACCGCTTGCGCAGAGCGACGGAATGGCCAACATGCCTGCGTTAACCAGCAGGGCAAGAACCGCGCCAATTGCGGATGTCTTCATCCATTCTTAAGCGCGCGGAGCGTTCCATGGAGTCCGCATGACCACCGAGATCTCGGAAAACGCGGAGAAATCCGCCCGTTCGGCCACCGGCCCAGGACCGACCGTGGTCCAGGGTTCCGGCGGTCTGGTGGTCAAGGCGATCGGCAAAAGCTTCGCCAAGCGCCCGGTCGTGCGCGGCGTCAGCCTTGAGGTCAAACGCGGCGAGAGCGTCGGCTTGCTCGGCCCCAACGGGGCCGGCAAGACCACCACCTTCTACATGATCATGGGCCTCATCGCGGCGGATTACGGCACGATCGAGCTCGACGGCGTCGACGTCACGGCCATGCCCATGTATCGCCGCGCGCGCCTCGGCCTTGGCTATCTGCCGCAGGAAGCCTCGATCTTTCGCGGCCTGACCGTCGAGGACAACGTGATGGCGGTGGCCGAGCTGTCGGA
>CAZBPO010000462.1:0-352 GCA_964493795.1 uncultured Flavobacteriaceae bacterium
CGGTGCGTGTTGCCCGAGGAATCGATCAGCAGATTGCGGAACAGGCGATCGACCAGCCATGGCTGCGGCGCATCGCCTTCGCCGGGCGCGGGCGTCTGTGCCAGCGCGATCTCCATCTCGTAGAGCGCATCGTGGCGCGCCTCGTCGATGCGCGGCGCCTGGCTGGTCGGGCCGATGAAGAGGCCCGAGAAAAGATAGGAAAGCGCCGGGTGGTTCTGCCAATAGCGGATCAGGCTGGCGAGAAGATCGGGCCGACGCAGGAACGGCGAATCGGCGGCCCGCCGGCCGCCCAGCACGATGTGGTTGCCGCCGCCCGTGCCGGTGTGGCGGCCGTCGATCATGAACTTGTCGG
>CAZBPO010000462.1:362-1117 GCA_964493795.1 uncultured Flavobacteriaceae bacterium
GCGCGGGTCGTGCGGCGGCGTATAGCCTTCGATGTGGATCGGCACGCCGGTTTCGGCGGCCGTGTCCTCAAGCGCCGCGACCAGCTCCAGATAGTCGTCGGCCGCTTCGACCGGCGGCATGAAGATGCACAGCTTGCCGTCGCGCGGCTCGAACGCCATGGCGGTGCGGACGCCGTCGGCGGTGATGTCCTGTTCGGTGATCTGCTGGCGGTTCGCGTCGGCCGGCTGGGTGGGGGCCTGAAGGAAGGGCTGTTGCGCGGGCGCAGGGTCCGGCAGGGCCCCACGCGGCTCGAACGGGTCCTGCTCGACGACATAGGGATACGAGGCCGGGGGAATCCAGGGCAGGCTGCCCAGCGGCAGGCGGAAACCGGCCGGCGAGTCGCCCGGCGCGAGGTAGAGCTTCTCCTTGCGGAGCTTCCACTTCTCCGAGCGCCAGACCTTGCCCTCGCTGCGGGCGTTCCAGCGCTGGACCGGCAGGATCATGCCCACCGGCGCGTTGACGCCCCGCGCATAGACGTTCTTCAGGCGGGCGGCGTCTTCCTTGTTCTCAAGCTTGGAATCGGCCGGCGTCACGTTCACCGGCAGTTCCTGCTCCTTCTTTTCGTAGAAGGCGGGGTCCTCATAGGCCGGCATGGCGTAGTCAGCTTCCAGACCCAGCCGCGTCGCGACGCCCTGCGCGAAGCGTTCGGCATCGGCGAAGGTGGCGGGGCGCTGGGGCTGGGTCTGGAAGCTGACTACGCCATGCCGGCCTATGA
>CAZBPO010000462.1:1127-1841 GCA_964493795.1 uncultured Flavobacteriaceae bacterium
CTTCGTCGCGCCACACGGGCTTGCCGTCGCGGCGCCAGTACAGCGAGAAGGCCCAGCGCGGCAGGCTTTCGCCGGGATACCATTTGCCCTGGCCGTAATGGAGCAGGCCGCCCGGCGCGAACCGGTCGCGCAGGCGGCGGATCAGCTGGTCGGCGAGCGTGCGCTTGGTGGGCCCGACGGCGTCCGTCGTCCATTCCGCGCCGTCCATATCGTCGATCGAGACGAACGTCGGTTCGCCGCCCATGGTCAGGCGCACGTCGCCGGCCTTGAGTTCCTCGTCGACCGCCCGCCCCAGCGCGTCGATCTCGGCCCATTGGGCCTCGCTATAGGGTTTGGTGACGCGCGGGTCCTCGTGGATCCGCTCGATCGACATCTCGAAATGGAAATCGACGCCGGCGGGTTCGACAAGACCGGATATCGGGGCGGCGTGCGCCGGGTCGGCGGCGGCGGCCAGCGGAATATGCCCCTCGCCGGTCAGAAGGCCGCTTGTCGGATCGAGGCCCACCCAGCCCGCGCCGGGAATGTAAACCTCGCACCAGGCGTGCAGGTCGGTGAAGTCGGCTTCCGTGCCCGAAGGTCCGTCCAGCGACTTCACATCGGCCTTGAGCTGAATCAGGTAGCCGCTGACGAAGCGCGCGGCGAACCCGAGATGGCGCAGAATCTGGACCAGCAGCCAGCCGGTGTCGCGGCACGAGCCCGAACGCAGCGTGAGCG
>CAZBPO010000463.1:0-1823 GCA_964493795.1 uncultured Flavobacteriaceae bacterium
CTTGACGGGAATCTGCGCCGCCATGCCGCCCATCGCGAAGGCCCCGCGGCGGTGGCAGGTGCGGATGAGCTTGCGTGAGTACGCGCCGAGGAACGCCTTGCCCATCACCATCGCGGCGCGATTGGGGGTGAGGAAATCGGCGCGGCGGCCGAGCCGCTTGATGAACGAGAAGATGTAGTCCCAGCGGCCGCAATTGAGGCCGGCCATGTGGTCGCGCAGTTCGTAGATGATCTCGTCCATCTCGAAGGCGGCGGGGATGGTTTCGATCAGGACCGTCGCCTTGATCGTGCCGATGTCGAGCCCGAGGGCCTGCTGCGCGTGGACGAAGACATCGTTCCACAGCCGCGCCTCGAGATGGCTCTCCATCTTGGGCAGGTAGAAATAGGGGCCGGACCCGGCGGCGAGCGCCGCCCGGGCGTTGTGGAAGAGATAGAGGCCGAAATCGAAGAGCGCGCCGCTGACCGGCTGGCCGTCGATCTCGACATGGCGCTCGGGCAGGTGCCAGCCGCGCGGGCGGATGATCAGAACGGCCGGCTTGTCGCCCAGCGCATAGGACTTGCCGGATTTCGGATCGACATGCGTGAGCGAGCCCGACCAGCGGTCTTTCAGATTGACCTGGCCTTCGATGACGTTCGACCAGGTCGGCGAGGTCGCGTCTTCGAAATCGGCCATGAACACCCGCGCGCCGCAATTGAGCGCGTTGATGATCATCTTGCGGTCGACCGGGCCGGTGATCTCGACGCGGCGGTCCTGAAGATCGGCCGGGATGGGGGCGACCCGCCAGTCGCCGGCCCGGACCGAGGCGGTTTCCGGCAGGAAGTCGGGCAGCTCGCCGGCGTCGAAGCGGGCCTGCCGCGCCGTGCGGGCGGCAAGCAGCTGGAGCCGGCGGGCGTCGAACCGCCGATGCAGGCCGGCCACGAAAGCCAGCGCCGGAGCGGTCAGGACTTCAGCGGCCCGGCCCGCGACGGGCGCGTTGATACGAATGGCGGGGTCGAGCTGCAGGGTCATGGCGCTTTCCGGATTGATGGCCGCGTGATCGTCAGGCGGGCCGGGCGTCCTTGTCACGGACGGTGGGGACGATCTGATCGCCCCAGTTGCCCGATCCGTCATGGCATCGCGAGGCGCGGATCAGTTCGATGGAATAGCCGGCCTCGATGGCCCGGCGCACCGCTTCGTTGAGGCGATGCGAGGCTTCGGCGACGCGGCTGATGGCGCGCTCGCGGACGGAGCTGTCAGGCAGGGCGGCAGGCGTGAACGCGGACTGCGACATGGGAAACGCCTCTCGTGGACGGGGGCTGGGGAGAAAGGGCGCCCCTTCAGGCGGCTGAGCCTGAAGGGGCAGGCGCCGCGGCGGGTGGTGGTTATTCCGCGGCGAACTGGTTCATCGTGTTGGCGTGGCCGCCGGCCTTCAGCGCACGCTCGCCGGAGACCATCTCCTTGAACGTGTCGCCGAGATCGGAGCCGACCTCGTGCTGGTGCTTCACCGCCGAGACGCCGCGACGGATCTCCTCGCGCTGGACGGTGTTGACGTAGGCCTGCATGCGGCCCTCGCCGAAATAGCCGCGCGAAAGCTCATCCATGCTCTTGGCGGTGAGGTGGAAGGTGGGCAGCGTGATCAGGTTGTGGAAGACGCCGGCCCGGGCCGCGATGTCGACCTGGAAGCGGGCCAGACGGGCGTCGGCCTCGCGGCCGAGCTCGCTGTCGTCGAGATCGGCCGACATCAGGCCCGCGCCCGACGGATAGGCGTCGGCGGCGATCTTGCCGGCCGCGACCCACTCGTCGATCACCTGCTTGCGGATGTTGAGGGTCCAGTTGAACGAGGG
>CAZBPO010000464.1:0-1112 GCA_964493795.1 uncultured Flavobacteriaceae bacterium
ATGCCGCCCTCAAGTGCCCCTGTGGCGGAATGGTAGACGCGGCGGACTCAAAATCCGTTGCCTTCGCGGGCGTGCTGGTTCGAGTCCGGCCAGGGGCACCAACTTCTCCTTCTTTGGAATCCGGCCATGCCGTAGCGGCTGGCGTAACGGCAGGTGTTTACCTGGCGATCCTCCGGTCCTAGCGTCTGCGCCTTCAAAATCCGGAGATTGCGACGTGGTGCATATATTGAAGGCTGCGGCGTTCGGCGCAGCGGCGATCGCGCTGGCGGCATGCGGCGGCGGTCATTCGTCGAAGGTGGAAGAGCTGATCGAGACGTGCTGGGCGCCGGGCATCAAGCGGCAGACCGGCGTCGCGGATATCAAGATCAGCGAGATCAAGGTCACTGAAAGCGAGCTGAGCGAGGCCGACAAGCAGAACGGCTTTACCTGGGCCGCGACTGTGCAGGTGAAATTCACCTATCAGGAACGCGCCGGCGGGCCGTGGACCGACAGCATGCGGATGCCCGGAGCGGCGGTCAGACAGGGCGTGCTGCGGCTTGAGCGGGCCGACGGACTGGACTGCAAGACAGAGGTTTGACGCGTCGCTGGCGCTTATCGTGCATATGCACTATATAGAGCGGCGGAAGCCGGAAGATTTCATAACCAGCGGAGAGAAACATGAGTGAAGCCTATATCGTCGCCATCGGGCGCACGGCCGGCGGCCGCAAGGGCGGGCGTCTGAAAGACTGGCATCCGGTCGATCTGTCGGCCGAGGTGCTGAACGCGCTGGTCGACAAGACCGGCATCGACCCCGCCGACATCGACGACGTGATCTGGGGCTGCGTCGGGCAGGCCGGCGAACAGGCGGTCAACGTGGCGCGGAACGCCGTGCTGGCCTCGAAGCTGCCGGAAAGCGTGCCGGCGACCAGCGTCGACCGCCAGTGCGGATCGTCGCAGCAGGCGCTGCATTTCGCGGCGCAGGCCGTGATGTCGGGCGCGATGGACGTGGTGGTCGCGGGCGGTGTTGAAAGCATGACGCGCGTGCCGATGGGCCTGGCCGCCGCGCTGCCGGCCAAGAACGGGTTCGGCTTCTACAAGAGCCCGAACATGGAAGCGCGCTATCCCGGCATCAA
>CAZBPO010000464.1:1122-1810 GCA_964493795.1 uncultured Flavobacteriaceae bacterium
CGACGGCGCCGAGGCGATCGCCAAGAAATACGGTCTGACCAAGGACGTGCTGGACGCGTTCGGTTATGAAAGCCACCGCAAGGGCCGCGAAGCGACCGAGGGCGGCGCGTTCGACGGCGAGATCGTGCCGGTCGAGGTGGTCGACGCCGAGGGCGTGAAGTCGCAGCACACGGTCGATGAAGGCATCCGCTTCAACGCCAGCCTGGAAGCGATGCAGGGCGTGAAGCTGATCAACCCCGTCGATGGCCGCCTGACCGCTGCGACATCGAGCCAGATCACCGACGGCGCGTCGGGCGTGCTGGTGGTGAACGAGCGTGGCCTCAAGGCGCTGGGCGTGAAGCCGCTGGCGCGCGTTCACCACATGACGGTGATCGGGGCCGACCCGGTGATCATGCTGGAAGCGCCGATCCCCGCGACGCTGCGCGCGCTGGATCGCGCAGGCCTGAAGATCGGCGATATCGACCTCTACGAAGTGAACGAGGCGTTCGCCTCGATCCCGCTCGCCTGGCTTCAGGCGACCGGCGCTGACCCCGAAAAGCTGAACGTCAATGGGGGCGCGATCGCGCTGGGCCATCCGCTGGGCGGCTCGGGCACCAAGCTGATGTCGACGCTGGTGAACGCGCTGCACAAGCGCGGCAAGCGCTATGGCCTGCAGACGATGTGCGAAGGCGGTGGTCTGGCCAACGTC
>CAZBPO010000465.1:0-1798 GCA_964493795.1 uncultured Flavobacteriaceae bacterium
ACGCGCGACTGCGCCCCGCGCGCGCGCTCAATCGCGACGATGGTGTTCTCGAAACTGGGCGCTTCGGCGTTGGCGGCGATGGCGTCGATTTCGGCGCGATGGACGTCCATGGCGCGCATCATCGCGGCTTTCAGCGTGGCGGGGTTCGCCTTGTCGAAGGGCGGCGTGCCGCCGAACGCGCCGGTCCAGGGGGCGAGAAGCGGGTCGTCCGAGCCGTCGGCGGCGGCGAAGGCCACGCCGCCAAGTTTGAGCCCGGACAGGGCGGCGACGGCGGCGGAAGATTTAAGGAAAGTGCGTCTCAGCATGACAACCCCTGCTTGCTTGCCGCCAGAATAGGCCCGGGCGCGGCCGAGGCAATGTCACGCCCGCGTGAAAGCCCGGCCTTCCCCACAGGTTATTGCATCGCAGCACGAACAGTCGTCTGATCGGCCGTCAACGCGGGGCATTGCATGGATATCGGCGTCTTCATTCCCATCGCCAACAATGGCTGGATCATGTCGGCGACCTCGCCGCAATACATGCCGACCTTCGACCTGAACAAAGAGATCACGCTGAAGGCCGAGAAATACGGCCTCGATTTCGCGCTCTCGATGATCAAGCTGCACGGCTTTGGCGGGAAGACCGAGTTCTGGGACTACGCCATGGAGAGCTTCACGCTGATGGCGGGGCTGGCGGCGGTGACCGAGCGCATCAAGCTCTACGCCTCGGTGCCGGTGCTGGCGATCCCCGCGCCTATCGCGGCGCGGATGGCGGTCACCATCGATTCCATCAGCCATGGCCGGTTCGGCATCAATATCGTCAGCGGCTGGCAGAAGGCGGAATACGATCAGATGAACATCTGGCCGGGCCAGGACCACTTCCTGAACCGGTACGAGTTCTGCGCCGAATACGTGACGGTGATGAAGCAGCTGTGGGAGACGGGGGAAAGCGACTTTAAGGGCCGCTTCCTGACCATGAACGACTGCAAGCTGCTGCCCAAGCCGCAGGCCAAAATCGACATCGTGTGCGCCGGGCAGAGCCAGACGGGCGTCGATTTCGCGGCGGCCCATGCGGATTACAATTTCTGCTTCGGCATGGGGCTGAACGAGCCCAAAAAATGCGCCGAGGCGGTGCAGCGCAATGTCGATGCGGCCAAGAAGACCGGGCGCACATGCGGCGCGCTGCTGCTGTTCATGATCATCGCCGACGAAAGCGACGAGGCCGCGTGGGCCAAGTGGGAGCGCTATAAGGAAGGGGCCGACATCGACGCCATCGCCTGGATGAACAGCCAGGGCGAGGCCGATACGCGCAAGAGCATCGACGTTTCGGCGATCTATATGTCGCGGCCGCCTTCGGCCATGAACCTGAATATCGGGACGCTGGTGGGGTCGTACGCCACGGTCGCCAGACTGATGGACGAGGTCGCGGAGATCGAGGGCGCGGCCGGCGTGCTGCTGACCTTTGACGACTTCCTTGTGGGCATGGACCAGTTCGGGCAGCACATCCAGCCACTGATGAAGAGCCGCAATGTCTGAGATCGCGCGCCCCGGTTCGACGGTCACCCTGCCCGCGCGGCCCGAGGCGCTGCCGCTGAACCCGCGCGAGACGGCGCTGATCGTCGTCGACATGCAGAACGCCTATGCTTCGCCCGGCGGCTATCTGGATCTCGCAGGGTTCGACATCTCCGGCGCGGCCGCGGCGACCGAAAAGATTGCGCTGGCCGTCGATGCGTCGCGCGCGGCGGGCGTGACGGTGGTGTTCTTCAAGAACGGCTGGGACCCCGCCTATGTCGAGGCCGGGGGGCCGGGATCGCCCAACT
>CAZBPO010000466.1:0-225 GCA_964493795.1 uncultured Flavobacteriaceae bacterium
GACGATGAACCGGCCCGACGCGATGAACGCGCTGTCGATCGAACTGCGCAAGACCCTGGCCGCCACCATCGCAAAACTCGATGCCGACGAGACGGTGCGGGCGATCGTGCTGACCGGCGCCGGCGCGCGGGCCTTCACCGCCGGCCTCGATCTCAAGGAACTGGCCTCGACGCCCGGCGCGCTCGGCGCGGCCAACCCCACCGACGCCGGGGAAGACCCGGTGCT
>CAZBPO010000466.1:235-1787 GCA_964493795.1 uncultured Flavobacteriaceae bacterium
CCCATCATCGGCGCGGTGAACGGGGTCGCCATCACCGGCGGCTTCGAGGTGGCGCTGGCCTGCGACGTTCTGATCGGCTCGACCAATGCCCGCTTCGCCGACACCCACGCCCGCGTCGGCATTCTGCCCGGCTGGGGCCTGTCGGCGAAGCTGTCGCGCACCATCGGCCTGATGCGCGCGAAAGAACTGTCGCTGTCCGGCAACTTCCTCGACGCGAAGACGGCCTATGAATGGGGCCTGCTCAACCGCGTGGTCGAGCCGGACGAGCTGGTGCGCACGGCGCAGAAGCTGGCGCATGACATGGCCAGCATCGACCCGGCGATTTCGCGCACCTACAAAAAGCTGATCGACGACAGCGATAAGCTGTCTCACGGCGACGCCCGCAAGCTGGAGCGGGCGACCACGACCTCGCTCAACGCCGCCGTGACGCCCGATTCCATCGCCCAGCGCCGCGAGCAGGTGCAGGCGCGCGGGCGCACCCAGTAATGGCGCTGCCCGACTGGTGGGCGCGGCGGCTGAAACTGCCGCTGATCGCCGCGCCCATGTTCCTGATCTCGGGGCCTGACCTCGTGATCGCCGCGTGCAAGGCCGGCGCGACGGGGTGCTTCCCGACGCCCAATGCGCGCGACACCGATATTCTCGATCAGTGGCTGGCGCGCATCTCGTCCGAAGTGACCGAGGCCGACGCGCCCTGGGCGGTGAACCTGGTCGTCCATCGCACGAATAACCGGCTGGAGGCCGATCTCGACCTCTGCGAGCGTTACCGCGCGCCCATCGTCATCACCGCGCTGGGCAGTCCGCAGGCGGTGATCGACCGCGTGCACGGCTGGGGCGGCATCGTGCTGGCCGACGTGAACTCGCTGAAATTCGCGGCCCGCGCGGCGAAGATGGGCGTCGACGGTCTGGTGCTGGTGGGCGCGGGCGCCGGCGGCCATACCGGCCCCATGGCCGGCTTCGCCTTCGTGCCGGCGGTGCGTGAGTTTTTCGACGGCATCCTGGTTCTGGGCGGCGGCATCACCACGGGCGGCGGCATCGCCGCGGCCGAGGCGCTGGGCGCCGACATGGCCGCGATGGGCACGCGCTTCATCGCGACGCGCGAAAGCCTCGCCAGCGACGGCTATCGCGACATGCTGGTCGCCAGCACGGTCGACGATCTGGTCCTGTCGCGCGGCATCACCGGCGTGCCGGCCAACTGGCTGCGCCCGTCCATCGAAGCGGCGGGTATGGACCTGTCGAAACTCGAGGCCGACGTCGTCATCGACTTCACCGATCCCAAGGGCGACGCCCGGCGGTGGACCACGGTCTGGTCGGCCGGCCACGGCGTCGGCGCGATCAAACAGGTCGAGAGCGCCGCAGACCTGATCGGCGGGCTGGCGGCCGGATACGCCGCCGCCAGAAACCCCGGCCGATAGGCCCACCTCGCAATCGAACCGACCCAGCCCTATCTCCAACCCACCGGAAAGCAGGAGCCGAGCCATGACCGAACCGACCGCCTACGTGCCACCCAAGGTCTGGGAGTGGAAAAAGGGCAGCGGCGGCCGCTTCGCCAACA
>CAZBPO010000467.1:0-1782 GCA_964493795.1 uncultured Flavobacteriaceae bacterium
CGGAATGCCCAGCTTCTCGTAGGTCTTCAGCAGTTCGGGATCGACCTCGTCCAGGCTCTCCAGCTTCGGCTTCTGGCGCGGCGCGGAATAGTAATAGGCGTCCTGGAAGTCGATCTTGGGGTAGTTGAGCATCGCCCATGACGGCTCGCTCATCTCCTTCCAGCGGCGGAAGGCCTCAAGCCGCCAGTCGAGCAGCCATTGCGGCTCGCCCTTCTGTGCCGAGATGTAGCGAACCGTGTCCTCGGTCAGCCCCTTGGGCGCCCGGTCGGATTCGATCTCGGTGACGAAGCCGTATTTGTATTTATCGGTCTGAAGGCCGCCGACGGTTTCGATGGTTTCCTTTACGGCGGCCATTACGCGGCCTCCATCGCGCGGCGGGCCAGCGCGGCATTGGCGAACGCCGCCCACGCCGCGACGAAGGCGTCGATTTCACCCGGCGTGGTTTCCGGGCCCAGCGAGACGCGGACCGCATCGCCGGGATAAGGCGCGCCCATCGCGGCAAGGACATGGCTCACCTTGACCTTGCCGCTGGAACAGGCCGCGCCCGAGCTGATCGCGAAACCGGCCAGATCCATCGCCATCACCTGCGTTTCGCCCGCCACGCCCGGCAGGCCGAACATCGAGGTGTTCGGCAGGCGCGGCGCGGCGGCTCCATGGATCACGACGCCCGGCACGGCCGCCGAAATCCCGGCCTCCATCCGATCGCGCAGCGCCGCGGTTCCCTTCCAGTCGGCCGGCGCGGCGGCCGCCGCGCCAAAGGCGGCGATGGCCGCGACATTCTCGGTCCCGGCGCGACGACCGAGTTCCTGACCGCCGCCCGCGATCTGCCGCGCGACGGCCACGCCGTCCACGGCGACCAGCGCCCCGGCCCCGGCGACGCCGCCCATCTTGTGAGCGGAAAGGGTCAACAGATCCGCGCCCAGTTCGCGCATGTTCACCGGCTGCCGCCCCGCCACCTGCGCCGCATCGACATGCAGCAAACCGCCGGCCGCACGCACGCGCCCGGCGATGTCCTTCACCGGCTGGAAGACGCCTGTTTCGTTGTTGGCGAGCAGCACCGACACCAGCGCAGGTGCGTCCACCGCCAGCGCTGTCTCCAGCGCCGCCAGATCGACCGAGCCCTCGGACGTCGCGGGCAGAAGGATCAGCCGCGCGCCGCAGGCCGCGGCGGCGTCGGTGGCGTTGGCCAGCGTCGATTCATGTCCTGTCGCACTGGCGATGATCGCCTTGACGCCGTTCGCCGCCGCGACGCCGCGCAGGGCCAGCGCGTTCGCCTCGGAACCGCCGCTGGTGAAGATCACCTCGGCCGGAAAGGCGCAGACCAGTTCGGCCACCGCCGAGATCAGTACGGCGATCACGGCGGCCAGGTCGAGGTCGAACAGCACCAGGACGACTGCCAGGACCAAGGTCGCGTTGACCGCCAGGAACGGCGCCAACTCCCGGGTTCGTCCGAGTCGTCCGAGGAATGCGCGCGCGAGTCCGACCGGGGAAGCCATGGCGAGCAATCTACCCGTCGCGGAGCCTGGCGCCGGTGTAACGTCGGGGCGTGCCCTGGCGCTCACGAGTCCGATTGCCGGCCTCGATCACTCACCCGGTGCGGTTGTTGCCGTTGGTCTTCGGCTCGCTCATCCTGCTGGGTACCGTGCTGCTGATGATGCCGTTCGCGCGGCGGGGCGAGGAATCTCCTGCGTTCATGGACGCCTTGTTCACCTCCGCCTCTGCGGTCACGGTGACCGGGCTGGCGACGGTCGACACCGGTACCTACTGGTCGACGGCCGGTCA
>CAZBPO010000468.1:0-1768 GCA_964493795.1 uncultured Flavobacteriaceae bacterium
ACCCGCATCGAGGTGCTGACCGAGGCGCTCCTGACACGCCGGCTTCAGCACGACCCGGAACTCGCCGGTGTCGGACTTGTGATCTTCGACGAGTTCCACGAGCGCAGCCTCGACGCCGATCTGGCGCTCGCTCTGGCCCTCGAATGCCAGTCCGCCCTCAATCCCGACCTCCGCCTGCTGGTGATGTCGGCCACGCTCGATGGCGGACGGGTCGCCAGACTGCTGGGCGACGCCCCCGTGATCCGCTCCGACGGCCGTATCTTCCCGGTCGAGACCCGCTACGCCCCGTCGGCCGAAACCCGCGATACCGGGGCCGCCGTCGCCAGCGCGATCCGCCGGGCCTTGCGCGAAACCGAGGGTGGCCTCCTCGCCTTCCTGCCAGGCGAGGCCGAAATCCGCTCCGCCGAGCGCCAGTTGCGCGACCTGCCGCCCGGCCATCTGGTGCTGCCGCTCTATGGCAATCTCGCCTTCGAGGCCCAGAAGGCCGCCGTTGCGCCGCCCCCGCCCGGCGTCCGGCGCATCGTCCTCGCCACCTCCATCGCCGAAACCAGCCTCACCATCCCCGACATCCGCGTGGTGGTCGATAGCGGCCTCGCGCGCGGGCCCCGCTTCGATCCCGCCAGCGGCATGACAAGGCTCGTCACCACGCGCCTCGCCCTCTCCTCGGCCGACCAGCGCCGCGGCCGCGCCGGACGCATCGCGCCGGGAATTTGCTATCGCCTGTGGAGCGAGGAATCCCACCGCAGCCTGCCGGCCTTCGCGCCGCCCGATATCGCCGTCGCCGATCTCGCCCCCTTCGCGCTCGACCTCGCCGCCTGGGGCGACAGCAGCCCCGCCGCCTACGCCCTGCTCGATCCGCCCCCCGCCGCCGCCTACGCGCAGGCGCTGGAACTGCTGCGCGAGCTGGACGCGCTCGACGCGCAGAACCGCATCACGCCGCATGGCCGCGCCATGAACGCGCTCGGCCTGCATCCGCGCCTCGCCCATATGATCCTGCGCGCCAAGGCATCCGGCGATGGCGCCACCGCCGTCGCCCTCGCCGGCCTCCTCTCTGAACGCGACGTGCTGCGTCCCGACCGCGACCGCCCCGACGCCGATCTCCGCGCCCGTCTTCACGCCTTCCAGAACGGCGATCCCCGCGCTGATCGCGGCGCGCTGGCCCGCGCCCGCGAAAACGCCCGCCAATGGGCGCGCCAGGCGTCGGTCCCGAAAGAGGAAACCGACGATACGAAGACCGGCCCGCTGCTCGCCCTCGCCTATCCCGACCGTATCGCCCGGCGGCGCGGGCCGCGCGGTGCGTTCCGCCTCGCGAACGGGCGCGGCGCGCTGCTGCCGGCGGAAGACGCGCTGGCGGGCGAGGATTTCCTCGCCATCGGATCGGTCGATCAGGGGGCCGAAAACGCCCGCATCTTCCTCGCCGCCCCGCTCACCCGCACCGACATCGACGCCGCCTTCTCCAGCCGTATCGAAACCCGCGACGAGGTCATCTGGGACGCCCGCAACAGCGCCGTCGCCGCCCGCCGTATCACGACGCTGGGCGCGCTGGTGCTCGAGGAACGCCGCCTCGATACCGCGCAGCCCGAGTCCCTGCGCGTCGCGATGCTGGACGGGGTCCGTCAGCTCGGCCTCGCCGGCCTGCCCTGGACCGACGACCTCCGCCAGCTTCAGGCCCGCGCCGCCCTTCTCCGCCGTCTCGAAGGCGACGACAGCGACATCACCGACATCTCCGACGCCGCCCTCGCCGAAACGCTCGACGACTGGCTCGGCC
>CAZBPO010000469.1:0-1475 GCA_964493795.1 uncultured Flavobacteriaceae bacterium
AGCGGGCGTTCTCGGACAGGAAGCCGTAGCCGGGGTGGATGGCGTTCGCGTTGGTGATCTCGCAGGCCGCGATCAGGGCCGGGATGTTGAGATACGAGTCCTTCGCCGGCGGCGGGCCGATGCAGACGCTTTCGTCGGCCATGCGGACATGCATGGCGTTCTCGTCGGCGGTGGAATGCACCGCGACCGTCTTGATGCCCATTTCGCGGCAGGCGCGCACGACGCGCATGGCGATTTCGCCGCGATTGGCGATGAGAACCTTGTCGAACATCGTCGGGCCCGGCCGCCTATTCGATGATCATCAGGACTTCGCCATATTCGACCGGGCGGGCGTCGCCGGCGAATATTTGGACCACGCGGCCCGCCTTGGGCGAAGGAATCTGGTTCATCGTCTTCATCGCCTCGACGATCAGAAGCGTCTGGTCTTCCTTGACCGTGTCGCCGACCTGGACGAAGGGCGCAGCGCCCGGCTGGGGCGCGAGATAGGCCGTGCCGACCATCGGCGAGGTCACGGCGCCGGGGTGCTTGGACCAGTCCTGCTCGACCGGGCCGGCCTTGGCGGCCGGGGCCGCAGGGGCGGACGGCGCGGACGCGACCGGCGCGGCGGCGACGGGGGCCGCAGCGGGCGGGGCGTAGATGACGGGAGCGGCGGCCGGCGCGGCGCGCGAGACGCGCACCTTCAGGCCGGCGCGTTCCACTTCGATCTCGGTGACGCCGGCTTCCTCAAGCAGGTGGGCGAGCGTCGTGACGAAGGCGATGTCGCCCTCGGTCTGGTCGGCGGGAGTCGTTTTGCTGGGCAAATTCAACCTCGAAAGGGCAGTGCTGAGGCGTTTTCCGCCGGTCTGGGTCATGCTGCGCGCGCGGCCTTCTCGATCAGGGCGATGGCGGCGTCGACGGCCAGTTCGTAGCCATGCGCCCCCAGGCCGATGATGATGCCGTCGGCTGCCGCCGACACGTAGGAGTGGTGACGGAAGGATTCCCGCCGGTGGACATTGGACAGATGAACTTCGACGACGGGAAGGTCAACTGCCTTCAGGGCGTCGTGAACGGCGATCGAGGTATGGCTGTAGGCGGCGGCGTTGATGATGACGGCAGCGCCATTTTCGCGGGCCTCATGAAGCCACTCCACCAGCTCGCCCTCGCGGTTCGTCTGGCGGAACACGACCGTGATTCCGGCCGCCTTGGCCCGCGCGGCCGACAACGCCTCCAGCTCGGCCAGCGTGGTCGTGCCGTAGATTTCGGGCTCGCGCTTTCCCAGCAGGTTGAGATTGGGCCCGTTGAGAATATAGATCGGCTTCGACATGGGTTGGGCGATCCGTCCATCCGGCGAGTGAGGCGGCTTTATAGCCGCGCCCTCGGACACTTGAAAGCGCGAGGCGGAACAACCCCTTGGACCTCAACCTGACCATAAACGGCGAACCCCGGCGGCTTGGCGGCCCGTTGAGCGTTCAGGGCCTGCTCGAGGTGCTTGGGCT
>CAZBPO010000469.1:1485-1757 GCA_964493795.1 uncultured Flavobacteriaceae bacterium
TGGCGGTCGAGCGCAATCTGGAGATCGTGCCGCGGTCGCTCTGGGGCGAGGTGGCGGTGGCCGACGGCGACCGGTTCGAGATCGTCCGCTTCATCGGCGGCGGCTGAAATGCCGTCGCGAGGCGGCGTTGTGCCGCCGCGTTCCAGCCCTTAAGTGTCCGGTATGAGCACCGACATCGCGCCCGATACCTGGACCGTCGCCGGACGGACGTTCTCCTCGCGCCTCATCATCGGCACGGGCAAGTTCAAGTCGTATGAAGAGAACGCCCGCGC
>CAZBPO010000470.1:0-1728 GCA_964493795.1 uncultured Flavobacteriaceae bacterium
CGTGATCGAACTTTTTCATCTCGGCGGCGTTCGGCAACTCGCCGCGCAGCAGGAGATAGCAGGTCTCGAGGAAGTCGCCGTGTTCGGCCAGCTTGTCGATCGGGTAACCGCGATAGAGCAGGACGCCTGCATCGCCGTCGATATAGGTGATCGTGCTTTCGCAGCTGGCGGTCGAGGTGAAACCCGGATCGTAGGTGAAGGCGCCCGTGTCGCCGTAAAGCTTGCGTATATCGATGACGTCCGGACCGACAGAGCCTTTCAGAACGGGATATTCGAAGGACTTGCCTTCATAGGTCAGCGTCGCCGTGCCGTCCGGTTTCGCCTGCGATCCTTTGGTTTCAGCCATATGCGGCACCCTGCTTGAATTGGAAGGGAGATACGAGGTCTCTAAGTTGCGCCGCAATATATTGGTGTGTGGCGGCGAGCGCTACTGAACCGGGCCTGAATAAGCTCATGAATCGGCCTGATTTTCGATCCGTGCGAGCGTTTCTTCACGGCCCAGGACAGCCATGACGTCAAAAACCGGCGGCGACACCGCGCGGCCGGTCAGAGCGGCCCTGAGAGGCTGGGCGACGTCGCCGAGTTTCGCGCCTTCCGCATCGGCGAAAGCGCGCACGGCCGCTTCCACATCGGCGGCGGTCCACGGCGTCGCGGCCAGCGCTGCGGCGAGGCGGCCGAGCCGCGCCCTGGCTTCGGGCTGAAGCGCCTTCGCGGCCTTGTCATCAAGTTCAAGCGGCGTCTCAGCAAAAATGAACCGCGCATTTTCAATGAGTTCCGCGACGGTCTTGGCGCGCTCTTTCAGCGCCGGCATGATCGCGACAAGCTGACCGCGCTGAGCGTCGGTTAGCGGCGCAAACCCCTGAACACCCATCAGCCGTTCGGTTTCGCGCGCCAGTTCGGCATCGCCGGCCAGGCGGATATAATGGCCGTTGAGGTTGTTGAGCTTCTTGAAATCGACCCGGGCCGGGCTGCGGCCGATCGCTTCCAGGTTGAACCACGCGACCGCCTGTTCGGTGGTGATGATCTCGTCGTCGCCGTGGCTCCAGCCGAGGCGAAGCAGATAATTCCGCATCGCTTCAGGTAGATAGCCGAGGTTCTGATACTCGTGGATGCCGAGCGCGCCGTGGCGCTTGGAGAGTTTCGCGCCATCCTCGCCGTGCAGCAGCGGCAGATGGGCATAAACCGGCTTGGGCCAGCCCATCGCGTCGATGATCTGGCGTTGGCGGGCGGCGTTGGTGAGGTGGTCGTCGCCGCGAATGATGTGGGTGACGCCCATGTCGTAATCGTCGACCACGACGCTGAGCATGTAGGTGGGCGTGCCGTCGCCGCGCAGCAGGACGAAGTCGTCGAGCACGTCGTTGCGGAAGACGACGCGGCCCTGGACCTGGTCGTCGATCACGGTCTCGCCGGTCTGCGGCGCTTTCAGGCGCACCACGGGGGGCACGTTGGGCAGCGGGCCGTCGGGAACGCCGGCGGCTTTCTGCTCGGCGCGCATGGCTTCGAGCTCTTCGGCCGTAGCGTAGCATTTATAGGCCATGCCCTTGGCCAGCAGCTCTTCGGCGACCTGACGGTGCCGTTCGGCGCGGGCGAACTGATAGACGACCTCGTCGTCGTGCTGGAGGCCGAGCCACTGCATCCCTTCCAGAATCGCGTCGATCGCCTCGGGCGTGGAGCGGGCGCGGTCGGTGTCTTCGATCCGTAGGCGGAACACGCCGCCATTGCGGCGGG
>CAZBPO010000471.1:0-1724 GCA_964493795.1 uncultured Flavobacteriaceae bacterium
GCCTACGCGCTGGCCGGCACCACCGGCCTCGACCTGACCACCCAGCCCATCGGCGCCGACAAGAAGGGCAAGCCGGTCTATCTGAAGGACATCTGGCCCTCGACCGCCGATGTCGTGAAGGCCGTGCGCAAATGCGTCACCTCGGCCATGTTCAAGAGCCGCTACGCCGACGTGTTCAAGGGCGACGCCGGCTGGCGCAAGGTCAAGTTCTCGGGCGGCCAGACCTATGCTTGGGACATGGGCTCGACCTATGTGCAGAACCCGCCCTACTTCCAGGGCATGGGCATCGAGCCCGCGCCGGTGTCGAACATCGAACAGGCCCGCGTGCTGGCCCTGTTCGGCGATTCCATCACCACCGACCACATCTCGCCCGCCGGTTCGATCAAGGCGTCCGGCCCGGCCGGCGTCTATCTGCAGGAGCGTCAGGTCCGCCAGCAGGACTTCAACTCCTACGGCGCGCGGCGCGGCAATCATGAGGTCATGATGCGCGGCACCTTCGCCAATATCCGCATCAAGAACGAGATTCTCGGCGGCAAGGAAGGCGGCCTGACCAGGCACTTCCCCGACGGCGAGGAGCTGGCGATCTACGACGCCGCGATGAAGTACCAGGCCGACAAGCGCCCGCTCGTCATCTTCGCTGGCAAGGAATACGGCACCGGCTCGTCGCGCGACTGGGCGGCCAAGGGCACGCTGCTGCTGGGCGTGAAGGCGGTCATCGCCGAAAGCTTCGAGCGCATCCACCGTTCCAACCTGGTCGGCATGGGCATCCTGCCGCTGCAGTTCAAGGACGGCATGGACCGCAAGCAGCTGGGCCTCAAGGGCGACGAGATCATCGATATCGGCGGCGTCACCGAGCTGAAGCAGGGCATGACCATGACGGTCTCGATCACCTATGCCGACGGCTCGAAGAAGGACGTCCCCGTCCTCTGCCGCGTCGATACGGTGGAAGAGGTCGACTACTTCCGCAACGGCGGCATCCTGCCCTACGTGCTGCGCAATCTGCTCAAGGCGGCCTGAGGCGCGCCATAAGCACCGCAAACGAAAAGGGCGGCCCTTCGGCCGCCCTTTCTTTTGCTCAGTCCTCGTCGTCATCGTCATCATCATCATCGTCGCGGCGACGGCGACGGCGGCGACGGTCCTCATCGTCATAGTCGTCCTCACGGCGGCGGCTCCAGTCGCGCCGGCGCGGCGGCGGGGCATCGCCGCCATCGTCCATGCGCCGCCATTCGTCCCATGACAGCGTGCGGCGGCCGTCGTTCGCCGCTGACGGAGGGCGGCGCGAGACAAGCGCGATCAACAGCGCGCCGGCCAGCCACGCGATGACGGCGGCGCTGGTCCCCAAAGACCCGAGGAACCCGAGCGCCGGTTCAATCCATCCGGCGAGATCGGGATTGGCCTGAAGCCAGGCCGCGCCCGGCGTCAGGAAAGCGACGATCGCATCGGCGAACCACCATGCGCCGGCGACGATCAAAGTCCACAAAATGAGGGCGATCAGCATGGCGGGCCTCAATCGAAAATGTCGAAGATGTCGAAGCCGCGCTTCCTGCGGCGGCCGCGATCGTCGTCATCGTCGTCGCGATAGCGGCGAGGTTCGTCATAGCTGCGGTCGCGGCTGCGATCCGCCTCGCGCCAGTCGCGCTCCGCGTCGCGGCGGCCCGGCCGGTCCGGCGGCGGGGCGTCGTGGACGCCTTCGTCGCGAGCCACGGCCATCAGCTTCTCCAGCT
>CAZBPO010000472.1:0-1698 GCA_964493795.1 uncultured Flavobacteriaceae bacterium
CATGGTTGTCGATCCCAAAGCGCCGAAATCGGCTTACTTCCTGGTCGAGGAGTGTCAGCAGGTCATCACGACGACGCTGGCCGTCATCGTGGACAACGAGCCGGGCGTTCTTGCGCGCGTGGTCGGGCTGTTCTCGGGCCGCGGCTATAACATCGAGTCGCTGACGGTGGCCGAGACCGACCACCAGAAACACACCTCGCGCATCACCATCGTGACCTCGGGCACGAAAGAGATCATCACCCAGATCAAGGCGCAGCTGGGCCGTCTGGTGCCGGTGCACCGCGTGGTGGACCTGTCGGTCGACAAGCCGGGCATCGAACGCGAAATGGCGCTGGTGAAGGTGGCGGGCGAGGGCGACAAGCGCGTCGAGGCGCTGCGCCTGTCGGACGCCTTCCGCGCCCGGGTGATCGACACCACCCATACGAGCTTTGTCTTCGAGCTGACCGGCGCGCCGTCCAAGATCGACGCCTTCGTCGACCTGATGAAGCCGCTGGGCCTCATCGAAGTCAGCCGCACCGGCGTCGTCGCCATCGCGCGTGGACCGGAGGCGATGTGAGGCGATGAAGCGTGTCGTCTCAGCCCGCGAAGCCGCCTTCGTCGAGGAACGCCTGTTCCTCGGGCGTGGTTTCGCGGCCGAGCACGGCGTTTCGGTGGGGGAAGCGGCCGAAGCGGGCGATGACGTCGCGGTGGATGATCGCGTATTTCCGGTTTTCCTCGGCGCCGCCGGCGAAGAGATCGACGCAGCGTTCCTGATCGGCCAGGGCTTCGCTGTGCATCAGCGGCAGATAGAAGAACTGCTGCATCGGCGGTTCGATGCGCGCATCGAAACCCGCGGCGATCGCGGCGTTGGCGACGGCGAGCGCCTTGGCGTCCGCCGCGAAGGCGCGGGCGTCGTCGCGGAAGAGATTGCGCGGAAACTGGTCGAGCGCGATGACGAGGGCGAGCGCGCCTTCGGGCGTCTGCGCCCAGCCATCGCGTTCGCCGGCTTTGGCGGCTTCGTGCGTTGCGGCGAAGCGGGCGCGGATCTCGGCGTCGAAGGCGGCGTCCTTGGCGTACCACTTCGCTGGGCCGGCTTCGGACCAGAATTTCAGAATTTCGGCGGCGTCGGTCATCGCGTCGCTCCTTGTGTTTAGCGATTCAAGCGAAGGAAGCAGTATCATGCGTGTTTACTACGACCGCGATGCGGACGTGAATTTGATCAAGGGCAAGAAGGTCGCGGTCGTCGGCTATGGCAGCCAGGGCCATGCACATGTGCTGAACATGCGCGACAGCGGCGTGACGGAGCTGGCCGTGGCGCTGCGCCCCGGTTCGCCCACCGCCGCCAAGGCCGAAGCCGAAGGCGTGAAAGTGCTGAGCGTCGCCGACGCCGCGAAATGGGCCGACGTGATCATGATGGTGACGCCCGACGAGCTGCAGGGCGACATCTACAAGGACCACCTTGAAGCCAACATGAAGCAGGGCGCGGCGCTGGTTTTCGCGCACGGGCTGAACGTGCATTTCAACCTGATCGAGCCGCGCAAGGATCTCGACGTGCTGATGGTGGCGCCCAAGGGCCCCGGCCACACGGTGCGCGGCGAGTACCTGAAGGGCGGCGGCGTGCCCTGCCTGATCGCGGTTCATCAGAACGCCAGCGGCAATGCGCAGGAGATCGGCCTTTCCTATGCCTCGGCCATCGGCGGCGGCCGGGCCGGCATCATC
>CAZBPO010000473.1:0-1684 GCA_964493795.1 uncultured Flavobacteriaceae bacterium
CGCGCGCGGCCTTGTTGGTGAAGGTGACCGCGAGGATCTGCCCGGGATAGGCGCGCTGCGCGTAGAGCAGATGGGCGAGGCGGGTCGTCAGCACGCGGGTCTTGCCGGTGCCTGCGCCGGCGAGCACGAGAACCGGGCCGTCGATCGTCAGCACGGCCTCGCGCTGGGCGGGGTTGAGGCCCCTGAGATAGGGCGGCTCTCCGGCGGCCGGCGTGGCCGCCTCGGACAACGCATCGTCGAATGGATTGGACATTGATTCCGATTGTATCGTGCGCGGCGTTCGCTATCCATTCCGCACGGGGGGAACTTTGCGATGACCGAGACGGCGAACGCCGACCAGATCGCCTACTGGAATGGCCGGAGCGGCCTGAAATGGGCCGAGGATCAGGAAAAGCTGGACGCCATGATGCAGCCGATGGCCGAGGTCGCGCTGGCGGCCGCGGTGGTGACGGCGGGCGAAAGCGTCATCGATATCGGCTGCGGCGCGGGCGCGACGGCGCTGGCGCTGGCCGATCTGGTCGGGCCGGAAGGCCGGGTGCTGGGCGTCGATGTCTCGCGGCCGATGCTGGAGGTCGCGCGGCGCAGGGCCGGCGGGCGGGCCAATCTCGCCTTCGCGGAGGCCGACGCCGCCGTGACGGCTTTCGAGCCGGGGGCGGCCGATCTGATCTTCTCGAAATTCGGCGTCATGTTCTTCGCCGATCCTGAGGCGGCGTTCCGGAACATTCACAAGGCGCTGCGCGAAAGCGGGCGGCTGGCGTTTATCTGCTGGCGGCCGATGCAGGAGAACCCGTTCGCGATGCTGCCGATCGGCGCGGCGTTGAAGCACCTGCCGCCGCAGCCCAAACCCGATCCAACCGCACCGGGGCCGTTCGCCTTCGCCGATCCCGTGCGGGTGGGGCACATATTGGTGCAGGCCGGCTTCAAGACGCCGGCCTTCGCGGCGTTCGATACCAAGATGGTGGTGGGGGGCGATCCGGCCAGCGCGGCGCGCGACGCCGGCATGGTGGGCATGGCCTCGCGTCTGCTGGCCGAGGCCAGCGAGGCGCAGCGCGAGGGCGCGATCGCGGATCTGACGGAAATCTACAAGCAGCACATGACGGCGGACGGCGTGACGCTGGACGCCCATTGCTGGGTGGTGACGGCGAGCGCCTGACCTGACGGGCAGACGCTCGCGCACCGGGCCGGAGCTTAACCGGCGGCGTCTTCGACCGGCGCGGTCGGGCCGTTCTTGATGATCGACTTGATGGCGTTCTTGGCCGACGCCTTCGAGGTGTAGCCCTCGGTCGAGAAGATGGTCTCGGCGTTGTATTTGAAGCGGACGCGGAACTCGCCCTTCTTGTCCTTGTAGATCTCGAATTTGTAGCGCGTGGCGGCCATATCAGGTGCTCCGGGTAAGTCAGACGAAGAGGGCGACGCGGCGCGACGCCCAAGGTTAATGTTCCACGCATACGGCGCGCACAGGGCACGAGGCAACCGTGCCGGCCGGGAATCGCGCTATAGGACGCGCATATGACCGAGGGCATGTCCGCCTTGGCTTCGACACGTGACCGCAAGCGGCCGGCCGCGCCGCTGCCCGTCGCCGAGCCCGACAATCCGGGCTGGCGCGACGTTCTGGCCTTTTTCCTGCGCGCGCGGCGCACGATGGGCTGCCGGTAGGGCGTCTCGCCAAAGGCGGTCAGCAGGT
>CAZBPO010000474.1:0-1662 GCA_964493795.1 uncultured Flavobacteriaceae bacterium
CCGCCGCGCCGGCAAGCCGGTGGTCGTGGCCACCCAGATGCTGGAATCGATGATCGACAAGCCCGCCCCCACCCGCGCCGAGGTGTCGGACGTGGCGACGGCGGTGTTCGAGGGCGCGGACGCCGTGATGCTGTCGGCCGAGAGCGCGGCCGGGGCCTGGCCGGTCGAGGCCGTCGCGACCATGAACAAGGTGGCCGAGAAGGTGGAGAGCGAGGCCTTCTACCGCTCGATCGTCGACGCCCAGCGGGCCGAGCCCGAGCCGACCGCCGCCGACGCCATCACCGCCGCCGCGCACCAGATCGCGGCGAACATCAAGGTGGCGGCGATTGTCACCTACACGGCCTCGGGCGCGACCGCGATCCGCGCCTCGCGCGAGCGGCCGAACGTGCCGATCCTGGCGCTGTCGCCGGTGCTGAAGACCGCGCGGCGACTGGCCATCGGCTGGGGCCTGCACTGCGTGGTGGTGGAAGAAGCGACCGACCTGGATGGCATGGTCGATCAGGCCTGCCGCATCGCCTGGCGCGAAGGCTACGCCAAGGCGGGCCAGCGCATCATCGTGATCTGCGGCGTGCCGCTGGGCACGCCGGGCGCGACCAACATGCTGCGCGTGGCGATCGTGGGGCGGATGGACGGGTGATGCGGCGACGCCGCTTCATCCGGCCGAAGCCTGCCTCCGGTCGCGATAGGCGAGAAGCCGCAGCGCATTGGCGACGACGACCAGCGTCGAGCCTTCATGCGCCACCACCGCCAGGCCGATGCCGAGCCCCATCACCGTCGCCGGCACGAGCAGCGCCACGACGCCCAGGCTGATGAAGACGTTCTGCAGGATGATCGCCCTTGTGTGGCGGCTGAGATCGACCGCGAAAGGCAGGTGGCTGAGATCGTCGGCCATGAGCGCGACATCGGCCGTCTCCAGCGCGACATCCGAACCGGCCGCGCCCATCGCGATGCCGACCGTGGCGCTGGCCATCGCAGGCGCATCGTTGACGCCGTCGCCGACCATGGCGACCTTCTGTTCGCGCCTTAGCTTCTTGATCGCCTCGACCTTGTCCTCTGGCATCAGGTCGCCCCAGGCCTCGTCCAGACCGACCTCCTTCGCGATGGCGTCGGCGACCTTTTGATGGTCGCCGGAGATCATGATCATCCGCTTGATGCCGAGCGCCTTGAGCTGGGCGAGGGCCTGCCGCGCGGCGGGGCGCGGGGTGTCCATCAGGCCGATCGCGCCAAGCTCGCGCGCGCCGTGACGGACCACCATCGTGGTGCGGCCGCCATCTCGCAGCCCGGCGATCGCGCCGGTCATGGCCGGGCTCAGCGGCGCGACGCCGTCGCGGCCGAACATCTCGGCCTTGCCGATCCAGACCGGCTTTGCGTCGAACGTCGCGGTGACGCCGCGCCCGATCAGGTTTTTCAGGTCATAGGCTTCCGCGATGTCCTGATCCCCCAGCCTTTCGCGACCGTCGCGGGCGATGGCCTCGGCCAGCGGGTGATCGCTGAGCCGCTCGACCGCCACCGCGACCGTCAGCAGTTCGGCCTCGGAGACGCCCTCGGCCGTCACGATGTCGGTGATGCGCGGGCGGCCTTGCCAGAGCTGGTCGAGCACGGCCAGCCAGCGGGTCGAATACACCACCAGCGTGTCCGGGCGCAGCGCTTCGATCTCGCGCG
>CAZBPO010000475.1:0-278 GCA_964493795.1 uncultured Flavobacteriaceae bacterium
GAGCCCTTCAAAGGCCACCTCCAACACCAGACCCGTTTCGGCGGTATGCGTGACTTCACGCACGGGGCCGAACTTGTTGGTCGTGTGGTTGCGCACGAAGCGGTCGATCTCTTTGAGCTCGTCATCGGTGAAGCCGAAATAGGCTTTGCCCACCGGCACCAGCTCGGGCCCCTTCCAGACGCCGAACGTATAGTCGGAATAGAACGACGAGCGCTTGCCGTGGCCGCGCTGGGCATACATCAGCACCGCGTCGATCAGGTGCGGGTCGCGCTTCCACT
>CAZBPO010000475.1:288-1081 GCA_964493795.1 uncultured Flavobacteriaceae bacterium
ACCATTCACCGCGCACACGGCCCGGCAGATAGGCGCTGTCCCAGCGCTTGAGCATCAGGCCTTCGACAGCCGGTGACGGCGGCGCGCTGCGTTTCGCCTGAAGCGCGTCCCACGACACCACCGGCACCAGCGGCGAGAGATCGAGCCGGTCGCGCGCCGCGCCGGCCATCAGCGCCTCGAGCCTTGCGCGCCGGTCGCGGAAGGACAGCGGACGCAGATCGTCCACCCCTTGATGCAGAAGATCGTAGGCGCGGATGCCGGCGGGATAGTCGCGCAGCATCGCCTTCGTCACCGTCTTGCGGTTCAGGCGCTGCTGAAGATCGTTGAAGGTCGCGGGTTCGCCGTCGCGAAAGACGAGCAGTTCGCCGTCGAGGGCTGTGTCGTCCGGCAGAAGGTCCATCACGTCGGGGAAGGCGGCGGAAATATCCTCGCCCGTGCGGGAATAGAGACGCTTCTCGCCGCCGTCCGAGACGGCCTGCACGCGGATGCCGTCCCACTTCCATTCGGCGGCGAAATCGTGCGGGTTCAGCTGCGCAAGGTCGCGGTCCTCGATGGGATGCGACAGCATCACCGGACGGAACGGCGCAAGGGCGATGCCGGAGGGACGTTCGCCCCTGCCCTCAAGCCAGGCGAAGAGGTTTTCATAAGGCGCTTCGAGGCCCGGCCAGACGAGTTCGATCTCGTCGGCCTCTTTATCCCCCAGAGCCGCCGCAGCAGTCTTGGCGAGGCGCGCCGAAACGCCGATACGCAACGCGCCGGTCATCAGCTTGATGAGCGCCCAGCGGCCGTCGGG
>CAZBPO010000475.1:1091-1658 GCA_964493795.1 uncultured Flavobacteriaceae bacterium
GATCGAGCGCATCGAGCCAGGATTCGACCAGACGGGGGATGTCGGTCTTGGCGGACGCATGCAGCGTTTCCACGACCTCCGAGAGTTCGGGCGCGCGGTTCGCGCCGGGCCGCACCGGCCAGATCAGCGCCACGGTCTCGGCGAGGTCGCCGACATAGTCATAGGACAACCGGAACAGCACCGGGTCGACCCGCGCCTCGGCAAGGCCGCGGATCAGCGACGCCTTGGCGTATCTGAACGATAACGCGCCGGTCAGCGCGGCCAACGCCCAGCCGCGGTCCGGGTCTGGTGTCTCGCGCAGATAGGCCGCGATCAGCCGCAGCTTGCCGTTGCGCTGAGGCTGATAGGCGAGGCTGTCGAGCAGGGCGGCGAAGCGCTTCATGCCGGCGTTTCCGACGCCGCCGGCTCGCCCTCGCCTTCCTCGTCATAGCCGACGAGGTTCAGCGCCGTGGCGGGCACGCCGTTGGTGTTGGCCCAATGGACCAGCGCCTCTTCCGCGCCATGGGTGACCCAGAGTGCGCCGGGCTTCACCTCGAGCACGGTCTGCGTCAGCTCGTCCCAGTCGGC
>CAZBPO010000476.1:0-839 GCA_964493795.1 uncultured Flavobacteriaceae bacterium
CTCGCGCCTCATCCGCGTCGCCTACGACCCGTTCCAGATCGGCGATCTTCAGGAGAACGAGGTCGCCGAGGTGCAGGGCAAGGTGCTGAAGGAACAGCTCGGACTCGCCACCAACCCCAATCGCGAAAAGCGACTGAAGGGGCGCTGATGCGGATCGTCGGCGGCCGTCTGCGCGGACGCGCGCTCGCCGCGCCGGCTGACAGCCGTGTGCGCCCCACATCAGACCGGGTGCGCGAGAGCGTCTTCAACATCCTCGCGCATAACGATTTCGGCGTCGGGTTCCAGCTTCAGGACGCGCGCGTGCTCGACCTCTTCGCCGGCACCGGGGCGCTGGGCTGCGAGGCGCTCTCGCGCGGCGCGAAATCCTGCCTGTTCGTCGACAGCGACGCCGACAGCCGCGGACTTCAGCGCCAGAATGTCGAAACGCTGGGCCTCACCGGTGTCACCAAAATCTGGAAGCGTGACGCCGCCGACCTCGGCCCCCGCGAGGCCCAGGCCGGCGGCCCCTTCACCCTCGCCTTCCTCGACCCGCCCTATCGCAAGGGCCTGGTGGAACGGGCCCTCATCAGCGCCCGCGACGGCGGCTGGCTGACGCCGGGCGCCGTCGTGATGACCGAATGCGCAGCGGACGAACCGCCCCTGACGGTGGCAGGCTTCACCGAACACGACACCCGGAGCTATGGTGAGACACGGGTGGCGTTCCTAGTCGTAAGCTAACATCACTCGACAACTGGATGCTCCGACCCACGCGAGGGAGACTGCGATGCGAATTGCACGACCAGTCATTGTACTCGCCGTTGCGATGCTCATAAGCGTCACCGCACCGGCAATCGCCGAGC
>CAZBPO010000476.1:849-1657 GCA_964493795.1 uncultured Flavobacteriaceae bacterium
CCGACACAGGAAACGCGTGACCCCGGAATGGAATACGACACCGTGGCGGAGGCGTTGGCAGGCGTCAGCGCTACGCCGGGCATCGAGTGGAAGATCGAAAACGGCTGGCCGATCGCGATAGATATGAAGAACCTGGCTATCTGGTCCTTCTCACCGTCGGACTATCCGGCGTATCCGGCAGTGGTTAAGCGCTATGTCATCCCGGTGGGCGAAAATCACTCAATCATCAAAATGGCAATCCAGTGCGAGGCCCCAAAAGCGGCGTGCGATGATCTCTACCGGACGTTCGCCAAGATGAATGGATTCGACGTCCCTGAGTAAACGCATCACCGCCGCCCGAACAGCCGTTCGATGTCGTTCAGCTTCAGCTCCACATAGGTCGGGCGGCCGTGATTGCACTGGCCCGAGTGCGGCGTCGCCTCCATCTGGCGCAGCAGCGCGTTCATCTCCTCCACGTTCAGCCGCCGCCCGGCGCGCACCGAACCGTGGCAGGCCATGGTGCCGCAGATTTCGTCCAGGCGCTCTTTCAGGCTGAAGGCCTGACCGTGCTCGGCGATCTCGTCGGCGAGATCGCGCACAAGGCCCTGCACGTCGGCGTCGCCCAGCAAGGCCGGCGTTTCGCGCACCGCCAGCGCGCCCTGGCCGAAGTCCTCCAGCACCAGCCCCAGCGCCGCCAGATCGCCCGCATGGGCCAGCACCCGCTCGGCGCTGGCGGGGTCGAGCTCCACGATCTCGGGCGTCAGCAGCATCTGGCGCGCCGCGCCGCCGCCGGCCAGCGGGACCTTCATCTTCTCATAGACCAACCGCT
>CAZBPO010000477.1:0-1643 GCA_964493795.1 uncultured Flavobacteriaceae bacterium
AGGCGCAGCGCCTCAAGGACGCCGGCCTCGACTACTACAACCACAACCTCGATACCTCGCCCGAATACTACAAGGACATCATCACGACCCGCACCTTCGAAGAGCGGATCGAAACGCTGGGGCATGTCCGCGCGGCCGGCATCAATGTGTGTTCGGGCGGCATCGTCGGCATGGGCGAAACGCGCGAGGATCGCGTCGGCATGATCCTCAGCCTGGCGACGCTGCCGCAGCATCCCCAGTCGGTGCCGATCAACCGTCTGGTGCGGGTGAAGGGCACGCCGCTGGCCGAGGTGCAGGAGATCGACGGGATCGAATTCGTGCGCACCATCGCGGCGGCCCGCATCGCCATGCCGCGCTCCGTCGTGCGCCTGTCGGCCGGCCGCGAGACGATGAGCGACGAACTTCAGGCGCTCTGCTTCATGGCGGGCGCGGCTTCCATCTTCCGCGGCGAGAAACTGCTCACCACGCCCAATCCGGGCGAGGATCGCGACAGCGCGTTGTTCGGCAAGCTCGGTCTCGTCCCGGCCTGACGCGCCGCGTCAGGGATAGGTCTCGTCCTGCTCGGGCAGCTCCATCTCCAGATAGAGCGACGAGTCCATGTAGCGCGCGATGGCGAAGCGGCAGAGCACGCCGATCATCGCCGCCAGCGGCACGGCCAGCAGCAGCCCGACGAAACCGAACAGATAGCCGAACGCGAACAGCGCGAACATCAGCCAGACCGGATGCACGCCGGCTGCCTCGCCGACGATCTTGGGCGCGATCACATAGCCTTCGACGATCTGTCCGAACACGAAGACGCCCAGCGTCAGCCCGATCATCCACCATTCCGGCCAGAACTGGACGGTGGCGACCGCGCCGGAGACCATGAACCCCGTCACCGCGCCGACCAGCGGCACGAAGCTCAGCAGCCCCGCGCCGATCCCGATCACCAGCGCCCAGTTCAACCCGATCAGCGACAGCGCGATGGCGTAGAACGCCGCCAGCATGATCACCACCACGGTCTGCCCGCGCAGGAAGCCGGCGATCGAGCGGTCCATGTCGCGCCATAGCCGGCGCAGCGTGTCGTCGTGACGGCGCGGCAGCCAGCTGTCGAGCGTGCGCGTCATGCGCGGCCAGTCGATCAGCAGGTAGAACGCGATGATCGGCGTGACGATCACCAGCATGAACGCGTTCATCACCGCCTCGCCGCCCGACCAGATCGAGGCGAGAAGCTGGTTCAGCAATCCGCCGGCCGAGCGCACCATGTCGGCGATCGCGCGCTGCACCTCGCCTACGGCTTCCGGTCCGCCGATGCGCTCGATGATGGGCGCGCCCTGCTCGGCGGCGAAGCGCTGAAGATTGCGGATGATCTCGGGCAGGCTGGCGATCAGCGAGGCGATCTCGTTGGCGATGAACGGCACCAGAAAGCTCAGCATCATCGCGAAGACGAGGATGATGACGCCCGAAACCAGAAGCGCGCCGATCGTCCGCCGCACGCGGATGCGCTCCAGCCGCGTGACCAGCGGGTTCAGCAGATAGGCCAGGATGATGCCCAGCACGAAGGGCAGCAGGATCGGGCTCAGCAGATAGAGGACGAGGAAGATCGTCGCCAGCACGCCCACCCAGAACAGCGCCTGCTGGCGCATGGTCATGCCCGACGGCCG
>CAZBPO010000478.1:0-979 GCA_964493795.1 uncultured Flavobacteriaceae bacterium
CAACCAGTACGCCATGGGCACCGCGATCCAGCGGTCGACCTCCGAGACCCATCTCCACAGGCGCGGCGTCAGCTTCAACATTCCCGGCGAGGAAGTGGACGGCATGGATGTCGAGGCCGTGTATGCCGCCGGCCAGAAGGCCGTGGCGCACTGCCGTTCGGGGGAAGGCCCCTACATCCTCGAGATGAAGACCTATCGCTATCGCGGCCATTCCATGTCCGATCCGGCCAAGTATCGCACCAAGGAAGAGGTGCAGGAGATGCGCGAGAAGCACGACCCGATCGAAGGCTTGCGCGCCAGGCTCCTCAAATCAGGCGCCGCCGACGAAGCCGCGCTCAAACAGATCGACAAGGACATCAAGGACATCGTGGCCGCCTCGGCCGAGTTCGCCCAGGTCAGCCCCGAGCCCGATCCCAAGGAATTGTGGACCGAAATCTATGCCTAGCCATCCCTGTCATGCCCGCGAAAGCGGGTATCCACGGATCGCTCCTGCGACGCCCGCCATTTGCGCGGGCGTAAAAAATAGGGGGGAAACGGAATGCCTATCGAACTGACCATGCTGGCCTACAGCGTCGCCTTGCTGTTCGTTCTGGTGCTGATCCAGTCCAGCTCCGGCATCGCGGCGCAGGGCCTCATGCCTCTGGCCAACAGCCGCGACAATCTCCCCCCGCCGGGCGTCTTCCAGGCGCGCATGAAGCGCGTCGTCGACAATCATCGCGAGGGGCTGATCCTGTTCGCGCCGCTGGTGCTCATCGCCGCCCATCAGGGCAGCTTCAACTCGACCACCGCGCTCGGCGCGCAGCTCTTCTTCTACAGCCGCATCGTGCATGCGGGCCTCTACATCGCCGGCGTCCCGATGATCCGGCCGCTGCCCTGGGCCGTCGGCATCGTCGGCACGGTAATGATCTTCCTGGCGATCTTCGGCATCGCCTGAACGCAGTAAAGGTCGTTCATGTCCATTCAGATCCTCATGCCCGCG
>CAZBPO010000478.1:989-1391 GCA_964493795.1 uncultured Flavobacteriaceae bacterium
ATGGCTGGTCAAGGAAGGCCAGTCCGTGAAGGCGGGCGACGTCATCGCGGAAATCGAGACGGACAAGGCGACCATGGAGGTCGAGGCGGTCGATGAAGGCGTCGTCTCGCGCATCCTCATTCCCGAGGGCAGCGAGGGCGTGAAGGTCAACACGCCCATCGCCGAACTCGACGGCGAAGGCGGCGCGGAAGCCCCCGCCGCCAAGGAAGAAAAGCCCAAGGCCGCAAAGTCCGAAGACGCGCCCAAGCCCGAACCTGCATCCAAACCCGCCGCCGAACCCGAAGCGCCCAAGGCTGAAGACAGCCCGCGCGCCGATGATCGCGAGGCGGTCGGCGAAGCCGCGGCGCGCGACGACAAGCCCGCCGGCGGCGTCACGATCATGTCCCCGGCCGACCTCGCCAC
>CAZBPO010000478.1:1401-1640 GCA_964493795.1 uncultured Flavobacteriaceae bacterium
GCACGCCGAAATTCCCGACGGTACGGAAATGAAGGACCAGACGGTCCGCGAGGCTCTGCGCGACGCCATGGCCGAAGAAATGCGCCGCGACGGCGACGTCTTCCTGATGGGCGAGGAAGTCGGCCAGTATCAGGGCGCCTACAAGATCAGCCAGGGCCTGCTCGACGAGTTCGGCGACAAGCGCGTCATCGACACGCCGATCACCGAACAGGGCTTCGCCGGCCTCGGCGTGGGCGCCG
>CAZBPO010000479.1:0-1627 GCA_964493795.1 uncultured Flavobacteriaceae bacterium
TGAACGCGCCGAGCGCCGCGGTCGCCATCAGGGCGTGGCCGCCCCAATATTGCGGCAGGCCGAACCAGCCGAACCAGACGCCGCTGGCGACGAAGGCCGCGAACGCGCCCTTGCCGGCGTCGAACACCAGCGTGAGCAGGGCGATGCGCCGGTTGCCGGTCCGCAGCACGTTGGTCGCGCCGATATTGCCGGAGCCGATGTCGCGGATGTCGCCGAGCCCGGCCCAGCGCGTGAAGATCTTGCCGAAGGGGATCGCGCCCAGAACGTAGCCCGCGACGAGCGCGCCGAGCATATAGGGCCAAGCGGCGGACCAATCGGCAGGCGCGAAAGTTTCGATGATCATGTCTTACGTCTTATGCGCGAGTTCGCCCGCTGCATAGGTGCGCCAGACGTCCCCCTGGAAATTCAGCCCCTCGAACGGCGTGTTCTTGGAGCGCGACAGCAGCGGCTCGCGCCGGATGGTGCGCGGCGCGCCGGGATCGAAAATGCAGAAATCGGCGCGGCCGCCTTTGGCGAGCGCGCCGCTGCCGTCGGTGAGGCGCAGGATTCTCGCGGGCGTCGCGGTGACGGGCCGAAGCGCCTCGGCCAGCGTCTGATCGCCGCTGTGGAAGGGCATCAGGGCGACGGGCAGCAGGGTTTCGAGGCCAGCGCCGCCGAAGGCCGCCTGGGCGAAGGTCTGGCGTTTCGTGTCGGGCGCCTGGGGATCGTGGCTGGAGACCACGGCGTCGATATCGCCCGCGACGACGCCCTCGAGCATCGCGAGGCGGTCGGATTCCGACCGCAGTGGCGGGGTGAGCTTGCGGAAGGTGAGATAGGTGCCGACGTCGATCTCGTTCAGCGCCATGTGGGCGGCCGAGACGGCGCAGGTGACGGAGACGCCGCGGCGGCGGGCGGCGCGGATGGCGTCGAGCGCGGCGGCGGTGGAGATCTGCGCGAAGTGCAGGCGCGCGCCGGTGATCTCGGCGAGGCGCAGGTCGCGTTCCACGATGATGGTTTCGGCGGCGGCCGGAATGCCGGGCAGGCCGAGACGCGTGGCGGTCTCGCCCTCGTTCATCGCGCCGCCCTCGGCCAGGAACGGGTCTTCGGCGTGCACGGCGACCAGAAAATCGAAGGTCGCGGCGTAGGAGAGGGCACGCCGCATGACGCGCGTGTTGGCGATGGAGCGGTCGCCGTCGCTGAAGCCGACCGCGCCCGACGCCGCCATCAGGCCCATCTCGGCCATCGCCTCGCCCTTGAGGCCCATGGTGAGCGCGCCCATGGGCAGGACGCGGACCGCGCACGGCGCGCGCGCCACGAATTCGATCAGCGCAGGATCGTCGAGCGGCGGGTCGGTGTCGGGCTGGACGCAGATGGTGGTGACGCCGCCCGCCGCCGCAGCCCGGCCGGCGCTGGCGATGGTTTCGCGGTGTTCGTCGCCGGGCTCGCCGGTGGAGACCTTGAGGTCGATGAGGCCCGGCGCGAGGACGCGCCCGCCGCAATCGACGGTCTCAGCGGCGGCCGGCGGGGCGTCGTTGAACAGCCGCGCCCCGAGATCAAGGATGCGGCCGTTCTCGACCAGCAGCGCGCCGGGCTGGTCGAGGCCGCTGGCGGGATCGACGAGGCGGGTGTTTGAAGGCGATGCGGCTCA
>CAZBPO010000480.1:0-1625 GCA_964493795.1 uncultured Flavobacteriaceae bacterium
GCTGGTGCTGCCAGTGAGGATCGAACTCACGACCTCTCCCTTACCAAGGGAGTGCGCGGCGGGCGGGAAAGGCGCGGAAATCAGCCTGCTTTCTGGTCGCGTGCGTGCGGGCGTGTCAGAAGCGTGTCAGTTGCGGCGTCCGTGGCCAGCGCGCCGATCGCCGCGCGGCGGCTGGCGTCGATCGTGCTGGCGTAGCCCATGACCGAGCGGGGGTCGAGCCATCCACCCTGGTCCATGACAAGGCGGAGATTGCCGGTGCTGTCGAGGAGGCGTGTCGCCAGCGCGTGCCGGAACCAGTGCGGCGTCACCAGGCGCACCAGGCGGGCGTCGGCGACGAGCGCGCTTACGTCGGCGGCGCGGCCCTCGGCCTTGGCCTGCCGCGCCAGCGCGAACAGCGCGGCGATCGAGCGCCGCTTCATCGCGCGGAAGGCCGTCTTGGTCTGCCCGCCCCCCGCCTTGGCGTTATCCTCGTAAGGCAGCCGGCGATGGGTGAGGAAGAGCGGCTTGTCGCGCTGTTCGAGCCTGCCGCGCCAGCTGAGATAGGCGCGCAGGATCTCGGCCGTCTGCGGCGTGAGCGCCGACGCCACATCGGCCCCGTTTTTCGTGTCGCGGAAGAGTATCTGTTCGCGGCCGGGCGCGAGGATCAGGTCGGCCAGCGTGCAGCCGTAGATCAGCGAGCTGACCCGCGCGCCGGTGTCGCGCGCCACGGCCATCTGCGCGCGCAGGTGGATGGCGGCGTGATCGAGCATGAAGGCGACGAGGTCGGGCCTGAGATCGGCGACGCGGCGGCGGGCGCGGCGATTGGGGTTGCGCGCGTCGCGATCGCGCGTGAAGGCGGGCATGTCGGTCAGCCATTCGTTAGGCCTGGCCCGGCAGAAATTGCAGAACGCGATGATGGTGGTGATGAAGCGTTCGCGCGTGGCCGGCGCGCGGCCCGCGCAGCGCTCGTCGACCAGGCGGCTCCATTCGGCCTGCGTCACGTCGCCGATCAGCCGCGCCGGGCCGAAGCGCCGGACGATGGCCTGGATGTTGGCGATGGTGGCGGCGCCGTGCGGGCCGCGTTCGCGCGGCTGTTTCAGGTAACGAGCTGCAGCCGCGGCGACGGGCACGCTGGGTTTGATGCCGTGGACGATCTCTTTTCTGAGGTCCGCGAGAAACGAGGCGAGTTCGTCATGGGCGGCGCCTTCGAACTCCGGCCGGGCCGCAAAGCCAGTACTTCTTCGAACGCGGACTGAGCGGCCTTCGAGGCGGATCGTGCCATGGATGTGCCAGTAGCCGTCACGCGCGACGAGCTTGACGCCTTTGGCGCGCGGGGCGCGCTTTCGGCCTTGAGGGCGGCGACGAGCGCCAGATACTGAGTCTCGGTCCATCGCGGCGTCCTGCCGACATAGTCGTGAAATTGAAGGCGCGGTGCGTCTCGGCGTCGATCCTCGCTGAGGCGATGCTCCAGCCAGGATTTCGATTTTTTCAGTCGAGCGGCAACCTCGGCCGCGGTCAAGTCGGACGGCATGGCCGCCGGCCCCTCGGCCCTACCCATCAGAACAGCCCCCCGATCATCTCCACGATCCAGTGATATGCGGCGACCAGAGCCATGATGGCGAGGGCTATGGCTGCGATGGCCCATG
>CAZBPO010000481.1:0-749 GCA_964493795.1 uncultured Flavobacteriaceae bacterium
CAGCGCAGCGCCGCCGCCGCCAGCACGCCCTCTGGCGCCCCGCCCTGCCCGATATACAGATCGACGCCGGTGTGGCTTTCGGCGCAGTCGATCACGCCGGCCACGTCGCCATCGGTGATCAGGCGCACCGCCGCGCCCGTCTTGCGGACGGCCGAGATGATCTTCTCATGGCGCGGACGATCCAGGATGCAGCAGGTGATCTGGTCCGGGCGCACGCCTTTGGCCTTGGCCAGGGCGTGGATGTTGTCGCCGGGTTCGGCGTCCAGATCGACCACGCCCTCGGGATAGCCGCCGCCGACGGCGATCTTGTCCATATAGGTATCCGGCGCGTGCAGCAGCGTGCCGCCCACCGCCAGCGCCACCACCGCCATCGCGCCCGGCATCGACTTGGCGGTCAGCGTGGTGCCTTCAAGCGGGTCCAGCGCGATGTCCACCTTCGGGCCGCGTCCGGTGCCGACCTTCTCGCCGATGAAAAGCATCGGGGCTTCGTCGCGCTCGCCCTCGCCGATCACCACGGTGCCATCGATCTCCAGCTTGTCGAAGGCGCGGCGCATGGCGTCCACCGCCGCCTGATCCGCCGCTTTCTCGTCGCCCCGTCCGGCCAGCCGATAGGCCGCCAGCGCAGCCGCCTCGGTCACGCGCGCGACCTCGATGGCGAGAGTGCGATCCAGAAAGGCGGCGTCTGTCATGGGGTTTCCGTTGGGGAAGGATTCGAGAGAAAGGCAGGCGGGGGGTTTAGCCCCCGGACC
>CAZBPO010000481.1:759-1624 GCA_964493795.1 uncultured Flavobacteriaceae bacterium
GCAAGGCGGCCTAGAGGCGCTCCATCCGGATCATGCAGGGGGGCTCCACCACCGCGCCGGCGGCCTCGACCGCCTTGATCGCGCCTATTACGTCGGATTCGCGGGCGTCATGCGTGATGATGACGATCGCGACCTTCTCGTCAGGGGCGCGGCCACGCTGGATCATGCTTTCGATCGAGACGTGGCGGTCGGCCAGGCACTGCGCGATGGTCGCCAGCACGCCCGGCTTATCCAGCACGTCGAAGCGCAGATAGAACGTCCCCTGACGCGCGCCCAGATCGGCCCGCGACACGGCTTTCAGCGCCGCCGTCGGCACACCGAACGGGGAAACCCGCGCGCCGCGCGCGATGTCGATCAGGTCGGCCGCGACGGCGGATGCGGTCGGTCCGCCCCCCGCGCCGCGGCCCTCGAATACCGATTGTCCGGCGGCGCCCGATTCCGTCAGCACGCCGTTCAGCACGCCCATCACGTCGGCCAGCGGCGTGCCCAGCGGCACCATGGCCGGATGCACCCGCGCCTCCAGTCCCCCGGCCGTCGTCGACGCGATGCCCAGCAGCTTGATGCGATGGCCGAATTCGCGCGCAAAGGCGATGTCGATGGGCGCGATGCGCTCGATGCCCTGGGTATAGACCCCGTCCATGTCGGGGATCGTGCCGAAGGCGAGACTCGCCAGAATGGCCAGCTTGTGCGCGGTGTCGCCGCCGCCGACATCCAGCGTCGGATCGGCCTCGGCATAGCCCAGCGCCTGCGCCTCGGCCAGCACGTCGGTAAAGCTGCGGCCCGACTCCTCCATCTGGGTCAGGATGTAGTTGCAGGTGCCGTTCAGGATGCCGATCACCCGCGTGATCTCGTTCCCGGCCAGCCC
>CAZBPO010000482.1:0-1612 GCA_964493795.1 uncultured Flavobacteriaceae bacterium
GGCTCGCATCGCCGATCTGCTCGACCGCGACGACACCGCCGGCGCCGCTCGGGACTTCTTCGACTTCCGGGTCGCCGACCTCGCGATGGGCTCGGCCCACTTCCTCACGGCCGCCATCGACCACATCGAGACGAAGATGGCGGCCTTCCTCGCCGACCACGACATCCCCGGCGTGACCCAGGAGCTGCGTAACCTCGAGGAAGCCGCCCGCAATGCCGCAGGGCCCGACGCCCCCGACCCCGAACCGTCATCGCTGCTGCGCCGCCAGGTCGCCCGACGCTGCATCTACGGGCTCGACATCAACCCCGTCGCCGTCGAGCTCGCCCGGGTGTCGATCTGGATCCACACCTTTGTGCGCGGTCTGCCCATGTCGAGCCTCGACCACAACCTCGTCTGCGCTAACAGCCTCACCGGGATCGGATCGGTCGACGAGGCCCTCGACGTCCTCGTCGAAGGCCGCAAGGGGAGCCAGCTCACGGTCTTCGACGCCCCGATCGAGGAGGCGCTCGACAAGGCCCGTGACGTGCTCGCCGACGTCGCGGCCGCCGCCGAGGCAACGCGCCCCGAGGCTGAGGCGGCTGCCCGAGCCGCGCAGCGAGCGCGCGCCGAAGCCGAGACCGCTCGTCTGCTCTTCGACGCAGCCGTCCTCAAGCGCATCGGTCGAGGCGGCCTGGTTGCCGCTACCGAGCCCGACAAGATCGCGGCGCTTGCCTCAGAGCCAGCAGCCCAGGACGCGATGCGGGCTCTCAACCCGGCGCACTTCCCCTACCTCTTCCCCGAGGTGTTCCTTCGCGACCACCCGGGTTTCGACGTCCTCATCGGCAACCCACCGTGGGAGACGATCAAGGTAGAGACGCACAAGTGGTGGGCGCTCCGGTTCCCCGGCCTGCAAAGCATGGCGACGTCAGTCCGGGACCAGAAGATCGCGTCATTGAGGCGGCAGCGGCCGGATCTCGAGGCTGAGTACCAAGCGGAGATTGCGGCCGCCGATGCGTTTCGCAACGCGCTTCACGGCCTTCCGTATCCCGGGCTGGGGACGGGCGACATCGATCTCTACGAAGTGTTCGCGTGGCGGATGCGAGAGCTCCTGGGACTGGGCGGGATGTTGGGCGTCGTGTTCCCCCGACAGCTCCTGGCTAGCGGGGGCACCGCAGAGTGGCGGAAACATGTGCTCGGGGCCGGCGAACTCGTCGATACGACTCTCTTGCTGAACAATCGCAGATGGGCCTTTCCGAACGTCCACCCCCAGTGGACGATCGTGTTGCTCGTCCTTCACCGCTCCGCTGGTCGATTGGCGTTCGACACTTCTGGCCCATTCGCTTCCCTGAAGGAGTTTGAGCAGGGCGCAGACGAGGTTCTGGAACTACCTATGGCTGGGCCGGAGTCGTGGAGCCCCTCGGCGATGGTGCCGTTGGTGCCCGACGACGGGGTCAAGAGCGTTCTCCTGAAGCTCTACCAGAGCGGACGGGGATTGCTCTCAGGGGATCATCCGTGGACGGTGCGCACCTACAACGAAATGCACGCGACGAAGGAGAAGCACTTCCTACTGGATGGGCCACCGCCTCCCGGCGCCTGGCCCCAAGGACCGCCCGTATTGCGGCCGCCTCCGCCT
>CAZBPO010000483.1:0-1594 GCA_964493795.1 uncultured Flavobacteriaceae bacterium
GGGTTCACCGAGGTGTTGGTGACCGGGATCGAAATCAGGTGGATCAGCGTCAGGGCAAGACCGATCGCCAGGGGCGCGAAACCGGCCGGCGCGCCGGCGCTGGTGACGCCGACGATGACGATCAGGAAGACCGCCGTCAGCAGAACCTCGATCGTGGCGGCGGAGGCCAGCGAATAGCCGTGCGGCGACAACTCGCCATAGCCGTTCGTGGCGAAGCCGCCGGCTTCGAACCCGGCGACGCCCGAGGCGATGAAGTAGAGCGCGCCGCCGGCTGCGATCGCGCCGACCACCTGAGCGAGAATATAGGGACCGGCGTCCAGCGGGCTGGTGCGGCCGGCAGCCACCAGGCCCAGCGTCACGGCCGGATTGAAATGACCGCCCGAAATATGGCCGAGCGCATAGGCGGCGGTCAGGACGGTGAGACCGAAGGCGAGGCTGACGCCCGCATAGCCGATCCCAAGATCGGGAATGCCGGCGGCGAGGACGGCGGAACCCGCGCCGCCAAAGACCAGAATGAACGTGCCGATGAACTCGGCCGAGAGTTTACGCGTCAACGACATCTTCTCTTCCCCCTGAGGATTGAGTCCCCCGTGCCCCGCCATAGCAGATTTCGGCAGGGGCGGCACGGCAGAGTTTGCCGTGATGAGCGAAGCGCCGTCCATCATGTTCATACTTTTCAATGACTTAAGTCTGGCACGGGGCTTGCGGAGGGTTAACGGGGCAAAAGTCCCGACGAACGTGTCGGCGTTTCGTCCACGCAAAGGAATGCGCCAAGGCCATGGATAACGCGCTGCTGCTCAGCCTCTCCAACCAGATGGTTGCGCGCCGCTCCATGGAGGTGATCGCGAACAATATCGCGAACATGAACACCACAGGCTTCAAGCGCGAGAGCCCGGTGTTCCAGGAATACATCGTCAACGTCGACGTGCAGGGCGCGATCGGGCGCCGCAAGGAACCGCTGTCCTTCGTGCGCGACACCCTGGCGACGCACGACATGTCGGGCGGCGAGATGCGCACGACCGGCAACCAGCTCGACGTCGCGATCGAGGGCGACGGGTTCTTCACGATCGCGACGCCGCAGGGCGAACGCTATACGCGCAACGGCAATTTCGGCCGCGACGATACCGGCCGGCTGGTGACGTCGGCCGGACACGCCGTGCTAGACGAGGGCGGCGCGGAGATCGTCTTCTCGCCCGAAGAGACGACCATCACGATCGCCCGCGACGGGACGATCTCGACCGAGCAGGGCGTACGCGGCCGGATCGGCGTGGTCGCCTTCGACAACCCGCAGATGCTGAGGCCTATCGGCGACTCGCTGTGGGAGACCGAAGACGTTCCGACGGCGGTCGAGGGCAATAGCGTCGTCCAGGGGATGCTCGAAAGTTCAAACGTCCAGCCCGTCGTCGAGATGGTGCGGATGATCGAAATCATGCGCGCCTATCAGGCGTCGACCGAACTTCTGAACGCCGGCGAGGACTTGTCGCGCCGGGCCGTCCAGAAGCTGGGCGAGACGCGGACCTGAGGCGCAAGGGGAGCAGACAGCCATGCGTTCCATGAACATCGCTTCGACCGGCATGCTGGCGCAGCAGCTGAA
>CAZBPO010000484.1:0-526 GCA_964493795.1 uncultured Flavobacteriaceae bacterium
ATCGTCAGTTTCTTAACGGGCGAGCGGTAGGCTATCGGCGGATATCGAATGAAGGCCCCGGATTTGACTGCTCAGCGCCCGCTCGCCGTGATCGTCCTTGCCGCCGGGCAGGGCACACGCATGAAATCCCCGCTGCCCAAGGTGCTGCACCCGATCGCGGGCCGCACGATGCTGGGTCATGTCCTGACGACCGCGCGGGCGCTCGATCCGGCCCGTCTGGTGGTCGTCACGCGCCCGGACGCCGAGGCGATCGCCGCCGCCGCCGCGCCCGCCGAAACCGCGATCCAGAACGAACAGCGCGGCACCGGCCACGCGGTGCTGGCCGCCGCCGAGGCGCTGAAGGACTTCCGCGGCGACGTTCTCATCCTCTACGCCGATACCCCGCTGCTGACGCAAGAGACGCTTCAGCGCGTGCTCGCGGCGCGCGCGGCCGGCGCGGCCGTCGTCGTCCTGGGCTTCAGGCCGGCCGACCCCAGCCCTTATGGCCGGCTGGTGCTGGATGCGTCCGGCGCGCTGATCCGCAACG
>CAZBPO010000484.1:536-1587 GCA_964493795.1 uncultured Flavobacteriaceae bacterium
CGCCGGAAGAGGCGGCGATCGGCTTCTGCAATTCCGGCGTCATGGCGGCCGATGCCGAAACCCTGTTCCGCCTTCTCCCGCAGGTCGGCTCGAACAACGCCAAGAACGAGATTTATCTGACCGACGTCATCGCGCTGTCCGTGGGCGAGGGGCTGAAAGCCGCCGCCGTCGAGGGCGCGGCGGACGAGGTGCTGGGCGTCAACAGCCAGGGCGAACTGAGCGAAGCCGAGGCCGCGTTTCAGGCGCGGGCGCGCCGCGCGCATATGGCCGCCGGCGTGACGCTGGCCGATCCGGCAACCGCCTACTTCGCCGCCGATACAGAGATCGGACCCGGCACGCAGATTGGCCAGAACGTCGTTTTCGGCCCGGGCGTCCGCGTCGCGGCCGGTGTGACGATCAAGCCGTTCTGCCATCTGGAAGGCGTGACGATCGACGAAGGCGCGATCATCGGCCCGTTCGCGCGGCTGCGCCCCGGCAGCGAGATCGGCCCGAACGTGCATATCGGCAATTTCGTCGAGACCAAGGCCGCGAAACTCGGCCCCGGCGCCAAGGCCAATCACCTCACCTATCTCGGTGACGTCACGGTCGGGGCCGGCGCGAATATCGGCGCGGGCACCATCACCTGCAACTATGACGGCTTCTTCAAGCACCGCACGGTGATCGGCGAGGGCGCCTTCATCGGCTCGAACACCTCGCTCGTCGCGCCGGTGACCGTGGGGGCCAACGCCAACACCGCCGCAGGCTCGGTCATCGCCCGTGATGTTGCGCCCGACGCGCTCGCCATCGAGCGCAGCTCGCAGGCGGAGAAGCCCGGCTGGGCCGCCCGTTTCCGCGCCGCGATGAAGGCGCGCAAGGACAAGAAGGACTGACGCGCATGTGCGGCATCGTCGGCATCATCGGCAAGGAAGACGCAGCGCCCCTGATCGTCGAGGCCCTGCGACGCCTTGAATATCGCGGGTACGATTCGGCCGGCGTCGCGACCCTGCATGACGGCGTGATCGACCGCCGCCGCGCCCCCGGCAAGCTGCGCAATCTGGGCGGTCTTCTGTTC
>CAZBPO010000485.1:0-1340 GCA_964493795.1 uncultured Flavobacteriaceae bacterium
CGTCCGGCCTGATGAGCTGGCTCAAGATCGGCGACCGCGCGGCGGGCGCGATCAAGTCGGGCGGCACCACGCGGCGCGCCGCCAAGATGGTCATCGTCGACGCCGACCACCCCGATATCGAGGACTTCATCGACTGGAAGGTGGTCGAGGAACAGAAAGTCGCCGCCCTCGTCGCCGGCTCAAAGGCGATGAAGAAGCATCTCGGCGCGGTGCTGAAGGCCTGCGTGAACTGCGACGGGCCCGAGGGCGACTGTTTCGACCCGGCCAAGAACCCCGCGCTCAAGCGCGAGATCCGCGCCGCCAAGCGCGCGATGATCCCCGAGAACGCCATCCAGCGCGTCATCCAGTTCGCGCGCCAGGGCTTCACCGACATCCGCTTCCCCGTCTATGACACCGACTGGGACAGCGAGGCCTATCTCACCGTCTCGGGCCAGAACTCGAACAATTCGGTGCGCGTCAACGACGCCTTCCTGCGCGCGGTCGAAACCGGCGGCGACTGGACGCTGACGCGCCGCGTCGGCGGCCGCCCCGCCAAGGTGCTCAAGGCGCGCGAGCTGTGGGACAAGATCAGCCACGCCGCGTGGGCCTGCGCCGATCCGGGCATTCAGTTCCATACCACCATCAACGACTGGCACACCTGCCCGGAAAGCGGCCCCATCCGCGCCAGCAATCCGTGCAGCGAATACATGTTCCTCGACGACACGGCCTGCAATCTGGCGTCGCTGAACCTCATCGCCTTCCGCACCGCCGATGGCGGCTTCGACATCGCCGGCTTCGAGCATGCCTGCCGGCTATGGACCATCGTGCTCGAGATCAGCGTGATGATGGCCCAGTTCCCCTCGCGCGAGATCGCCCAGCGCAGCTACGACTTCCGCACGCTCGGCCTCGGCTTCGCCAATCTGGGCGGCCTGCTGATGTCGTCGGGCATCGGCTATGACAGCGACGAGGGCCGGGGCATCGCCGCCGCCCTGTCGGCGCTGATGACCGGCGCCGCCTATGCCGCCTCGGCCGAGATGGCGGGCGAGATGGGGGCATTCCCCGGCTATGCCCGCAACGCCCACCACATGCTGCGCGTCATCCGCAACCATCGCCGCGCGGCGCTGGGCGAGATCGCCGGCTATGAGGGCCTGCATGTCGCGCCGGTGGCGCTGAACGCCAAGGCCTGCCCGGTCGATGGCCTCACGGCTGCGGCCGTCGCGGCCTGGGACAAGGCGCTGGCGCAGGGCGAGACGGCCGGCTTCCGCAACGCGCAGGTCAGCGTCATCGCCCCCACCGGCACGATCGGGCTGGTGATGGATTGCGACACCACCGGCATCGAGCCCGATTTCGCGCTGGTGAAG
>CAZBPO010000485.1:1350-1565 GCA_964493795.1 uncultured Flavobacteriaceae bacterium
TTGCAAGATCATCAATCGCGCCGTGCCTGCCGCGCTGACGACGCTGGGCTACACGCCCGAACAGCAGGACGAGATCGTCGCCTACGCCGTGGGGCGCGGCACGCTGAACGGCGCCCCTGCCCTCGGCCACGCGGCGCTGCGCGCCCGGGGCTTCGGCGACGACCAGATCGAGGCCGTCGAGGCGGCGCTGGGCTCGGCCTTCGACATCCGCTTCG
>CAZBPO010000486.1:0-1103 GCA_964493795.1 uncultured Flavobacteriaceae bacterium
CTCGGCAGCGATCACCGGCGGCGCGCCGCGATCGCCCTGACTGCGGCCCTGCTGATAGGCGACATAGATGACCGCGCCGAACGCCGTCAGCACAAGCGCCGTCAGGATGATGAACAAAGGCGAGCGCGTCGAAGCGCCCTCCTCGTCCTCCAGCGTCGCGTCATACATGAAGTCGCCGTGGAAGCGCCGGTCGTATTCGGCCTGGTCGAACGCGCCGCGATCAGTCGTACTCATCCGCTCATCCCCTCACGGCGACCGCGATTGACCCTGACCGGGTTTCGATTCGCCTCGTCGTCACGATAGCAGGAGAAACGCGGCGAAATGCGGGCGCGTGTCGGAACGCTCGCGCCACATTGCCTAACAAAATCTTAAAGCCTCACGCCGGGCGGCACACCGTCGAGCGCGTCAGGAAGCGCTGCTCGCGTCCATTATCCAGCGAAAACATCCCGCCGCGCCCGGGAACCGCGTCGATGATCAGGTCGGTGCCTTCCCAGGCCGAGGCCTGCAGACCGCCGATATAGAACGGCGCGCCGTCGATCTCGCCCAGCTTCACGTCATGATCGGCCAGCAGGAATTCGCCGGCCGGATAGCACATCGGCGACGACCCGTCGCAGCACCCGCCGGATTGATGGAACATCACCGCCCCATGCTCCGCCACGATGTCTCGCAGCAGCGCGCGGGCGGCGTCGGTGGCTGAAACTCTGGGCGGCATCCGCGGCTCCCTGAAAAAAGGGGGCGGCCATCCTGCCTCGGCGAAGACGGCCGCCCAAGCCCGTACGTCCGGTGACGCGCGGGAGGAGCCTCAGAAGAACCCGAGCTTGTTCGGGCTATAGCTGACCAGCAGGTTCTTGGTCTGCTGATAGTGGTCCAGCATCATGCGGTGGTTTTCGCGCCCGATGCCCGATTGCTTGTAGCCGCCAAAGGCGGCGTGCGCCGGATAGGCGTGATAGCAATTGGTCCATACCCGGCCGGCCTGAATGCCGCGCCCGACGCGGAACGCCCGATTGCCGTCGCGGGTCCACACACCCGCCCCCAACCCGTAGAGCGTGTCGTTGGCGATCTCCAGCGCTTCGTCCTCGGTCTTGAACGTCGTCACCGAGACG
>CAZBPO010000486.1:1113-1553 GCA_964493795.1 uncultured Flavobacteriaceae bacterium
CCTGGAACACGCGCATCTTGTTGTGGCCGCGCAGGACGGTCGGCTGCACGTAGTAGCCGCCGGCCAGATCACCGCCCAGTTCGGCGCGGCCGCCGCCGATCAGCACGTCGGCGCCTTCCTGCCGCCCGATGTCGAGATAGCTCAGGATCTTCTCAAGCTGCTCCGACGAGGCCTGCGCGCCGATCATCGTGCCGGGATTCAGCGGGTCGCCCTGCACGATCGCGCCGACGCGCTTCAGCGCCTTCTCCATGAACGCGTCATAGATGTCTTCCTGCACCAGCGCCCGGCTGGGACAGGTGCACACTTCGCCCTGATTCAGCGCGAACATGGCGAAGCCTTCCAGCGCCTTGTCCAGAAAGGCGTCGTCCTCGGCCATCACATCCTTGAAGAAGATGTTCGGCGACTTGCCGCCCAGCTCCAGCGTCACCGGGATCAGGTTC
>CAZBPO010000487.1:0-1549 GCA_964493795.1 uncultured Flavobacteriaceae bacterium
GCCGACCCCGATGGCGTCGTCGTGATCGCGCCGGTCGCGGCGCTGAAGGCTGAGCGTCGGGCGGTGGGCGCGCACGCCCTTGGCGGCGGCCAGGAACTGGGCCCGTTTCTTCAGGCCGCGCACCAAAGCAAAACCGGCCTTTCGGCCGGTTTCAGGAAGGCTTTGCGTGTCGCTCATGGCCGTGATGGACCGGACGAACCCGGCCCGCCCGGGGCCTTAGGCCGACAGGCGCTTGCGGCCGTGGGCGCGGCGCTTCGCAAGGATCTTGCGGCCGCCGACCGTGGCCGAGCGCGTGCGGAAGCCGTGACGGCGCTTGCGCACGATTTTCGAGGGCTGATAGGTCCGCTTCATCGTCTCACTCCCGACGGCCCGAAAGTCGCGGATTTCCGCGCCTCAGCAAGGCCGTCCCTGCAAAAGAGGCGTGTCGATACGGGAACGGCCGGGCCAAGTCAACCTCTACTGCGTGAACGCCATCCTGCGGCGTCACGCCGCCCTGCGGGGGACTTGCGAAGGCGGCGCGGCGGGACGACATGCTGCATTGCAAAAAGGAGCCGTCCCGTGGCCGCCGAAATTCCGCCCCGCCCCCGCATCGTCATCGTGGGCGGCGGATTCGGCGGGCTGGCGGCGGCCAAGGCGCTGAAACGCGCCGATGCCGACATCACGCTGGTCGACCGGCGCAACCATCATCTGTTCCAGCCGCTGCTTTATCAGGTGGCGACGGCCGCCCTGTCGCCGGCCCAGATCGCCCAGCCGATCCGCGCGGTGCTGCGGCGGCAAAAGAACGCGGCGGTGATTCTGGACGAAGTGACCGGGATCGACCGGGCGGCCCGGCAGGTGATCCTCGCGTCGGGCAAGACGCTGCCTTACGACTTTCTGATCCTCGCGACCGGCGCGAGCCACGCCTATTTCGGCCGCGAGGACTGGGCGCGTTTCGCGCCCGGGCTGAAGACGCTGGACGACGCCACCGGCATCCGCCGCCGTATTCTGGAAGCCTTCGAGCGCGCCGAAGTCGCGGCCGACCCGGCCGAGCGCGACGCCCATCTGACTTTCGCCGTCGTCGGCGCGGGGCCGACCGGGGTGGAGATGGCGGGCGCGATCGCCGAGCTGGCGCACCGCACGCTCGCCCGCGAGTTCCGCCATATCGACACGATGAAGACGCGCATCGTGCTGATCGAGGCGGGACCGCGCATTCTGGCGGCGATGCCGCCCAGGCTTTCAGCCAGGGGATCGAAGGCGCTGGAGCGTCTGGGTGTCGAAATCCGGCTGGGTCAGGCGGTGACCGATTGCAGCGAGACCGGCGTGACGCTGGGCGGCGAATTTCTGCCCTGCCGCACGATCATCTGGGCGGCCGGCGTCCAAGCCTCGCCCGCCCATGTCTGGCTGGGGCCCGAGACGCAACGTGATCGCGCCGGCCGCGTTCAGGTCGGCGCCGATCTGTCGGTGCCGGGATCGCCGGAGATTTTCGTCGTCGGCGACACGGCGGCGGTGCGGGGCGAAGACGGCGCCGCCGTGCCGGGGGTCGCCCCGGCGGCCAAGCAGATGGGCAGGG
>CAZBPO010000488.1:0-1535 GCA_964493795.1 uncultured Flavobacteriaceae bacterium
GTTCGACGACGAGGACGGCGAAGCTTTCAGCCTCATCTGGTCCCGCCCCAGCCGCCGCAACGGCGACTGAGACTCCGGCGACGCCCCGTCCGGTCGATCCGGACGGGGTCTTCGTCGGCCAAAGCATCCGAATCAGGTTGCGGCCTGAACTACTCGAACGACCGCAATAGACGCTCTTCAGTCTGGCCCGAGAAGCCAGGAACGACTATTATAGTCGTAGTTCTGGCGTGCGCTGAGGTCCGAGTGGAGGTGATCATGCATGATCACCGCCCGACTGTCGCGGGCCGCACGCGCGCTGCTGGGTTGGACACAGGAGACGCTCGCTGACGAGGCTCGAATATCGCTGACCGCGCTCAAACGCCTCGAGTCTGAGAACGACCTTAAGGTGTACGAGACCACGCGCGATCAGGTGCGCCGGGCCCTTGAAGGTAACGGCATCGTCTTTCTGCAGTCCGACCAAGGTGAAGGGGTGATGCTCGTCCATGGCCGAAAAGCCGCCAGCGACATGCGGAAGAGAAAGTAGCGCCGTTCCACGACGGCCAACCCGCGTTGCGAGCCAGCAGCCATACCAGTTGCCGTCGAAGTCGGGCTTGGTTAACGCCATGCCGACACGCAGGGGCTCTGTGATTCCAGGTGGGGCGTCGTGACCAAGGCAGACTTCCTCGAGCGACCGCCGGAGAGCGCGTCGATCACCGATTATGATCGGGCGCACATGACGCTCTACCTCCGTCTCCTTGATGCCGCGTCGGACGGCGCTGCCTGGGAAGAGGCCGTGTCGATCCTGTTCGGCATAGACCCGGCCGCCGAACCGGAGCGGGCCCGCCGCATCCATGACAATCATCTCGATCGTGCGAAATGGATGACCCAGCACGGCTACCGCGAGCTCGCACACGAGCACCCGCGTCGTTGATGCGGGGGTGATGCCGCAGCGGCATCGCCCGTTTCCATTTCTCCGGCTTCCGCTTGCGCTTGCGTGGCGGAATCCTGCGCAGCGAAGCTGCTGCAGGTTTGCTGGCGGAGGATTCATGACCCCCGACATCTCGCACTGGCGATCATCCGAGCGCTACGAATACGTCGAAGGCCTCGTCTCGCCTGAACTCGCCCGGGAATGGCTGCGCCGGAACGAAGACTATCAGCGCGACTTCGAGGCCGCTCAGCTGGAACCGAATGCCGACACCGCAGCAACCGAGGCGACGAGGTCTCGATGGGGGCTGCGATTTCCTGTTGTCGCCGGCCCTCGACGCCAAAGAGGCCGCGCCCATCTGGGCACCCACCGTGAACACTGGCGTCGTACTATTGACCGCACCGCCCGCCATCCTACGGAAGGACGACACGTCACAATACATTGATGCGCAGGCACCCGGCCAATCAGACGCGCAAGGCTCCCACTTCGTCCACACCCTCAAGAACGGCGAACGGCTTCAGATCCTGCGTCTCGGCGGCTTAGGCGCAGACGAAGGCACGGCGGCCGTCATCCCGCTCGGCCCCGAAGGCTTCGATAGGCTCGAGGCCGTAGCCCGTCTCCTGAGTTCGCT
>CAZBPO010000489.1:0-1518 GCA_964493795.1 uncultured Flavobacteriaceae bacterium
CCCAAGGACACGGTTCTGGCAACAGAATCGGCCGTCACCGCCACGCAGACCGTCGTGGGCCTGATCGGCGGGCTGGTCGGTCTGGTGTCGCGGGTCGATAATTTCTGACGGGGTGGGGGAGGGCCGGCTGCGGCCTTCCCCGTCGCCTTCGGGTTTCGTTCGGCCAAGGACGGGTGCGCCGCATGTCCTGAATCTATGCGACAATTTGCGCGTGGCCGGTTCCTTGCCGCGAGTCTGTCGCGGGTATAGGACTCGCGTGAAACTGACGGACCCGCCACGAAGCTTTGTCTCCATAGCCAGACTATTCCGTCCTACGGAGACTTGGATAAATGGATACTATGGGTTCTCACGGCGCAATGCGCCGGGGTCGGCTGCTGCGCGGTCTTTTGATTTCGACGATCCTGAGCGTGGCGGTGCCACAACTGGCCTGGGCGCAACAGGTTGCGGACGAGGATGAGGCGACGCTGCTTCCGACGATCCTCGTCGAAGGTTCCAGTTACGAGACCGAGGACAGCGGCAGCTATACCACCGATCTGATCAGCGTCGGCGACAAGGACGTCCGCCCCCTGCGCGAGATTCCGCAATCCACCACGGTGCTGACATGGCAGCGCCTGCGCGACGGCAACGCCACCTCGCTCGACTCGGCGATGCGAAAGACGCCGGGCGTCATGGTGCTGAGCAATGACGACGGGCGCTCCTCGATCTATTCGCGCGGGTTCGAGTTCGACAGCTTCTCGATGAACGGGCTGATCACGCCGCTGTCCAGCCTCTACGGCACCCAGCCCGATATGGCGATCGTCGATCACGTGGAAATCCTGCGCGGACCCTCGGGCCTGTTCACCGGCACGGGCGAGCCTGCGGGCACCATCAACATGCGCCTGAAACAGCCGACCGAGGACTTTCGTTTCAACGTGACCGGCATCGCCGGATCGTGGAACAACCGCCGGATCGAGGCCGATGTGAGCGGCGCGCTGAACGAAAGCGGCACCGTGCGCGGCCGTCTGGTCGGCGCTTATGGGGCGCGCGATAGCTGGATGGATGTGGTCGATAACAAGGTGGCGCTGGCCTATGGCACGATTGCCGTCGATCTCGACGCCAATACCACCGCGACCTTCTCGCTCAGCCACCGCAAGCGCGACATCACCCCGACGAACGGTCTGCCGACCTATGCCGACGGCACCACGCTCGATCTGCCGGTCTCCACCTATACCGGGGCCGACTGGAACTATTTCGACAATACCGTCACCGACGCCATGGCCGAGGTGGAGCGGCGCTTCGACGATGGCGGCCATTACAAGCTGTCGGCGCTTTTCACGCGGGCCGAGGCCGATATGCAGTATGCCTTCGCCGGATCGGCCGCCTCACCCACCGGGGTGGTGTCGGCGCTGGCCTGGCTCGCGCGTGACTACACGCAGGATTCCTTCTCGCTCGACGCGCATATGAGCCGTCCGTTCTACTGGTTCGGGGTCGAGAACAACCTGATCCTCGGCGCCGATTACCGCTCGAACGACACGAGGA
>CAZBPO010000490.1:0-1261 GCA_964493795.1 uncultured Flavobacteriaceae bacterium
CCTTGGTGTAGTCGCGCCCCGTCGGCCAGGCCGGCATCAGCACCCAGTAGATGATCGAGAACAGAATGGTCGCCGCCAGAAAGAACAGCACCACGCGCGGCACGGGCGTGTTCAGCTCCTCGATGCCGTTCCATTCGTGACCGGTCGTCGTCTCGCCGGTGACGGGATCGCGTTCTTCGGTACCCATGCCGCTAGTCTCCGGGCCGGTCGCTGTTTTCGAGGATGCTGTTCTTCGCCCGGTCGAAGCGCGACCGGTTCGACGGCCACAGCGCATAGATCAGGACGCCGATCGACAGCGCGATCAGATAGAAAAGCCCCCAACTCTTGGCGAAGGCGACGCTCGATTGGTGGTCGATCTCCATCGTCCTACTCCTCCGCGTCCGGTTCGGCCGTCCGCTTGTGCGCGGCGTCGGTCAGCTTGCCCAGAATCTGCAGATAGGCGACCAGCGCATCCATTTCCGTCAGGCGCGCCGCGTCGCCGTCGAAAGCGCGCACATTCGTCGCCTCGCCATAGCGTTCGGCGACGCCGGCGGCCTGGTCGCTTTCGGGGTTGGCCTGCCCATAGGCGTCCGCGGTCGCGTTGGCGACCATATCGTCGGTATAGGGCACGCCGACGATCTGCTGCGCGGCGAGGTGCCGGCCGAGATCCTCGATCTTCAGCTCGTTGCGCTGCAGCCAGCCATAGCGCGGCATCACCGAGGCCGGCACGACGTCGCGCGGGTTCATCAGATGCGCCACATGCCAGGCGTCGGAATACTTGCCGCCCACGCGCGCCAGGTCCGGCCCGGTGCGCTTCGAGCCCCACAGCATCGGATGGTCGTATTGCGATTCCACGGCCAAAGAGAACGGTCCGTAGCGCTCGACCTCGTCGCGCAGCGTGCGGATCATCTGCGAATGGCAGGCATAGCAGCCCTCGCGGATATAGATGTTGCGGCCCGCCAGCTCCAGCGGCGTGTAGAGGCGCATGTCCGGCGCCTCCTCGACGGTTTCGCTGATCGTGAACAGCGGCGCGATCTCGACGAGGCCGCCAATCGCCGACACGCCGATAATGGCCAGCACGAAGCCGATGGCGTTGCGTTCCAGCTTACGGTGAAAGTTCGGCACGGCCTATTCTCCCGCCTGCATGGTCGTGGTCGCGGGCATGTCGGCTGCGTCCGTCTTCGGCGCGCCGCGGCGCGACATGCGGATCGTCATCGCGATGTTGTAGGCGCCGACCACCGCGCCGATCAGGAACAGAAGGCCGCCGACTGTGCGCGCGATG
>CAZBPO010000490.1:1271-1507 GCA_964493795.1 uncultured Flavobacteriaceae bacterium
CCTGAATGATGCCCGAGTTCCACATTGCGAAGACGTAGATGACGGTCCCGGCCAGCGCGAGCCAGAAGTGCCACTCGACCAGACGCGTCGAGTACATGCGCTCCTGTTTCCACATCCATGGCACCAGCGCATAGAACGAGCCGAAGGTGATCATCGCCACCCAGCCCAGCGCGCCGGCATGCACGTGGCCGACGGTCCAGTCGGTGTAGTGCGAGAGCGAGTTGACGGCGCGGATC